>CAZMGG010000126.1:0-16093 GCA_964565715.1 uncultured candidatus Brocadiaceae bacterium | reverse complement strand
GCACGGCCCCCACCACCACCGCGGCGCTGGCGCCATCGCCGAACAGGCCCGAGGCGATCAGGTTGGCCACCGAACGGTCGTTCCGCTGCAGGGTCAGCGAGCAGAGTTCGACGGTGAGCACCAGCGCGACGCCCGCCGGGAACGCCCGCACGAAGTCCGCCGCCCGTGACACCGCCGCGGCGCCGGCCACGCAGCCCAACCCGAACAGCGGCATCCGTCGCACGTCGGGCCGGAAGCCCATGCGATTGCACAGCCGGGCGTCCAGCGACGGACTGCAGACGCCGGTCACCGTCGAGACGATCAGCGCGTCCACGTCAGCGGGCCGCAGGCCGGCGCGGGCCAGCGCGTCGGCGATCGCCCGCTCGCCGAGATCCACGGCGCAACGCACGAACGCGGCGTTGCTGGCCGTGAAGTCGGTGAGGCCGGCGTACTCCTCCAGCGGCAGCGCCAGGTGCCGGGTCCGAACCGCCACGTTCTCGTGCAGTTCACGCAGGCGGCGGGCCGCCGCCGGCGTGTCGCGCCAGACCTCGGCCAGGTAGTCGCGCAGGACCTCCTGCGGATAGCGGTGACCGGGCAGCGCGCTGCCCACGGCGGCGATCCTCATCGTGACCTCCGGCGCGACCGGCACGGCAGACGGGGCAGCAGGTAGGGCACCGTCGCACGATAGGCGGTGAAGCGTTCGCCGAACCACTGTTCGTAGCGCGCCTCCTTGCGCAGCGGCCCGACCAGGCAGTACGCGCCCCAGGCCACCGCCAGCAGCAGGCCATCGACGGACCGCACCGGCGCGGTCCACAGCACCAGGCCGAAGCCGAAGTAGATCGGCTGCCGACAGCAGGCGAACAGGCCGGCAGTCGGCATCGGCGGATAGCGCAGCGGCCGGCCGCGCAGCAAGGCCCACCAGCCGCTGGCCCCGCTCTGGATGCCGGCGCCGGCGTTGCCGATCGCCACCGCCAGCCAGAGCCAGGCCAGCGCGAACGGCACCCACGACAGCGCCAGCGGCCAACCAGTCGGTGCCCACCACACCGGGCCGAGCGGCGACCACAGCCAGAACACCGCCAGCAGCTGCAGGCTGGCCACCAGCGCGTAGCTGGTGGGCAGCAGCGTGCGGCCCAGGTCCCCGGGCCACACCCGTTGCAGCAGTCGCCGGCCACGATCACCGAGCAGGAACGAGTGCAGCAGGGGGAACTGCAGCACCAGCCCGAGGTCGGCGAGCCACGCCGCCGGACCGTGCAGCCCACCGCGGCCGTCCTGCAGCCCGCTCGCGATGCCATGGGCCATGCTGGCGATCGCCAGCAGGAACGCGCCGCCTCCCACCACCGCCAGGACCGCGCCCAGCGCGACTCGCCGCTGCGTTCTCATGCCATCTCCCTTCGGAACAACGCGCTGTAGCCCAGCGCCAGGCTGCCGCCCGGCCGGACGCGGATCGTCCAATCCCGCAGGGTGGCCCAGGGCCGCACCACCTCGCCCGCCCGGGCCACGCGGGCCAGGCCCGCCGTCGCGGCCCAGCGGTCGAGTTCCTGCGGCCGCACGAACATTGCCGGGTCGTGGGTGCCACGCGGCACGAGACCCAGGCCCTCGGCCAACGTCACGCCCAACAGACGGGACAGGATGGTCCGGTTGATCGTGCTCACGAACAGGTGGCCGCCAGGGCGCAGCAACCGCGCCGCCTCCGCCACCGCCGCCGGCGCGTCGGACACGTGCTCCAGCACGTCGGCGAGCAGCACGAGGTCCGCGATCCGGCTGGCGAGCGGGCTGCCGATCAGGTCGCCGGTGGCAAACAGGCCGCGTTCCGTAGCCGCCGCGCGCGCCGCCGCCAGCGCCGGCCGCGACAGATCGATGCCGAGCACGCGATGTCCGTCGGCGATCAGGGGCACGGCCATCAGGCCGCCGCCACAGCCGAGGTCGATCACGACGCCGGGGCGCCCGGCCGCCCCGGCGGCCGCCAGCCAGCCGCGCAGCAGGTCCAGCCGGCACTCGTTGACGGAGCGCAGCGAGGCGAAGGCCCGACACGACGGGTCCCACCAGCCGTCACGCCGGTAGAGGCGGAGGTCGTTCCGCCGCGACGCCAGGCAGGGATCCCTCATCGCAGCTCCGCCCGCCGCAGCACCAGCACGCCGCCCGGCAGGGAGAGCCGCAGATGATCGGGCGCCGCCTCCAGACGCGCCGGGGCGCCTTCGTCGAGGCGCAGGGCTCCCGCCACCACCTGCCAGCGTCCCACCAGGGTCTGGAACGCCAGACCCGCGTCACCCTCCACCAGCGCGGCGCCGGTGTAGCTGCCGCCCCGTTCGAACCAGTAGTAGACGGCCCGCAGGCTCAACGCGGCATCACCGGTGATCGCCGCGGCCTGCCAGAAGCCGGGCACCGCGTCGGCATCGGCCAGCACCCATGGCAGTTCGGCCGGCGCCGCCACCAGCCGGTCGGTGCGGGCCACGACGTTGGACGCGTAGCAGCCCGCCGCCGGGAGCGCGGCCAGCAGGAACAGCAACCGACGCCCCGTTCGCGCCACGGCGGGTCGCATCTCAGCCTCCCTTCCCCACCCGCAGCCGCAGGGCCACCCACACCTTCACCTCGTCCCCCATGCTGATGACGCCGAGCTTGCTCGGCACCGGCACCTCGTAGTCGCTGAGCTTGAGCGGCGCCTGGCCCTCGACCACCAGCCGGCGCCCGGCGTCCATCGCGGCGCGGATCGGCACACGCAGGTCCCTGGTCCTGCCGCGGATCGTCATCCGGCCCAGCACGGCGCCTTGCACCGTCTCGTGGGCTGCGTCGATGCCGTTCGCCGCGGGCTCGAAACCGGTGATCTCGAAGCAGATGTCCGGGTGCTGCGACGTGGCGAGGTGCTCGCGCAGTCCCTCGTCGCGACCGTCGACGCCGGTGAGCAGGGTGCCGGCCTGGCACACCACGCGGCCGCTCCAGGTCCCCGCCGGATCGTGCAGGTCGGCATGCAGTTCCCCGGTCACCGCCTGGGTCACCCCGGAGAAGTCGTGCAGCGTGCTGGTGGCATCGAAGCCGACCCTGCTCAGGTCCGGCAGCAGCACGAAGTCGTGGGGCTGGTCGAAGCGGAAGGTCCGTGATGGCAACCGGAAGTTCAGGAAGCCGCCCTGGGCCGGTTGCGCGGGCGGCGCGCCCTCCCTGGCGAGATCGCCACCGGGCGAGTTGCCGGCGGCAGCGTCCGGCCCGGTTGCCGTCCTGGCATCGGCCGGCGCCATCGGCGTGGTCACCACCATCGTCTCAGCGCCCGCGGCCACCGGTGCGCCCTGCCCGTCGGGCTGCCGGTCCGCGAGCCGCGCGATCGCCGCGCTCAGCGATGCCGTCGTGCCATCGACCGACTGCTGCCAACGCTCCAGGCTCGCCGTCAGCCGCCGCACATCCTCGCGGCAGCCGGCCGCATGAACCTGTTGGGCCCCGTCCAGGGACGCCGCCAGTTGCCGCAGGTTCGCCTCCAAGGCGGCCACCAGCGCGCCCACGTCCCGCTGCAAGGTCGTGACCTCATCGCGCAGCAATGCCAGCGGCTCGGGCCCCGCCGGCCGCTCGGCCTCGATCACGATCCGCACCCGCTCCTGCACGTGCCACAGGCCGGCCGCACCGAGGGCCCCGGCCGCCAGGATCACGCACCACCCGACGAGACCGGCCAGTCGCCTGCTCATGCTCGTAGCCACGCTTGTGCCGCTTCCAATGTCATGTTCGTCCAGTCCAGGCATCGCAACGGGCGTGCCGACCCGCCACCCCAGGAGTCCCGGGCGCACCTGGGGCTTCCATGCTTGCAGTCCTTGCAACCGGTGTGCAATCCCTTCAACGGCGGACGCTCAACGCCCCAAGCAACGCGGCCCGGCACCCGGCAGCACACTCCGACGCCGGCCCTGGCACGCGGCGTGCTCTGCGGCGGGCACCGATGCCCAGCCCCTCGATGCACCGCCGCCGCCGCTGCCTCGGTGTCGTGATCCTGTTCGCGCTGGCGGTGATCACCGCAGCCCTCGGCTGGGCCCAGGCGGCGCTGGTCATCGACCCGGCCAACAGCGCCCTGAAGTCCCCCGGCACCGACGACGACCGGCGGCGCGCCGAACGGCGCCGCAGCGTCGGCGACGATGCGACGCTGCTGCTGGCGTTCTGCCGGCCGACCGGCCAGGCCATCGAAATCCCGGATCGCGTCGCGGTGACCGGCCTGCTCACCCGCCTGCAGCAGCGCCCCGATGTCACACGGGTCTCGCCGGTCGCCGACCCGATGCCTGGTGTGCTCCTGGCATCACTCTCCCTCGCGGGGCCCTCGCCACCGGTGCTGGCCACGGCCCGGGCGGAGTGTCCGCCGCCCCTGCGCCTGCTCGCCGCTGCCCAGGATCTCGGCGAGGCGGCCATCGCCGACGCGGTCGCCGGGGAACGGCTGCGCACGATGCCGTTCGTCGGCGGCGGCCTGTTCCTGCTCGCCCTGCTGCTCTACCGGCATCTGCTCGTCGCCGCCGGCGTGCTCCTTCCGGCGACCCTGGCCATCCTGTGGACCCGAGGCCTCACCGCGTGGTCCGGTCGCATGCTGGACCCGGTCTCCGTGCTCCTGGAACCGGTGCTGCTCACGGTCGGCGTGGCCGGTGCGGTGCACGTCGTCGAGTCCTTCCTGCAGGCCCGCCGCGACGGCC
Source organism: uncultured candidatus Brocadiaceae bacterium (assembly GCA_964565715.1). Lineage (GTDB taxonomy): Bacteria > Planctomycetota > UBA1135 > UBA1135 > UBA2386 > CAZMGG01. Next base: position 11,465 of record CAZMGG010000126.1, on the reverse strand, counting down.
ACCGGGCGCCGACCGCGGCCGCCCTGGCCACCGCTCGCCTGCGGCGTCCGGCGCTCTGGACGACCCTCACCACCATGGCCGGATTCGCCTCCCTGGCGTTCGCCGCGATCCCCGCGGTCACGGCCTTCGGCCGCGACGCCGCGCTAGGCACCGCCCTGGCCCATCTGTGCAGCCTGACCCTGCTGCCGCGGCTGCTGGCGGCCGGCGCCGGGCGGGTCAGGCCGCCCCGGAGGCCGTCGGTGCGGGGCTACCTCGACTGGCTGACCCGCCGCCGCGGCCGCGTGCTGCACGCGACCTTCCTGCTGCTGGCATTGGCCGCGGTCGGCCTCACCCGGCTGCGCGCCGACAACGACCCGCTGCGCCTCCTGCCGAAGGATGATGCCTTCCGCGTCGGACTCGAGGCGCTGGCCGAGCGGGTCGGCGGCACCGATGCGTTCCATCTCCGCGCCCCGGCGAGCCAGAGCCTGTCGCAGCTGCTGCCCCTGCTCGGTCGCATCGCCGCGCGGCCCGAGGTGGTCGGCCTGGCCGGTCCGCCGCTGATCCACGCCACCGCCGGCCTTGCCGTGCCGCTCCTGCTGCGCCCCGGCGGCAGCGGCGAACGGGTGGCCCTGTTCGACCTCATCGACCGGTCTGCCAGCCAGCTCGGCCTCCGCGACGTGCACTGCGCCGGCGCCGCGGTGCAGGTGGCGCGCGACTCGGCGCGGCTGGTGCGCGGCCAGTGGCTCGGCATGCTCGCCCTGCTGCTGCCGTTCGGCATGGGGCTGTGGTGGTACCTGGGCTCGGTGCGCCTCGCCCTGATCGGCCTCCTGCCCAATGTCGCGCCGTGCGCGCTGCTCTATGGCGGCATCGGCCTGTGCGGCCACGCGGTCACGGTATCGACGGCCATGATCGGCTCGGTGCTGCTCGGGCTCGTCGTCGACAACACGATCCACCTGCTGCACCGGTTCCACCGCCGCGGTCCGACAGCGACCGCCGGGCTGGCCGTGGCCCTGGCCGCCGTGGCCCGGCCCATGCTGGTCTCCAGCACGGTGCTGGGAGTGGGCTTCCTCGGCACCCTCGGCTCCCGCATGCCCTCCACCGCCGAGTTCGGCGCCCTCGCCGCCCTGACCATCGGCCTCGCGTTGCTCGGCGATGCCGTGCTGCTGCCGGCGCTCCTGCTGCGCCGGCCGGAGGTGTCCGCATCATGAACGTCGATCGCGATGTGCTCATCATCGGCGCCGGTCCCGCCGGCAGTTCGTTGGCCACCCACCTTGGCCGCCAGGGCTTCGCGGTGGAGCTGTGCGACCGCCGCTCCTTCCCGCGGCCGAAGCCATGCGGTGAGTTCCTCAGTCCGCAGTGCGCGCCGCACCTGCGTGAACTCGGCGTCGCCGCGCCACTGCTCACCCGCGGCATGCGGCTGGTGCACGGCCTCGACCTGCGCGGCTTCGGTCAGCGCGCCGCTGGCGCCTTCCTGGGCCTGGGTGCGACGGAGCCGGCGCGGCTGCACGGCTTCGGCGTCCGCCGCGAGGTGCTCGACCAGCACCTGCTCGACGCCGCCCGCGCCGCCGGCGCCCACTGGTCGGAACGGACGGCCTTCGCCGGACTGCTGCGCGACGAAGGCGGCCGCGTGCGCGGTGCGGAACTGGTCGGACCCGATGGCCGCCGGCGGGTGCGGGCGCGCCTCACCGTGGCCGCCGACGGCCTCCGTTCGCCCATCGCCGACGCACTCGGCTGGCGGCGGCCGCTCGCCTGGCTCGACCGCTTCGCGCTGGCCAGTCACTTCGCCGGAGTGGCCGCGCCCGCGGTTGGCGAGGTGCACCTGTTCGACGGCGGCTACTTCGCCGCCACCGCGGTCGAGGACGATCTGTTCAGCGTCAACCTCGTGCTCGATCGCGCGGCGCTGCGTCGGCGGCGGGGCGATTGGGATGACTTCGTGGCCGAGCGCCTTGCCCTGGTCCCGGCATTCGCTGCCCGCCTCGCACCCGGCCGCCGGGCCGGGCCCTGGCGTGGCGTCGGGCCGCTGGCCTGCACCACCCTGCGGCAGGCAGCGCCAGGCGTGGCCCTGGTGGGCGACGCCGCCGGCTACGTCGATCCGCTCACCGGCGAGGGCATCTACTTCGCCCTCTGGGGGGCACGTCGTCTCGCCGGCGCCATCACTGCCGCCCTCGCGGCACCGGCGCGCGAGGACGCGGAACTGGGCGCCTACGCCCGCGATCGTCGGCGCGAGGTCGGCCCCCGCCTCCGCCTCGCGCGCCTCCTCCAGCGCGGGCTGCGTCACCCGCTCGTGTGCCGGCAGTTCCTGCGTGCCTGTGCGGCCCTGCCCGCCCTGTGCGACCTGCTGGTGACCATGACCGGCGACACGATCCACCCGCGTGACCTCCTGCGACCGCGGACCTGGCTGGCCCTGCGGCACCGGCAGGGGGCCGCGTGAGGAGTTGGCCAAGGCGACTCTGCCCCTGGGTCCCGGTCGCCCTGGCTGCTGTCTGGCTGGCGAGCCCCACCGCCGACCGTGCGCCCGCTGTGCCGCCGCCGCCAGGGGCCCTGGTCCACGCCCTCGGCCGCCTGCCCGCCGCCCGCATACCCGGGCCGGGCACGACCTTCCACCTCGCCGCCGACAGCTACGCGCACTTCACCGTCACCGGCCTGCTCGGCATCCACGAGGCGCGCAGCACCGACCTGAGCGCCACGCTGGCCTGGGGCGAAGGCATGCCCGCCAGCTTCGCCTGCCGCATCGACCTGCACCGCCTGCGGGACGCCGACGACCGACCGGTGGCCGAGGCGGCGCACCACGTGCTCGGCATCCTGGCGGACGCCATGCTGACCTACGACGGCAGGCTGGACCGATGCGAGTGGCTGCCCGGCGGCCTGGCGCGGGCGACGTTCCGCGGCGTCGCCAGCCTCGGGATGGTGTCACGACCGCTGTGCCTCGAACTCTGGCTGTGGGCGAGCGGGGGCGTGGTCCAGGCCCAGGCGCTGGCCACGGTGGCCCACGACGTGCTCCGGCTGCCGCGGCGGTACATGATGGGCGTGTTCCCGGAGGATCCCGATCTGACCCTGGGCCTCGACCTGACCTTCCGCGCCGACTCCGACCACTGATGTCGCATCAAGCCGCCCCACCGCAGCATCCGCCCAGGGGTGGCCTGCGCATCGAGCTGCTGCTGGCCTTCCTGCCACTGGCGGCAGCGCTGTTCGGCGCCGGACTGCTGGCGATGCTGCACGTCCAGCGGCTGCACACCGACGTACTGCGCATGTTCGAGGAGAACCGCGAGGTCGCGCTCGTCCGCTCGGTGTCCCGCGAGCTGACCGGCGTGTCGGACTGGCTGCAGCGGCCCGGCATCGACCAGCCGTCGGTCCGGGAACTGGTGGCCGCCGACGTGCGCCAGCACATGGAACGGGCGGCAGCGAGCATCGCCATGCTGTCCGAGGGCGGTCGCGACCCATCCCGCCCCGAGCACCAGACCGAGGAGGCGACGCTGCAGCAGGGTCTGGCCGCTGCGATCGTCGCGCTGAACGACGAGTTCGCCCGACGCGGCCCGGCCGCCGAGCTCCTGCCGGGCCTGCAACGTCTGCAGACATCGGTGCAGGTGCTGCTGGCGGAGGTCGAGGCAGAGCATCAGAAGGTCGGTCTCGATCTGGACCAGCGCAGCAGCGACATGGGCAGGCTGGTCCTGCTGCTGGCCGGCTGCAGCGCCCTGACCTTGGGCGCCCTGCTGCTGTGGTTCGTGCGGCGCGTCCTGCTGCCCCTGCGCCTCCTCGACCGCGGCGCCGCGCTGCTGGCCCAGGGCCAGCTCGCTGCCCGGCTGCCGGTGCGCTCGAGCAATGAACTGGGGCAGCTTGCCGGCGCCTTCAACGCGATGGCCGCGCGGCTGCAGGCAGAGCACGACGAGTTGGAACGGCGCGTCGAGACCCGCTCCCGCGAACTGCTGCGCACCGCACGCCTCGCCGAACTGGGCACGATCGCCGCCGGCATCGCCCACGAGATCAACAACCCGTTGGCATCGATCGTTGCCTGCACCGACGGGCTGCGCCGCGACCACGCCGAGGGCCGGTCGGACGCCGCCCGCACCGACGAGTACCTGGCGATCATCGGCAAGGAGGCGATGCGGGCGCAGGGCATCACCGCCAGCATGCTCCGCCTGGCCCACCCGCAGCAGGGCCGGCACGAGCCGGTCTGGCTGCAGCAGGAGATCGACGAGCTGCTGCGGCTGTTCGCGCATCAGGCGCGGCAGGCGCAGGTCTCCATCAGCGCACGGGTGGACCCGGCAGCCCCCGCCGCGCTCGGCGACGCCGGCGCCCTGCGGCAGGTGATCCTGAACCTGCTCCGCAACGCGCTGGAGGCCAGCCCCCGGGGCGGCGCCATCCGGCTCGCGGTGGCTCCCTGCACGGCGGGCGTGGCGATCACGGTGGCCGACCAGGGACCCGGTGTGCCCGCCGCCGACGCCGATCGGATCTTCGAGCCGTTCTTCACCACCAAGGCGCCTGGCGCCGGCACCGGTCTCGGCCTCAGCATCGTCCATCGCATCGTGCAAGACCACGGCGGCCGTATCGAGGTGGCCGCCGGACCCGACGGCGGCGCCGCGTTCCGCGTCGAGCTGCCCGCCGTCTAGCGGCCGGTCCGCGGCCGCAGCAGGCCCAGCCAGCCGTCGGGGTCGATGGTCGCCGCCCGCTCGCCCACCCGCACGCTGCCGGCCCCGTCGGGCATCGCCACCCGCACGACCTTGCCGTCCTTGCCGCCGACCTGCACCGGCACCGGCAGCGGGAACGGCCGGTCGCCGGGCACGCGCCAGCGCAGGTGCAACACGCCGTCCTTCACCTCCTCCTCGAGCCGCGGCGGCTGCGCCTCGTGCACCATGGCGTCGAAGTACCAGCCGAGGTCCTCGCCGTGCAGGCGCGTGCACAGGGCCACGAAGTCGCCGGTGTCGACCAGCCGCACCTGCGTTCCGTCGGTGGCCTTGCGCGCGGCCTCGGTCGGGTAGCAGAACTCGCGCAGGCTCTGCCGGAAGCTCTCGTCGCCCAGCAGCCAGCGCAGGGTGTGCAGCACCAGCGCGCCCTTGAAGTAGATGTCGTTGGAACCGCCGGGGCCGAAGTAGATCTGCTGGCTCGAGCGCACCTCGCGCGGCGCCACCGGCCCCCGGTTCAGCGCACGCCACCTGCCCACCTCCCGCTGGTAGCGCACCGCACCGCCCACGCTCTCCAGGTAGAGCGCCTGCATGTAGGTGCCGAAGCCCTCGTGGATCCACATGTCCTTCCAGTCGCGGCAGGTCACCAGGTTGCCCCACCATTCGTGCGCCAGCTCGTGGTGGTGCAGCCAGTCGTAGTCGCGATCCCGGAAGCCGTTGCCGTAGGCGATGATCGACTGGTGCTCCATGCCGAGATGCGGCGTGTGGGCGACGCCGTACTTCTCGTGGCGGAACGGGTAGGGCCCGAGCGTCTTCTCGAACCAGCGGAGATGGTCCTGGAACTGCTGCACGAACGGCCGCGCGTCGTCGAGGGCCTCCGGCAGCACGTAGAGCACGAACGGCACCTTCTCGCCGGTGACGCTGGTGTAGGTGTCGCGGAGCTCGCGATAGGGCGCGATGTTGAGCGCTATGCAGTAGTTGCTGATCGGCGAGCGCACCTGCCAGTGGAAGGTGCGCCAGCCATCCTGGCCGATCGCATCGTCGACCAGCACGCCGTTGCTGGCGACGACCAGGTCCTTCGGCACCGTGATGCGCAGGTCGACGCCGTCCGGCTTGTCCGACGGATGGTCCTTGCACGGCCACCACAGGTCGGCGCCCTCGCCCTGGCAGGAGGTGGCGATCCACGGCCTGCCGTCGCCGGTCTTCGCCCAGGTGAAGCCGCCGCTCCAGGGCGGGTTCTTCGCCACCCGCGGCCTGCCGCCATAGTGCACCACCAGCAGCAGCTCGGTGCCCGCCGGGTGCTCGGCGCCCAGCTCGATGACGATGCGGCCGTCCTGGTGCGTGAAGAGGCCGGCGTTGTCGAACACCGACACCCGCTCGACCCGCAACGCCTGGTCCAGATCCAGTTCGATGGCGGAACACGTCGTCACCACCTTGGCCCGCAGCTGCAGCGAACCATCGATGCGCTGCTCCGCCGGGTCGACGCGCAGCGCCAGTTCGTAGTGCAGCACGTCGTAGCAGGCCTGCGCCGGCCGCAGCTCGCCGCCCGACGCGTTCGCCAGCGGCGCCTGCGCCGGCAGGACCGTCGGCTGGACGAGGACCAGGAACGCGAGCACGGCGTGGCGATGCGGCATCGCCGCATTGTGCCGGGATCACCCTGGGCTGGCACGCCTCGGGCGGACTCAGGCGCGCGTCAGCAGGTCGCGCAGCACCGGCAGGGACAGGTTGCCGCCGCACAGGATCACCGCCAGCGGGCCCCGTGGCCGCGCTCGGTCGGCGAGCAGGCCGGCGACGGCCAGCGCCGCCGCCCCCTCCACCAGCAGCCGCTCGTGCTCCAGGCAATCGACCAGCGCCGCGGCGATCGCCGGCTCGTCGATCCGCACGTGCCGGTCGACCAGCGCCTGGCACAGCGGCAGCGTGATCGCAGAGGGTTCGACGCCGCCGGCGGTGCTGTCGGACAGCGTCGGGCCGCAGGGCACGTCGATCACCGCGCCGGCCCGGACGCACTCCGCCATCGCCGGCGATGCGGACGGCGAGATCGCCACCACCGCGGCGCGGACGCCGGCGCCACGCAGGCCGGCGGCGACGCCGCTCACCAGCCCGCCGCCGCCGAGCGCCACGTAGACCCCGCCGAGGCCCGGCACCTGTTCCGCCAGTTCGGCGCCGAGGGTGCCCTGGCCTGCCACCACGTCGGGGTCGTTGTAGGGCGAGACGTAGGCGCGACCGCTGCGCGCGGCCAGGGCCCGGGCGTGCGACTCGGCAAGGACGCAGTCATCGCCGTGCACGATCACCTCGGCGCCGAGCGCGGCGATCCGCTCGCGGCGGGCCACCGGCGCCGTCTGCGGCATCACCACCGCCGCCCGGCAGCCCAGCCCCAGGGCGGCGTGGGCCACCCCGAGCCCGTGGTTGCCGCTCGACGCCGCCACCACGCCACGTGCGCGCTCCTCCGGGGACAACGCCAGCAGCTTGTGGGTGGCGCCGCGCACCTTGAAGGAGCCGGTGACCTGGACGTTCTCCAGCTTGAGCCACACGTCCTGGCCGCAGGCCTCGGACAACCAGGCCGAGCGGCGCACCGGCGTGATCAGGACCCGGCCGCGCAGGCGTTCCACCGCCCGCGGCACGGCGGCGACCAGATCGGCGACCAGGCGTTCGGCGAGGGGGTCCGTGCTGCGCATGACGGGATGACGGTTCCTTGCGGCTCGGCGGCGGCCGACATTACAAGGGCGCGCCGCCGTGGACCATCTCTTCACCCGCCTGCAGGAACTGCTGCCGGACGCCGCGGTGCGCGCCTTCGCGCCGGGCCGCGTCAACCTGATCGGCGAACACACCGACTACTCGGGCCTGCCGGTGCTGCCCTTCGCGATCGGCCTGGGCGTGGCGGCGGCCGCGGCACAGCGGCCGGACGACGCGATCCTGGTGCGGCACCACGAGCCGGCGCGCTTCCCGGCGGAACGGATCCCGCGCGGCGCCCTGCTCGATCGGCCGCGGGCCGGCAGCTGGGTCGACTACGTGGTCGCCGGGCTGCGCGTGCACCCGCCACAGCAGGGCTGCGAGATCGTGATCACCGGCGACCTGCCGCAGGCCGCCGGCCTGTCCTCGTCGGCGGCCCTGGTGGTGGCCGCAGCGCTGCTGTTCGCCCCCGAGCCGCTCGACCGCCGGCGGCTGGCCGAGCAGGCAGCGCTGGCCGAACGCTACGTCGGCACGCAGTCCGGCGGCATGGACCAGGCCGCGTCGCTGCTGGGCGAGGCCGGTCACGCGCTGCGCATCGCCTTCCGGCCCCTGCGCTGCACGCCGGTGCCGGTGCCCGCCGGACTGGCCATCGTGGTGGCCGACAGCGGCGTGCGGGCGGCGAAGGGCGGCGCGGTGCAGGCGGCCTACAACGAACGGGTGGCGCAATGCGCCGCGGTGGCGCGGCTGTTCGGCGTACCGCCGGGCGGCGTGCTGGCCGACATCCCCGGCAAGGACCGCGAACGGCGCGTGCGTTCGGTGCAGGATCCCCTGCTGGCGCGCCGCGCCGGCTTCGTCTTCGCCGAGGCCGCCAGGGTCGATGCAGCGGTGGCGGCGCTGCGCACGGGCGACCTGCCGGCGCTGGGCGCGCTGCTCGACCAGAGCCATCAGGGGCTGCGCGACGAGTACGAGGTGAGCCATCCGGCGGTGGATGCGCTGGTGGCGGCGGCGAAGCGGCACGGCGCCCTCGGCGCCCGCATCGTCGGCGCCGGCTTCGGCGGCTGCTGCATCGCCCTGTGTGCGAGGCCATCGGCCGGGCTGCTGATTTCACGCTTGCGGCAGGCCGGCGCCGTCGACGCATTCCCGGTCGCGCCAGCCGCCGGCGCTCACCGGGAATGGCGCTGATTCATGGCCGTGCCCCACGCCCTGGCCTAGCGGTCGGTGCCCTGAACGCCGGCAGCGGGCGTAGCAAGGGCGCCCGGCCTCACCGCCAGCGACGCGAGCAGGTCCGCCACCTGCGGCGCCAGGGTCGCAGCCAGGCGCCTCATGCCGGCAGCGTCGGGATGACAGACATCCTGCAACCAATGCGTCTTCACCGCGATCTCGTAGTCGAGGCCGGTGGCGAGGAGCGGGACCTGCCATCGATCGGCGACGCCGCGCAACGTCGCCCGCAGTTCCAGGAAGGCACCGGCGTCGGCCAGCTGGTAGCCGTTGCGGGCAGCCTTCGCGGCCGCGTCCGGTTCGGGATCCGGGGCGAACACCGTCGGCAGGTCGAGCAACGCGATGGCCGCCCCGGACGCCCGCACCGTGGCGACGATGCGCTCCAGGTTGTCCCGATAGGCGGCCAGCGCGCGCGGATCGGATGGCGGCGGCAATGTGGTCAGCCGCCGGCGCAGGAGATCCCACAGGTAGCTGCGGTCGCCCTGCCAGACCCTATTGGGAGTGACCCAGTCGAGCCCTGGATGCCAGCCGAGCTGACGGGCGAAGGTGAGGTCGTTCCAGCCGGCGCAGACCAACACGAGATCCGGTTCGAGCAGCGGCAGCAGTTCGCCGATCCGGTGCAGGCACTGGCGCGAGCCGTAGCCCATGACGCCACCGTTCCACACCTCCACACCGAGGGGCTCGCGCCGGTCAAGCTCCGCCTCCAGCCGGGCCGGCCAGGCATCGGCATCGGCCTCGATACCCTCACCCCAGGTGATCGAGTCGCCCAGACAGAGGATGCGGCGAACCCCCGCCGCGCGGGAGAGCGGGCGATCCGGTCCGCGCAGCCCGTGCGAGTCGATGTGGATGGCGCCGCGGCTGCTGCCCGGCACCAGCCGGTAGCCGACCACCGGGTCGCGTTGGTGCAGCCGGGCCTCAGCCAGTACCGCCGTCATCACCTCGCCATCGTGACGGAGGCGCAGGCCGACCTCGGCGACGAGGATGGCGAGGACGGCGCCGAGCAGGGCGGCAAGCAGACGGCGGCAAAAGCGGAGCACGACGTCGCGGATGCTACCGCCGCCGCGGATCCGCGCATGAGGACGACGCGGGACCTCCTTGCCGTCCGCCGTATCAGCTAGCTGCGGTCACTGCGCAGCGCGGCGCGGCCCAAGTTGCAACGTGGTGGGCGCCCCAGCAGGCGAGGGCCGCCGTGTGTAGGATCCCGCCGATTCGCGCATCTTCTTCAGGAGACAATCCATGCGGTCCCTCGCCATCGCCTTCGCGTTCGCCATCCCGCTCGCCGCCCAGACCGTCCTGCCGCCGTTCAATCAACACATGACGGCTCGTGACATCGGCCCGATCAACGCCACCCTGGGCTGGTACGGCGGCATCACGTTCCTGCACAACAACCCGAACGTGCTGCTCTTCGCGCCGTACACGAGCACGACCATCTACGCCGTGCCGGTGACCCGCGACGGCATGGGTCACATCAACGGCTTCGGCACGCCCGCCACCCACGCCACCCTCACCGACGGGGCCGACGGCGGTCTCGCCTATGGCCCGAACAACGTCCTGTTCCACACCAGCTACCCCGGCAACCTGATCGGCGAGGTGCTGCCTGGCTCACCGGGCACCAATCGGACCCTGGACCTCAACCTGCTGAGCAACTTCACCATGGCCTCGGTCGGCGGCTGCGCGTTCGTGCCGGCGGGCTATCCCGGCGCCGGCCAGTTCAAGGTGGTGAGTTGGGGCACCGCCGACTGGCGCACGGTCGGGCTCGCCCCGGAGCCGTCCGGCACCTATGGCGCCACCGGCATCTCCGCTCAGCACCTGATCGGCGGCGGCCCCGAGGGGATCCTCTATCCCGGCCCCACCACCGCCTGGACCAACGCCTCCCGCGTGCTGATCGCCGATTGGAGCAACAACACGGTCCGCGTGATGCAGATCGACGCCAATGGCGACCCGATCCCGTCTTCCGACGCGGTGTTGGTGGGCAACGTCCCGGGCGTCGGCGGCGGCGCCCTCGATCCGGTGACCGGCGACTGGCTGTTCACCTTCAGCAACGGCCGACTGCTGCAGATCCGGCAGGGCGGGACCTGCGGCAGCTTCCGGGTCTACGGCACCGGCGGTGCCGGCCTGAACGGCGTGCCGACCATCGCCGCCACCGGCTGCGCCCGGCTGGCCGGCAGCTTCACCGTCGCCATCAGCAACGGCCGGCCGAACGCATTCGGCGCGCTCGCCATCGGCTTCAGCGAATGGCAGGTCCCGGTCTTCAACTTCGAACTGCTCAACGACGGCGCCATCTCCCTGTCGCACGTGCTGAACGGGACCGGCGCCTACAGCCTGCCGGTGGCCGTGCCGAGCACCGCGCTCTATGGCAACTGGGACATCTACTTCCAGGGCGGCTACCTCGACGCGGCGACGCCGTTCGGCTTCGCCGCCAGCCGCGGCCTGCAGGTCCACATCGACTGAGCCCCGGGGCTCAGCCCTGGCCCAGCTTCTTCCGGAAGTAGCGGACGGTGCGCTGGAGGCCCTCCTCCAGCGTCACCTTCGGCGCCCAGCCGCCGAGCACGCGCTGCGCCTTGCCGATGTCGGGCTTGCGCTGCTTCGGGTCGTCCACCGGCAGCGGCTTGAACGACAGCGGCGCCGTGCTGCCGGTCGCCGCCTTCACCGCCTCGGCGAACTCCAGCATCGTCATCTCCCGCGGATTGCCGATGTTGACCGGCTCCTTCTCGTCGGAACGGAGCAGCCGCAGGATGCCCTCCACCAGGTCGTCGACGTAGCAGAACGAACGGGTCTGCCGGCCGTCGCCGAACACCGTGAGCGGCTCGCCGCGCAGCGCCTGGCTCATGAACGCCGGCAGCACGCGGCCGTCGTTGAGCCGCATGCGCGGGCCGTAGGTGTTGAAGATGCGCACGATGCGCGTCTGCACGCCGTGGGTGCGCTGGTAGGCCATGGTCATCGCCTCGGCGAAGCGCTTGGCCTCGTCGTAGACGCCGC
>CAZMGG010000125.1:0-16389 GCA_964565715.1 uncultured candidatus Brocadiaceae bacterium | reverse complement strand
CCAGCCGGTCGATCACCATGCCGCTCAACCCGGCGCTGGCCGGCTGGGAGGTGTACGCCCAGGCGGCGTGCTCCAGTGCCGGCAACGCCTTCGGCTTCGTCACCAGCGACGCGGTGGCGATCAGGACGAGGTGAGCATGCTCATGGCCGGTGCCACCCAGTACCCATCATCCAACGCCAACGGGGAACTCCGCTACCGGTACACCCTGCATGTGCAGGCCAACCAGCCGCCCGCCGGCAACCAGGCCATCCCCGGTCAGAACCCGGCCACGATGGGCGGCAGCCAGTGGTCCCCAGCAGGCTCGGGGATGAGTCCGATCTGGCTCAACGTGTTGTCGCCTGCCCAGGCCGTGATGGGGCCGCCACAGGTCCTGACCAGCCCCATATTCTCGCCCAGCAATCCATCCGTGGGATGGTTCTCGTTCAACGACATCAGCCTGCAGGGGACCCGATGGTACTTCCAGGTGCTCGTCGACGAGTATTATCAGAACTCGCAGGGCCAATGGGTGCCCAACGGGCGCCGGGCTGCGTCGCGCGGGCATTGGATTGGAGTCGCGCGACCATGATTGCCGTCAGTGGTCCGATGAAGCGAGGTGGAGTCATGGGTATGCTACGTAACATTGCATTGCGAGACTGCGGCCTGGGAGCGAGTCTTCTGCTGCTCTTGCTTGGTGCTGGCCGCACGCTCGGAGCTCAGATTCTGCCTCCGGATGGCTGGGTGGTGGGCAGTCAGGCCTATTCTGGGGTTATGGTGCTCGACCCTGTTTTCCAACCCTGCTGCAGCCCGCCACTTGGCCGGGAGACCTTTTATGATTGGGGAGCGCCTACTTACATACCTAGCGGCTACCACAGTGTCGACCCCCAAACGCAGTCGATCGTCTATACGGCGCTTGTGCCATACGGGGTTGGAGTTGGGCCGCGACTGTTCGTGGACCGCAAGAGGCTTTGGGGCGCCGACCTCTATGCGTCAGGCAAGGTCTGGTGGATATACCGAGATCGCGGGAATGCTACGACTACCTTGGTGGACCTCCGGGCCTTGATGGGCCTTCCTTCGTCGATCCTGTACGATGGCTGGTGCTCGAACGGCCGTGAGATGTTCTTCTCGATAGGCGTGACGAGTGCGACGACCCACCACATCTTCGCGGCCGACATCCGCAGCAGCCCACCGCCGATTCGTCCGTTGGCGGCGTTGCCGGTGTCCCCGAACGGCATGCGTTACGTGCGGTTGAAGATGGGTGACGACGGGGACGTGATGGTCTTGGACCGTGACGTGGGCATGTTCCGCCTCAACCCCGTGACTGGCGGCATGACGCAGGTGACAGGTCCGTACTACGGGGCCAGTCCGCCCCGTGCAGGGAATACGCCTGAGTTCGCCTACAACGTCTGGAACAAGAACGCCCTCGTGACGGACATGACGACCGCTTCCATTGACCGGTTCTTCGGCTACGACGGCACGCAATGGCGTTACTTGTTCCTGACTCCGTTCGGTAGCGGCTGGCGGTATCCCTCTACCACCGCGCCGACCCCATTCCTGTTGTTTGGCCGCGGGTGCCTGACCTCGCAGGGCCTGGAGCCGCTGCTGGGCTGGCGGGGCCTGCCTCGGCAGGGGACCACGTTCTCGATCGATCTGCGCAACGCCGAACCGAACGGTCTGGCGCTGTTCTGGGTCGGCATGAGCGACCGGTTCTGGTCGGTGGTGGGCGCGCTGCCGTTCGACGGTGCTCCCTACGGCGCGCCCGGTTGCCAGCTGCTGGTGTCGGCCGATTCGACCACGCCGACGCTGGTCGATGCCAGCGGGCATGCCAGCCGGTCGATCACCATGCCGCTCAACCCGGCGCTGGCCGGCTGGGAGGTGTATGCCCAGGCGGCCTGCTCCAGCGCCGGCAACGCCTTCGGCTTCGTCACCAGCGACGCGGTGGCGATCCGGACGAGGTGAGCGGCCCGGCCGGCCGATCGAGACCCGACGACGGTGGCCGGCAGCGCGGCGGAGCGGGCCAACAGATCGTTTCTGCTCACGGCCGGCAAACCTATGATCCGCGGCCGATCGTGCAAGCAGAGCGCCGCCTTCCCTCCGCACTCCTGAACCTGGTCTGGGTGGCCGTGTGCGGCGCCCTCGCCGTGCTCCTCGCGCAGGTTGGCCTGCGCCGGGAGAGCCGGCCGAACGAGCCCGGGTTGCACCGCGACGTGTTCCAGGTGGCGCGGCCGGAAGGCAGGCCGGTGGTGGTCACGCCGGACAACTGGCGGCCGATCCCGCTGCTGTTCGCCGACTTCGACCTCGTGTGCGAGCTGGAACTGTCACCTGGCGCCGAACTGGACGTGCTCATCCGCCGCGTGGAACCGCGGCCGGTGCAGGGCGTGGCCCTGCCGTTCCAGGGGCGCTTCGAGGTGCTGCGGCTGCGTGGCGAGGCGCCACAGCAGGACGAGGATCCGGCCCACGGCTGGCTGCACCGCGACGAGGCGCTGTTCGGCGACGGTCGCGGGCTGTCCGTCGAGCCCGGCGTCCGCGCCACGGTGTGGATCCAGGGGCGGGGGTCACGGCTCACGGCCAACGTCGCGGGGGTGACCCTGCCGGCGGTGATGGCGGTGGATGACCACGGCAGCTTCGCGTTCGCCGTGCGGAACGGCCGTGCGCTGCTGCACAACCTGACCATCACGCCGGTGGCGGGCGACGGCTGGGGGCTCGCCTGGTGGTGGGGCGGGCTGGTGGGGCTCGGACTCGGGCTGCTGGCGCGATTGCTGGGCGTGCGGCCGACGACGCTGTGGGCGCTGGCGCCGCTGCTGCCGATCGGCGCGCTGCTCGGGCGGAGCGTCGCGTTCGCGCGGCTGCTGCCGCTGACGGTGCCCGACCCGATCAGCATCGCGCTGGCGGCGTTCTGCCTCGCGCCGCTGCTGCTGGTCGACTGGCTGCCGGGCCGCGGGCGGTGGCAGGTGCGCGTGCTGCTGCTGCTGCCGATGGCGCTCGGCGCGGTCGTGCTGCTGCTGGAGGCGGCGGTGCGGGGCGAGGATGCGCGGGCCGCGGACCGGGAGCATCCGGCGGTGGACCTGGTCTTCGGGCCCGCCGCCGGCGAGGGCCTGGCCGATGCGCTGGCCGGGCGGGTGCACGGCGCGCTGGAGGTGCACGCGACGGGTGGCGAGCGGCCGGTGGTGTTCCTGCTGGGCGGCCAGTTGCTGTGGGCCGCGACGGCGGACCCGCAGCTGCACGGCGAGGTGCAGCTGAAGGTCGCGCTGCACGAGCGGGGGCGCGCGGTCGACGTGATCGCGTCGCCGACGGTGGACGGCCACGCGCACCAGCAGTGGCTGTGGTTCGATCTGTTCGGCTGGGGCTTCCGGCCGAAGGTGGTGGTGTTCGGGGTGGGCGCCGACGAGGCGGTGGCGGTGCCCGGCGGCGACGCGGCGGCGCGGCTCGGTGCGAGCGCGGAGTGGCGCGAGCATCGGCTGGTGCTGGGGCCGTTCGCCGCTCCGCGCGGCTGGATCGGCCGGCAGGGACCGGGGCCGGAAGGGCCGCGCAGCACGCCGGTGGGCCTGCGGGCGATCCTGCGGCGCGTGCGGGCCGATTGCGCCGAGAAGGGCGTGGCGTTGGTGCTGGCGGCGGGGCCGGGGCTGTCGGCGGACCTGCTGGGCGAACTGCGCACCGTGGCCGCCGACGGGGTGCCGCTGCTGGAGATCCAGGGCGGCGAGGAGCCGGCGGCGTGGGCCGGGCGGCTCGCCGGACTGGTGGCCCCGGCGCTGGGACGGTGAGCCACGTGGGCAACGCGAGCGCCGCCGACGAAGTGATGGCCCTGGCCCGCGCCGAGGCGGCGGGAGGAGGTGGCGGCGCGGTGCGGCGCGCGCGGGCGGCGGTGCTGGCGCAGGCGGCGGGGCTCCAGCCGGCGGCGCTGGCCGCGGCCGCGTTCGTGCTGCTCTGGGGCGATGCCCGCGACGTGGCCCTGGCGCTGGAACTGGCGCAGCGGGCGATGGGCGGGCATCGGCCGGCGGGAAGGCTGGCGGCGGCGGCGTTCGACCGGCAGCGGCAGTGCGAGGGCCGGCCGCAGAAGTTCGGGCTGTGGCCGGGGGAGGTGGCGCCGGGCACCACGGACAGCGAAAGGGCCAAGTGGGGCGTGCCGCCGATGGCTGAACTGCGCCGGACGGCCTTGGCAGCGGCGGATGGCGAGGCGGGGACGGCCTGGCTGCGCGCGTGGCTGGCCGCGGCCCTGGGCTGAACGTCCGGCAAGGTGAGGAAGCCGCCAACCACCGCTGCCCGGAGTCCGTAGGATGCTGCCTCGCCGCGCGTCCCGGCGCGGCCTTGTCCCCTTCGGAGCAGCCCCCATGCCGAATGACCTCAGGTTCCGGTCCTGCACCGGTCTCTCCCTCGCGTTGCTGCTGGCGGCGGCGTTGCCCGCCCAGCGCCCCCTCAACCACGACGACTACGACCAGTGGCAGTCGCTGCGCGGCACGACGGTGTCGGCCGACGGTCAGTGGGTGGCCTACCAGATCGCGCCGGCGGTGGGGGACGGTGTGCTGGAGGTGCGGGAGACGAGCGGCGCGAAGATCTGGCGCTTCCCGCGGGGCAGCGGCGTGCGGTTCAGCGCCGACGGCCGCTTCGCGGTGTTCAGCATCGGCCGGTCGCAGGAGGAGGAGCGGCAGAAGAAGCTCGCCGAGGTGGTGAAGGCGGCGCTGGAGCCGAAGCCCGCGGCGGGCGAGGGGCCGCAGCCGGCGGGCGGTGCTGGCGCCGGCAGCGCCGAGGAACGGCGCGCCGAGATGATGCAGCGGATGGCCGGTGCGCGCGGCGGGCGACCCGGTGGCCCGGGTGGCCCGGGTGCGGGCGGCGGCCGGCGCGGTCCCGGTGGCGGCGCGGGCGGCGGCGAGGAGTCGGCGGCGCGCGGTGAGGTCACCGTGCTGGACCTGGCTTCCGGCAAGACCGAGACGCTCAAGAAGGTGAAGGGCTGGACCCTGCCCGAGGAGACGCCCTGGCTGATCTACCACCTGGAGTCGGCGAGCGAGGCGGCCGAGGCGGGCGAGAACAAGGAAGGCGAGAAGAAGGAGGGCGAGAAGCCCGCCGGCGAGGGCGCCGCGAAGACGGAGCAGAAGACGGAGCAGAAGACGGAGCAGACCGAGCCGCCGGCGGCGCAGCCGGTGGAAGGTCCGCGCGGCGGCCGCGGTGGCCGTTCCGGGCGCGGCAGCGCGCCGGCTGCGCCCGTCGACCCGATGGAGCGGAAGCGCAAGGAGGGCTCGACCCTGGTGCTGCGCGACCTCGTCACCGGCACCGAGCGCCGCGTCGACCACGTCGTCGCCTACGGCCTGTTCCGGAAGAGCAGCCACCTCTGGTACCACACCTGCCAGAAGAAGCCCGACGCGGCCGTTGCCCACGGGCTCCACGTCGACCAGATCGAGGGCGGCAAGCCGATCCGCGTGCTGGCGGGTGTCTGTGACGTCGGCGGCGTCACGTTCGACAAGGCCGAGAAGGCGATGGCGTTCACCAGCAACCTGGCCGATTTCGCCGCCGAGAAGCCGAAGAGCGACATCTATCTGTGGGAGGGCGGCCTCGAGCCGGCCCGGCGCCTGATCGGCGAGGAGACCGCCGGCTTCCCGGCGGGCTACCAGCTCGGCGGCGGCGCCAGCTTCAGCAAGGACGGTTCGGTGCTGGAGTTCCGCGTCACGGCGAAGCCCGAGCCCGAGACGCCGCAGATCCTGGCCGAGGAGAAGGTGCTGCTCGACCTGTGGCACTGGAACGATGGCGCGATCCAGCCGGCGCAGGCGCGTGGCGCCGGCCGTCGCTCGACCTCGCGTTCGGCGGTGTGGCACCGCGCCGAGGACCGGCTGGTGGTGATCGCCGACGACGTCACCGAGTCGGTGCGGCTGATCACGCCGGACGGCTCCCGCGGGCTGGCCACCGACAGCCGGCCCTACGAGAAGCTGACCAGCTGGGACGGCCGCTACAGCGACGTGTATCTGGTCAACACCCTGGACGGCTCGCGCACGCGGATCCTGGAGCGGCTGCGCGGCAACGCCTCGGCGTCGCCCACCGGCCGCTATCTGCTGTGGTTCGTCGGCGGCCACTGGCACACCTACGACGTCGCCACCGGCGAGCGTCGCAACCTGACCGAGCAGCTGCCGGTGGTGCTGGCCAACGAGGACGACGACCGGCCCGAGGCCGATTCGAGCTTCGGCGTGGCCGGCTGGACCGAGGGCGACGGCGCGGTCGTGCTCTACGACGAGTTCGACCTGTGGCAGGTCTCGCCGAAGACCGGCGAGGCGGTGTGCGTGACCGACGGCTTCGGTCGCGCCAACCGCACCGTGCTGCGCCACCTGACGGTGGACCGCGACCGCGACGTCGAGCACCTGCCCCCGGAGCTGCTGCTGTCGGCCACCAACAAGGACACCATGGCCGAGGGGCTCTACCGCGACTGGCTGGAGGCGGTGCGCAAGCCGGTGCGGGTGTTCCAGATCGACAAGAACCTGGAGGGCGTGCAGAAGGCGAAGAAGGCCGACCGCTGGTTCTTCACGGTGCAGACGTTCGCCGAGTCGCCGGACCTGTGGACCTGCGGCTCTGATTTCGCCGACCCGGTGCGGTTGACGGCGTTGAACCCGCAACAGAAGGAGGTCCGCTGGGGCAAGGCCGAGCTGGTGCACTGGATCGACGGCGACGGCAAGCCCGCCCGCGGCATCCTGGTGAAGCCCGACGGCTTCGACCCGGCGAAGAAGCACCCGATGCTGGTCTACTTCTACGAGCGGATGAGCAACAACCTGCACCGCTACGTGCCGCCGGCGGCGGGCACCTCGCCCAACGCCAGCTACTACGTCAGCAACGGCTACCTGTTCTTCATGCCGGACATCACCTACGAGGTGGGCTATCCGGGCGCGTCGTGCGTGAAGGCGGTGGTGTCGGGCGTGCAGCACCTGATCGCCCAGGGCTTCGTCGATCCGAACGGGATCGGCGCCGCCGGCCACTCGTGGGGCGGCTATCAGACGGCGTTCCTGGTCACCCGCACCAACATCTTCAAGGCAGTCGAGTCCGGCGCGCCGGTCAGCAACATGATCTCGGCCTACGGCGGCATCCGCTACGGCACCGGCGTGTCGCGGCAGTTCCAGTACGAGCGCACGCAGAGCCGCATCGGCGGCACGCCGTGGGAGTACCCGATGCGCTTCTGGGAGAACTCGCCGATCTTCTTCGCCGACAAGGTGCAGACGCCGGTGCTGATCCTGCACAACGACCAGGACGGCGCGGTGCCGTGGACCAACGGCATCGAGTTCTTCATGGCGCTGCGCCGGCTGGGCAAGGAGTCCTACCTGTTCAACTACACGGGCGAGGACCACGGCCTCGCCAAGGCCCAGAACAAGCGCGACTGGACCCGGCGCATGGCCGAGTACTTCGACCACCACCTGCGTGGCGCGCCGAAGCCGGACTGGATGCAGCACGGCGTGCCCTACGCCGAGCGCGAGAAGGAGAAGCTGCCGCACGCGCCGAGCTGGCACGCGATCACCAAGGCCAAGGCCGACCAGGCCGAGAAGGAGGCCAAGGCGGCCGCCGCCAAGGCCGCCGCCGAGGCCGCCCAGCCGGCCCAGCCCGCCGAGGCCGCGGTGCCGGTGGAAGCCGCCACCGAGCGCGGCGGCCGTGAGGTCCCGCCGGCGGCGACGGAACCGCCGGGCAAGGGCGGCGGCACGCTTGACCGGAGCGAGTCCCGCCGCGAAGGTTCGGCGACATCCGCCGGAGGCACCGTCATGCTGCAACCAGGATCCAAGGCTCCCGACTTCGCCGTCCCCGACGAGACCGGCAAGGTCCGCACGCTGGCCGAGTTCGCCGGCAAGACCGTCGTGCTCTGGTTCTATCCCAAGGCCGACACCCCGGGCTGAACGGCCCAGGGCTGCGGGTTCCGTGACCGGATCCGCGACTTCGAGCAGAAGGGGGCCGTGGTGCTCGGCGCCTCGTTGGACAGCCAGGCGGCCAACGCCGCGTTCCGCAAGAAGCACGAGTTCCCGTTCGCGCTGCTGTGCGACGCCGACCGCAAGCTGGCGATCGCCTACGGCGCTGCCGACGATGCGAGCGCCGGCAGCGCCCGCCGCGCCGCCGTGGTGATCGATGGCAAGGGACACATCGTGAAGTGGTGGGCCAAGGTCGACGCCCGCGCCTTCCCGGAGCAGGTGCTGGCCGAACTCGGCGGCGGCTCCCGGTAGGCCGTTGCGGTAGGCTTCCGCTGCCGCGACCACCCCGATGCGCTTCGACCTGACCCAGGACGTCATCCCCGCCATCGAGCGGGCGTTCCCCGAAGTCCGCGCCGAGCTCGACCAGCTCGACCTCGAGCGCGACTTCATGCCCTGGCCCGAGACCGGCGGCTACACCGGCATGTGGTCGGTGTTCCCGCTGTTCTTCGAGGGCGAGCCCTACCTGCCGGTGGATCTGCCCGGCAACCAGCGGCGCTGTCCGAAGACCATGGCGATGATCCGGTCGCTGCCGCGGCTGGTGGACGCGGGCTTCTCCCTGGTCGGGCCGAAGTCGCGCATCCTGCCCCATTCCGACAACTACGGGCCCGACCTGCAGCGGCTGCACCTCGGCGTGCTGGTGCCGCCGGGCAGCGAGATGATCGTCGCCGACCAGAAGATGGAGTGGGAGGAAGGCCGCGTGGTCATGTTCGACCGCAGCCAGATCCACGAGGTCAACAACACGTCGGAGCGGCCGCGGGTGGTGCTGCTGTTCGACTTCCGCGTGCTGTGAACGCCCGCCTGCGCGGGCCGCGCGTGCTGGTCACCTGCGAACATGCCAGCCATGCGGTGCCGGCGGACCTGGAGGGACTCGGGTTGGCGGCGCCGGTCCGGCGCAGGCTGCTCCAGAGCCACGCCGGCTGGGATCCCGGCGCGCTGCCGGTGGCCCGGGCGCTCGGCCGCGCGCTCGGCGTGCCGGTGCACCAAGGCCGCTGGTCGCGGCTGGTGGCCGACCTGAACCGCAGCGAGGATCACCCGCGGGTGGTGGCGCGGCGCGCGCTCGGCGTGCGGATCCCGGCCAACCAGCTCGATCGCGCTGGCCGCGCCGCCCGGCTGCAACGCTGCTGGCGGCCCTACCGGGCCGCGGTCGAGGAAGCAGCGGCGGACCTGGTGCGAGGCGGCGGCTGCGTGCACCTGTCGATCCATTCGTTCGTCGAGGAACTGGGCGGGGTGCGGCGGGACAACGACATCGGCCTGCTCTACGACCCCGACCGGCCGCGCGAACGGGCGCTGGTGGACGCGCTGAAGGCCGCGCTGGAAGCCGACGGGCTCTCCGTGCGGCGCAACTTCCCCTACTTCGGCTCCACCGACGGGTTCACGTCGCACCTGCGGGCGCTCCATCCCGCCGCGCGCTACCAGGGCATCGAGGTCGAACTGAACCAGCGCCTGTCCCGCACCGCGGCCGGCCAGCGCCGGCTCGGTCGCGCGGTTTGCACCGCCGTGCTGTCCCTGGTCGGGCGATGAGCTACCGTAGCGCCGCAGCATGACCCCGCGTGCGCGCTACTGGCTCCTCTGCGCCGTCGCCGTGGTTGCCGCCATGGGCTGGGCCTGGGCGCTGCGCTGGAGCTGCGACGACGCGACCATCTCGTTCCGCTACGCGGAGCACTTCGTGCAGGGCCACGGGCTCGTGTTCAACCTCGATCCGGCGGAGGCGCCGGTGGAGGGCTACAGCAACTTCGCCTGGGTCATGCTGCTGGCGCTGGGTGCCGCGCTGGGCTTCAGCGGCGACGCGATGGAAGGCTGGGCGTCGGCGCTGGGCGCCCTGTGCCACGGCGCCACGGTGCTGCTGCTGGCGGTGGCCGGCTTCCGGGCCATGGGCACCCGCGCCATCGTGCCGCTGGCGGCGTGCGGCTGGGCCGCGCTGCACCACGCCGCGTCGCTGGCGCCGGCGGGGCTGGAGACGGCGCTGTTCACGCTGCTGCTCACCGCGATGGCGGTCGTCACGGTCGGCGTCCGCTGCCCGCGGGGCGCCGCCTGGCTCGGCTGGCTCGGCGTGCTGGCGGCCATGACCCGGCCCGACGGCGCCCTGCCGTGCGCCGTGAGCGGCGCGTTCCTGCTGTGGGACGCCCTGCGCCAGGGCCGCTGGCGGAGCGTGGTGGCGTTCGCGCTGCCGTTCGTCGTGGTGTTCGTGCCGTTCCTGCTGTGGCGCCGCGCCTTCTACGGCCAGTGGGTACCCAACACGTTCTTCGCCAAGTCCGGCGGCGACCCCTATCCCGGCCAGGGTCTGCAGTACCTGCTGGACTACGTGACGATCTACTGGCCGCTGCTGCCGGCCGCCCTGCTGCTGGTGCTGGCGCTGCTGCGGCGGCCGTCGCCGGTGGCGAAGCTGGCGCCCTGGTCGGGGCGGCGCGCGGCGCTGGTGCTGCTGGCCCACGTCGTACCCTACGTCCTGTTCGTGGTGTGGGTCGGCGGCGACTTCATGTTTGCGCGCTTCCTGCTGCCGGTGACGCCGCTGGTGCTGCTGGGCTGCGACCTGGCGGCGGCGCGCCTGCGGCCGCCCGTCGTGCTGGCGATGGCGGCGGTGCTGGTGGGTGGCTTGCTGCTGCGGCCGCAGCCCGCCTGGCTCGGCGAGTACGACCACACGCGCAATCCGCGCGGCTACAGCGACAACCGCCTGATCACCATGAAGGAGATCGCGCCGGGGGTGCCGATCGCCGAGGCGGCGCGCTTCGCCGGTCACTACCTGCGCGGCCTGTTCGAGGGTCTCGACGTGCGGGTGGGCATCGCCGGCAGCCACGCCAATCTCGCCTGGCGCAGCCGCGTGCCGGTGGCGGTGGAATGCGCGTCAGGGCTCACCGACGCCCACATCGCGCACCTGCCGGTGCCCGACCGCGGCCAGCCGGGCCACGAGCGCAACTACACGCTCTATCCGGGCTACCTGCAGCGCCGCGGCGTGCACTTCATGTTCGAGCTGAGCTTCCACACCGGCTCGTCGGCGGATCCGTATCGCGACATCTTCTTCCCGGCGATCCCGGCCCGGATCGTCGTCTACGACCGGACCCTGCTGGCGGAACTGAAGCGGCGGGACCCCAACGTGCGGTTCGCCGACTTCGAGGCGGTGCTGGACCAGTACCTCGCCGAGATGCCCGGCAAGGACAAGGCGGTGGTGGCGCGGGACCTGGTGGGCTTCCGCGACTACTACTTCGACCACAACGACGACCCGGAGCGCCTACGCGCCTTCGAGGAGTTCCTGGCCCGATGAAGGCCCGCCCGGGCGCCGTCGTGGTGGTGCTGGGGCTCGCCGCCTGCGCGGTCTGGGCCGCCGTCGACCGCCGCTGGCTGTGCGACGACGCGTTCATCTCGTTCCGCTACGCGCGGAACCTGCTGGACGGCCACGGCCTCGTGTTCAACGCCGAGGAGCGCGTCGAGGGCTACACCAACTTCCTGTGGACGATGCTGTGCGCGCTGTGGGGCGCGTGCGGGCTCGTCATCGAACGGAGCGCGCAGTGGGGCGGCATCGCCTGCTTCGCCGGTGCCGTCGTCATGACGGCGCGGGCCGGTCGCGCGCTCGTGCCCGGCGACCGTGCGCTGCTGCCGCTGGCGGCGGCCGGCTGCGCGTTCCACCGGCACCTGCAGGAGTTCGCCTCCTGCGGCCTGGAGACCGCGTCGTTCGTGCTGCTGGTGGTGGCCCTGCTCGACGCGCTGCTGCGGGCGGAACGGCCGCGGGGCTGGGCCCTGTGCGGCGTGCTCGCCGCCCTGCTCGGACTGAGCCGGCCCGATGGCGCCCTGTTCGGCCTGATCGGCGGCGCGGCGGCGCTCGCCTGGGGCCGGCCCCGCGCCCGCTGCGTGCTGGCCTACGCGCTGCCGCTGGTGCTGGCCGGCGCTGCGTTCGGGCTCTGGAAGCTCGCCTACTACGGGCACCTGCTGCCCAACACGTTCTACGCCAAATCCGGCAACGATCCGTATCCGGGGCAGGGCCTCTACTACGTGTGGCTGGTGCTCCGCTCCTACTGGGTCCTGTTGCCGGCCGTGGTGCTGCTGCCGGTCGCCGTCGTGCTCGGCCGGCAGGAACGCGCGCCCTGGCTGCTGGCGGCGTTCGCGCTCGGCTACCTCGGCTTCGTCGTCTGGGTCGGCGGCGACTTCATGTTCGCCCGCTTCCTGCTGCCGGTGACGCCGGTGCTGTTCCTCGTGCTGGAGTGGCTCGTCCGGCGGCGGCGCGCCGCCGCGCTCCGGTGGGGCGCGGTGATCGTGGTGGGCGCGCTGACGGCGCTGCAGGGCCCGCCGGAGACCCTGCTGCAGGGCGTCGGCGCCAACCTGCGCGGCATCGTCGACGAGCGCACCCAGTATCCCGCCGAGCGCGTGCAGGCGATCCGCGAGGTCGGCCGCCGGATGGGCGAGGCCTGCCCCGAGGCGCGGGTCGTGTTCTTCGGCACCCAGGCGATGCTGGTCCACGACGCGGGCTTCCGCTACGCGCTCGAGGGCACCACCGGGCTCACCGACCCGCACCTCGCCCGCATGTCGCTCGCGCAGCGCGGCCAGATCGGCCACGAGAAGAGCATCTACGCCGATCCGGCCTATGCGCTGCAGCGCCGCGTGCACTTCCTGCTCGAACGCGCGCCCGGCATCGTCGACCTGGAGCCGTTCCGCGCGGCCGTGCTGTTCGGTCGCGAGGTGACCCTGGTGCGCTACGACCGGGCGCTGATGGCGCGGCTGCAGGGCCGCCCGGACGTGGCCTTCATCGACTTCGAGGAGTATCTCGACCGGTATCTGGCGGACCTGCCGCAGAAGGACCCGGCGCGGGTGCGCGCGGACTACGCCTCGTTCCAGCTCTACTACTTCGCCGAGGCCGGCGACGCCGCCCGGCAGGCCGCGTTCGAGCGGTTCCTGGCCGGCCGCTGACCGCGCGCCGGCGTCAGCCGGCCTTGCGCGACATCACCAGCCAGGTGGCGGCGGCGAGCGAGGCGAGGCCGAGGCTGGCGGCCAGCAGGATCGGGTCGATGCCGAACAGGGCGCGCTGCAGGGCGCTGTCGCCGGCGGCGCCCGCCGGCGGCTTCGCCTGGGCGGTCTTGCCGTGCACCAAAGGCGCGGCGTGGTGTGCCGCATCGCCGCCGGGATCGGCGGCATGGGCGCTGGCGTGGGCGGGTTCGGCGTGTTCGAGCACCCCGTCCTTGGCCCAGTCCAGGTCGGCGCCGTGGTCTGCAGCCGCGTGTCCGGCCGCCCCGTCGTGCTGGTCCCCGTGCTTCGTCGCGGCAGGCGTCGGCGAGGCCACCGCCTCCTGCCCTTCGTCGAGCCACTGGATGTCGCCGCTCGGCAGGTCGTAGACCGCGGCCAGCAGCGCGAAGCGGCCCTCCTTCTCGAGACCACGCAGCAGTCCGCTGCGCGACCGCGCCTCCGCGACCGCGCGCAGCGCGTTGGCCCGGATCGCCGCGGTGACCAGTTCGGCGCCCTTGCGGCCGCCGCTCCGCGCGCGCTCCACCGACGGTTCCAGGCGGCCGAGCAGCGCCCGCATGTTCTCGGTCAGCTTCTGCTCGGCGGGGTGCTCGGCGGCGGCGGTCAAGGCGCCGCAGGAGCTGTGGCCCAGAACGATGCAGAGCGAGGCGCCGGTGTGGGCCGCCGCGTACTCGATGCTGGCCAGGGCGGAGTCGTTGATCACGTTGCCCGCCAGGCGCACGACGAAGACTTCGCCGAGGCCCGCGTCGAACAGCAGCTCGGGGCTCACCCGCGAGTCGGCGCAGGCGACCACGATCGCCAGCGGCCGCTGGCCGTGGGTGAGGTCCTCGCGCCGGCGCTGCGAGAGATCGCCGGCGGGGCGCGCCGACGACAGGAAGCGGCGATGGCCCGCCTGCAGCATGCGCAGGGCGACGTGCGGCGGCACCGAGTCGTTGGTGGCGGCGATCACCGCGTGGTCCATCTCGGCCGGGGCCTCGCCGGTGGGTCGCGGCCGGTCCGGCAGCCACTCGACCACGCCGGTCCGCAGGTGGTACCGGGCCGGCGCGATGCGGAAGCGGCCCTCGCGGTGCAGATGGCGCAGCACCGGGCTGCGGCGCAGGCACTCGTCGGCCGAGAGCTGGGCCTGTTCCTCCTCGGCGAGCTGGGCCGTCTCGGGCGCGCTGCGCGAGGCGGCCAGGGCCTTGCGCACGGCGGGCTCGAGCCGTTCGAGCAGGCCCTGCATCGCCTCGGATTCGGCGTGGGTCCGGCCCGCGTCGCGTTGCCGCTGCCGGTCGAGGCCGGCCTGGAGGGCACCGCAGGACTCGTGGGTCAGCACGACGCAGAGCTGCGTGCCCAGATGCTCGGCGGCGTATTCGATGCTGGCGAGGGCCTCCGCGTCGACGCAGGTGCCGGCGAGGCGCACGACGAACAACTCGCCGAGGCCGGTGTTGAAGATCAGCTCCGGCGGCACGCGGCTGTCGGCGCAGCACACGACGATGGCGCCCGGACTCTGGCCGCGGGCCAGGGAGCGGCGCATGCCCTCGCCCAGCGGCGGGACCGCGGTGCGCTGCTCGACGAACCGCCGATTGCCTTCCCTCAGGGCCTCGAGGGCCGTCTCCGCCGGCCGCTGCGAGACGACCCCGCACGCCATCACCAAGGCCACGACCCCGGCTGCGACCGCCCGGAACTGCATCACTGGTGCCACTCCTCGTTGCTTTCCTGGGCAGTCTCTTCGGGCCCGGGCGGCAGGCGGCTGGACCCCGCCGGGGTCGGGCCGGTGGCACCGGACCGGACCCGTCACCGGTCCCGGTCCGGCGGGGACGTTGACCCGGGAAGGTCCCGCGCTACCCTGTTCGGCCTTTCATCGTCGGCCGGCCGCCGGCGAGGCCCCTGTCCACAGCCCCCCTCACGTCATGCCGCCAGCCGATCCAGCCGCGACCAAGTCCCAGAAGGACCCCAAGGTCACCCAGGAGATCCGTCGTATCCGCAACTTCGGCATCATCGCCCACATCGATGCCGGCAAGACGACGGTCAGCGAGCGCATCCTCTACATCACCGGCCGGAGCCACAAGATCGGCGAGGTGCACGAGGGCGCGGCGACCATGGACTACCTGGAGGAGGAACGGAAGCGCGGCATCACGATCACGTCGGCCGCCACCACCTGCCAGTGGCGTGACCACAAGCTGAGCCTGATCGACACCCCGGGGCACGTCGACTTCACCGCCGAGGTGGAGCGCTCGCTGCGCGTGCTGGACGGCGCCATTGGCGTGTTCTGCGGCGTGGCCGGCGTGCAGCCGCAGTCCGAGACGGTGTGGCGGCAGGGCAACCGCTACAAGGTGCCGCGGGTCGCGTTCGTCAACAAGATGGACCGCACCGGCGCCAACTTCGACAACGCGGTGGCGACCATGCGGGCGCGCCTGCACGCCAACGCCGTGCCCCTGGTGATGCCGATCGGCAAGGAGAAGGGCTTCCGCGGCGTCATCGACCTGGTGGAGATGCGGGCGATGGTGTGGGCCGACGACGACGACGCCCGCGACATGGAGATCATCGAGATCCCGGCGGACCTGCGCGAGGAGGCCGAGAAGCGCCGCGAGGCGATGATCGACGCCGTCGCCGAGTACCACGACGCCCTGCTGGAGAAGTTCGTCGAGGGCGAGGCGGTGTCGGTGGACGAGATCCGCACCGCGATCCGCAACGGCACCCTGGCCCTGAAGATCACGCCGGTCCTGTGCGGCTCGGCCTTCAAGGACAAGGGCGTGCAGCTCCTGTTGGACGCGGTGGTGGACTACCTGCCCAGCCCGCTCGACGTCCCGCCGATCGAGGGCACCAACCCCGACAACGACGAGAAGGTGATCCGCGCGCTGATGCCGGACGAGCCCTTCGGCGGCCTGGTCTTCAAGACCATCAACGACCCGAACGGCGACCTGACCTTCATCCGCATCTACAGCGGCGTGATGAGCCAGGGCGAGAAGTACTACAACCCGCGCACCCGCCGCATGGAGCGCATCGGCCGCCTGCTGCGCATGCATGCCGCCCAACGCGAGCCGATCGAGGAGGCGAAGGCCGGCGACATCGTCGCCGTCGTCGGCGTCAAGGAGTCGATCACCGGCGACACGCTCTGCACCAAGGACCACCCGATCTTCTACGAGGCCATGGAGTTCCCGGACACGGTGATCTCGATGGCGATCGAGCCGAAGTCGGGCGGCGACCGCGACAAGCTGTCGGACGTGATCGCCAAGCTGGTGCGCGAGGACCCGACGTTCAAGGCGCGGACCGACGAGCAGACCGGCCAGATGGTCATCTCCGGGATGGGCGAGCTCCACCTGGAGATCAAGACCAACATGATCCAGAACGACTACAAGGTGCAGGTGATCGTCGGCAAGCCGAAGGTCGCCTACAAGCAGACCTTGAAGGCGCCGAAGGACGTCGAGGCCCGCCACATCAAGCAGACCGGCGGTTCGGGTCAGTTCGCCGTGGCGCGCGTGCGCTTCGCGCCGGCCACCGACGTCGAGGAGTTCGAGTTCGTCGACGCGATCAAGGGCGGCGTCGTGCCGCGCGAGTACAT
>CAZMGG010000124.1:0-16583 GCA_964565715.1 uncultured candidatus Brocadiaceae bacterium | reverse complement strand
CGCCGGTCCTGCCGGCGCTGGCGGACGCCGGGGTGCGGCAGCCGGCGGCCGCGGCGCCCGCCGCCGTGGCCCTGCGCGAACCGGTGCCGGCCGCCAGCGAGGCGCTGCGCGCCGGCGCCGATCCCGGTCCGCCGCCGCAACCGGCGCCCGCGGTCACCGGCCTCGCCGCTCCGGCCGCGGCCGTGCTGGTACCGGCGCGGGCCGAGGGTGCTGCGGTGACCGGTCCCGAGGCGACGCCGCAGCCGCCGGCAGCCGGCGTGGCCGCGGCCGACCGGGTGGCGCCGCCGTTGCCGACGCCCGCTGGCCTGCCGGCGGCGCTGCCGGTGGCGCGTTCGCCGCAGCCTGCCGCCAGCCCGAGCCTGCGCGATGCCCCGGACCATGCTCCGGTGGCCGCGCCGGCGACCGCCCAGGCGGCACCGGCACCTGCCACCGCGGTGCCGCGGCCGCTGCCCGCCACCACGTTGCCGCAGCCCGGCGGCGTGCCGGTGTCGCGGCCGTCACCGGCGGTGGCCGGGCAACCCACGGCTTTGCCCGGACCGCCGCCGAGCGGACTCGCGGCGGTGCGGCCTCGCAGCGAACCGCCGACCCAGGCCAACTCGCCCCTGCCCGCGCCGACCGGCCGCCGGACGGCGCCGGCGGTGGTGGCCCTGCGCGACCCGCGGGGCACCCCGCCCGCTGCTGTGTCGGGCAGCGTGCCGCCCGGCCGGCCGGCGCCGCAGCCCGCACCGCTGCCGGTGCTCGGGCCCCGGCGGCCGGCCGCCGAACCGCTCGCCGCCGCCGCGTTGACCCCGCGCACCGGCATCGCCAGCGGCGACCTGCGCCTGCCGCCGTCGTTGCTGGCCCAGGCGCCGCGCCGGGCCGCGCTGCCGGCCCTGCCGCCGGTGGCCGCGGCGCCATCCGCCTACAGCAACCGCTTCGGTCCGGCCAAGGTGCAGGCCCTCGAGCACTACGGCGGCACGGCGGCCACCGAGCGCGCGGTGGGCCTGGGCCTCGCCTATCTGGCCCGCATCCAGAACCGCGACGGCTCCTGGGGCAGCGCCGAGCTGTTCGACGAGAAGTACGGCCAGGTGCAGATCGGCAAGTCGGCGCTGTGCGTGCTGGCGTTCCTCGGCGCCGGCCACACCCATCGTTCGGGCACCGAGTGGTCCGACCACGTCCGCCGCGCGCTGCAGTACCTGCTGGACCAGCAGGACCGCAACGGCGCGTTCGGCCCGTCGTCGGCCTATGGGCACGGCATCGCCACCTACGCCATCACCGAGTGCTACGGCATCACCAAGGACCCGGTGCTGCGCGGGCCGGCCGAGCGCGCCGTGGCGTGGATCGTGCAGAACCAGGGGCCGCGCCGCGACCGGCGCAACCGCGGCGGCTGGGGCTACTTCTCGCCGGGGCTCGAGCGCGAGGACGACTACGCCCGCGTCTCGATCTCGGCGTGGATGATCATGGCGCTCGAATCGGCGCGGCTCGCCGGCCTCGACGTGCCGGCCGACTCGCTGACCCGGGCCCGCGAGTACCTCGAGCAGTCGTTCGACGCCGAGAACGGCTGGTTCCGCTACAACCAGAAGCCGAGCCGCCTGCGCTCGGCCTGGCCGACGCTGCCGGCGTCGACGCCGGCCGCCGCCTTCGGCCTGATGCTGCTGGGCGTGCCCGCCGACGACGAACGGGTGCGCACGGCGCTCGGCTACACCGTCGAACGGCGGCCCAGCGACTACCGGCGCTACCGCGACGACGACTTCGTGCTGCAGGGCGCGGGCAACGTCTACTTCTGGTACTACGGCAGCCTCTGCTGCTTCCTGGCCGGCGGCGAGAGCTGGCAGCGCTGGAACGCGGTGCTGCGCGAACTGCTGCCGGCTGCGCAGTCCGAGGACGGCTCGTTCGCGCCGATCGACGTCTACGCCCGCTACGCCGGCGACACCGATCGCGACCGTTCCTACACGACGGCGATGTGCGTGCTCTGCCTGGAGGTCTACTACCGCTACTTCACGCCGCTGCTGGTGGGGCGGTGAACCGCCGGATGGGGCATTCCCGGCGAGTCCGTTGAGGGCGGCCGCGGCATTGACTACCGTCCCCGCCCCATGAATCGCCCCGTCCTGGCCGTGCTCGGCGCGGCCCTGCTGCTGGTCCTGGTGTTCTTCGGCGTCGGCGCCTCGCTGGCCGACCGGTGGCGGGTGGAGACCGTGCGCACGCTGCCGGTGGCGCCGGCGCGGGTGCAGGCGACGCTGACCGATCTGGCGACGTGGCAGAAGTGGAGCAGCGTCGATGCGGTGCTCGGGCCGAGCACCGAGCGCACCGTGGAGGGGGCCACCGGCACCGTCGGCAGCGTCCTGCGCTGGCGCGGCAGCGAGGGCGAGGCGACCCTGACCCTCACCGAGGTGGCGCCCGGACGCGTCCGCTACGACTTCGCGGTGACCGGCCATGGCGTGCTGGGCGGCGGCGGCTTCGATCTGGTGGCCGAGGGCGAGGGCACCCGGGTCACCTGGCACGACCAGGGCCGGCTGTCGTCGGTGATCTCGCGCTGGGTCGGCTGGTTCGGCGCGGTGCAGGACTCGGTGAAGAAGCAGCAGGAGGCGAGCCTCGCCCGCCTGGACACGCACCTGCAGGCGCCGAAGTAGGCCGGCTGCCCTTCCGTTGCCGCGCGGGGCGGCCAACAATGGCGCCCCGCGATGCGCGCCCACCTTCCTCTTGCCGTCCTGGCCCTGGCCGCCGCCGCCGCGGGCCAGGAGAACGAGCCCCGCCCCGTGAACCGACTCGCCAAGGAGACCTCGCCGTACCTGCGCCAGCACCAGCACAACCCGGTGGACTGGCACCCATGGGGACCCGAGGCCCTGAAGAAGGCCAAGGAACTCGACCGGCCGATCTTCCTCAGCATCGGCTACGCCGCCTGCCACTGGTGCCACGTGATGGAGCGCGAGTCCTTCGAGGACCCGAAGATCGCCGCGCTGATGAACGCGCACTTCGTCTGCATCAAGGTCGATCGCGAGGAACGGCCGGATCTCGACGAGATCTACATGATGTCGGTGCAGGCGATGACCGGGCAGGGCGGCTGGCCGATGTCGGTGTGGCTGACCCCGGACCTGCAGCCGTTCTACGGCGGCACCTACTTCCCGCCGGAGGACCGCCACGGCCGGCCGGGCTTCCCGCGGGTGCTGCAGGCCCTGGCCGACGGCTGGCGCGACCGCCGCGCCGAGATGGTCAAGGTGTCCGCCGAGCTGACCGCGCATCTGCAGGAGATCCTGCAACCGAAGGCCGCGCCCGGCGACGTCACCGCCGAGGTGGTCGACAAGCTGGTGGCGCAGTCCGCCGCGCGCTTCGACGAGCGCTACGGCGGCTTCGCGCCGGGGCCGCACTTCGCGCCGAAGTTCCCGCACGCCAGCGAGCTGGCGGTGCTGCTGCGGCGGGCTGCGCAGAACGACGGCCGCGCCCTGCGGATGGCGGTGCTGACCCTGGATCGCATGCAGGAGGGCGGCATGTACGACCAGCTCGGCTTCGGCTTCCACCGCTACAGCACCGACCGCGAGTGGCTGGTGCCGCACTTCGAGAAGATGCTCTACGACAACGGTCTGCTGGTACCGGTCTACCTCGAGGCGCTGCTGCTGACCGGCGAGGCGCGGCACGGCGAGATCGCCGGGCAGTGCCTGGACTACCTGCTGCGGGAGATGCAGGGGCCGCACGGCGGCTTCTACTCGAGCCAGGACGCCGACAGCGAGGGCGTCGAGGGCAGGTTCTTCGTCTGGCAGCTCGACGAGGCGAAGGCGCTGCTCGGCGACGACCTGCCGGTCGCCGCCGCCCGCTGGGGCATCACCGAACAGGGCAACTGGGAGCACCGCAACGTGCTGTGGAAGGCGCTGCCGGTGGCCGCGGCCGCCGAGCGGGCCGGGCTGCCGCCGGCCGCCGCCGCGGCCGCCCTCGAGCGGGCGCGGCAGAAGCTGCTGGCGGCGCGCCAGCAGCGCGTGGCGCCGCCCACCGACGACAAGGTGCTGACCGCGTGGAACGGCATGGCGATCACCGCCCTCTGCCGCGGCCACCAGGTGCTCGGCGAACGGCGCTGGCTGCAGGCGGCGCAGAAGGCCGCCGACTTCGCCCTGCGCGAACTGCTGCGCGACGGCCGCTGCCTGCGCAGCTGGCACTCCGGGCAGGCGCGGCACCAGGGCTACCTGGAGGACCACGCCTACCTGTGCGATGCCCTGCTGACGCTGTTCGAGAGCGACGGCGACCCGCGCTGGCTGCGGGCGGCCCGCGGCCTGCTGCAGGCGATGCAGGAGCACTTCCGCGACGATGCCGACGGCGGCTTCTTCTTCACCGCCGACGACCACGAGGAACTGCTGGCCCGCAGCCGGAGCGTCAGCGAGTCGAGTCAGCCGTCGGGCACGGCGATGGCGGCGATGGCGTTCCTGCGCGGCGGCCTGCTGCTCGGCGACGAGGCGCTCTACGAGGTCGGCGTGCAGGCCCTGCGCGCCAACGCGGCGGCGCTGCGGGAGATGCCGGCCGCGTGCAGCGGGCTGGTGCTGGCGCTGCAGTTCCACCTCGGCGATCCGCGCGAGATCGTCATCGCCGGCGAGCCCGACGACCCTCGCACCCAGGCCCTGCTGGCGGCGGTGCGCGGCCGCTTCGCGCCGCACGTGGTGGTGGCGCTGGTGCACCACGGCAACCGCGATGCGTTGCTGGAACTGAGCGAGGTGTTCCGCGGCAAGACGCCGGTGGACGGCGTGCCGGCGGCCTTCGTCTGCCGGCGCGGCGTCTGCGAGGCGCCGGTGACCGACCCGGCGAGGCTGGTGCTGCGATGAGCGCGCCGAAGACCTTCGCCGATCTGGTGGCGGGCCGCGCGCCGTGCCACCGCGTGCACGAGGACCAGGAACACCTCGCC
Organism: uncultured candidatus Brocadiaceae bacterium; assembly: GCA_964565715.1. Classification (GTDB taxonomy): domain Bacteria; phylum Planctomycetota; class UBA1135; order UBA1135; family UBA2386; genus CAZMGG01. The sequence goes on along the minus strand of CAZMGG010000124.1, from coordinate 11,722 downwards.
TTCCTGCATCCCTCGCCGATCCGGCCGGGCCACACCATCCTGCTCACCAGGCGCGTCGCCGACTCGGTGTGGGACCTCGGCGACGACGAGTACGACGCGCTGTGGCGCACCGCCCGCCGGCTGGCGGCCCGCCTGCGGCAGCGGCTCGGCTGCGCGCGGGTCTGCATCGGCGTGGTCGGCTGGGAGGTGCGGCACGCCCACGTGCACCTGGTGCCGACCGACGCGCCCGGCCAGTTTCCGCCGCTCGGCGGGACGCCGATGGCCGACGCCGAACTGGCGGCGCTGGCGCGTTCCCTGCGTTAGCTGGCGCGCCGGGCGGGGCCGCCGAACGCGTCCTCGCCGGCCAGCGTGCGCAGGTAGTCGCGGAACGCATCGACGAAGCGCTGCAGTGCGTCGGCGGTGGCCGGCGCCAGGTCGGCGGGCTGCCGGGCGTCGCCGATCGCCGCTTGCAGCCAGGCGAACGGCTCGGTGGCCAGCAGGAACGCCGGGAAGTCGCCGTCCGGCGCCGGCGGCTCGACCAGGGCCCGCAGGCGGGGCAGCCATTCGGCCTGGGCCAAGGCCAGCCGCTGCCGCAGGGCGTGGCGCTGGCCGAGGTCGAGGGTGCGCACGTCGGCGGGCACCGTGGGCGGGGAGAGGGATGGGCGGTTGCTGGTCACGGTTCGGTCCGGACGGGGCCGGCTGGCCGTTGCCATCGGCGCTCCCGGGCGCAATCTTGAGCGCCGATGCCGTTGTCGCCGCCGTTCGGGGCCCGGGCCCTCGATCCGCACGATCGTGCCGAGGCGATCGCGCTCACGGTCGCCGCCGGCTGCCATGGCGTGTACGTGCGCAACGCGCTGCACGACGGCACCGGCGAGACCCTGGGCTTCTACGGCACCGACGCGCTGCTCGGGCTGTGCTGGTTCGGACCCCGCGGCAACCTGATCCTGGTGGAACGGGAGCCCCTGGACGGGCGCGCGGTGGCGGCGGCGGTGCGCGACAGCCGCTGGCCATGGCGGATCGCGCTGGGCCCGGCAGCCGCCGTCGACGCGCTGCGGGCCAGCAGCCGCGGGCGGCCCCTGGTGCACCGCGATCAGCTCTACTTCGCCGGCACCGAAGCCGACGCGGCGAGGGACCTGGTGCGGGGCACCGTGCGCGCGCCCGGCCGCGACGAGGCGGCGTTCCTGGAGGACGCCGCCCTGCAGCTCAACGAGAGCGACCTGTGCATCGATCCGCGGCGGGTCGACCGTGCCTGGCTGCGCGAAACGGTGCTGGCGCGCATCGCCGAGGGCAGCACGCGGGTGCTGGGGCCGGTGGGCGGCATCGTCTGCAAGCTCGACTTCGGCAGCGACGGCCCGGGCGGGCTGGTGCTGGAGGGCGTGTTCACCCCGCCTTTGGAACGCGGCCGCGGCCACGCCACCGCGCTGGTGGCGTCGGTGCTCGCCGCGGCACCCGGCCCGGTGTGCCTGCACGTCGCCGCGCAGAACACCGCGGCGCGCGCGGCCTACGTGCGGGCCGGCCTGCGGCCCGCCGGCGCCTGCCGGCTGCTGCTGCTGTAGGCCCCGTGCCCGCCGCCCCTCACGGCGAGGGCAGCGTGCGCGAGGCGAGCGCCAGTTCCGGCGCCAGCAGCGGGTGCTGCAGCCGCTGCCGCAGGTGGATCACGGCCATCTCGCGGCGCAGCGCCGCCTGCAGCAGTCCGGCGTCGCGGTCGCGGCCCATGGCCTGCAGGCTGCGCACCAGCGCGGCCTTCTGCAGCGGCCCGTCGTCGAGACGCGTGGCCTGCGCCAGGGCCTCGTGCTCGGCCTGCAGTTCGCCGGCCTTGCGGTGGCCGAACGCCTGCAGGGCGAAGCCCCAGGCGTCGAGGCGGCCGTCGCGCAGCAGCCCCTGCTCGGCGGCGAGCGCGCGGCGGCCGGTGCGGGCCACCTCCACCAGGCCCTGGCCGAAGGCCAGCGCGTCCTGCAGCGGCGCCGACGGCAGGCGCAGGTCCTGCAGCGCCTGCAGGCGCAGGCCGGTGGCCTCGGCCTGGCCGAGCCGCACCAGCACCTCGGCGGTGGCGGCCACCTCGCGGGCGCGCTCGGCCAGCAGCGACGGCCGCCGCCGCAGCCATTCGAGGGAGTCGAGCAGGAGCCGCGTCGCCTCGTCGGGCCGATCGGTCAGGATCGCGTGCGCCGCCCGCATGCGCTGCAGTTCGAAGCCGGCCGTGCCGTCGGCGACGTCGGGATCGGCCTGCAGCTCGGCGAACAGGCGCCGCAGGCCGTCGTGGTCGCCCTGTTCGTAGCGCGCCAGCAGCAGCGGCAGGGTGGTGGCGCCCCGCGGCAGGCGGCCGGTGCAGCGCAGCAGGGCCTCGGCCGCCGCCGCCGGCCGGCCCGCCGCCAGTTCCGCCCAGCCCAGGTGGTAGAGCGCCACGGCGCTGCCCGGCAGGCGGCGGGCGACATCGCGCCAGAGGGGCAAGGCGGCGGCGAAGTCGCCCTGGAAGCTGAGCGCGCAGGCCTCGGTGAGCCGGCACTGCGGGTCGTGGGGGCGTTCCCGCTGGCCGGCCCGGCCCAGCGCCAGCAGTTCGGCGTCGCGCACCGCCGCCGCCGCCGGCTGCTGGGTGGCCCGGGCCAGCAGCAGGCTGCGGGCCAGGCGATGCTGGGTCGGCGCGGTGAGGCGTTGCTCGAGGGCGAGGCCTTCGCGGGCGATGGCCTCGGCGTCGGCGGTCTCGCCCAGCAGGGCCCGCAGCGCCGCCAGGGCGTCCAGCGCGATCGGATTGCCGCCGTCCAGGCGCCGCGCTGCCAGCAGTTCGCCGAGCGCGTCGCGCAGCCGGCCTTCCTGCAGGCTGCGCAGCCCGTTCTCGGTGCGGGTCACCGCGCTCGCGTCCGGGCTGTAGGCCAGCGCCACCGGCAGCGGCGGCTCGGCCACCGGATCGCCCAGCGCCAGCCGCACGCCGAACGCGAGCTGGTCCACCGCCGCCGGCAGCGACTGGCCGGCGAACGAGGCGCTGCCGAGCGGCACCGCGGCGGCGTCGGGCGGGAGCAGCGTCGCGGTGAGGACGCGGGCGGTGGGATCGCAGCCGATCTGCACGCGCCAGAGGCTCCGTTCGGGCAACGCGGTCACATCGTCGGGCCCGGCGGCGAGGTCGAAGTGCCGGCTCTGCCGCAGCGCCTCCCGCAGCCAGCCGTCGATGGCGAGCAGCGGCGCCCGGCCGGCGGTGGTCAGTTCGGCGGGATCGGGCCGCAGCACGCTGCCCGCCGGCAGGGCCTGGGCGACCGTGACCGCCGGCCGTTCCACCGCCGCCGTGCCGGGCGTGGGGGAGCTGGCGCAGGCACCGCACAGCAGCAGGGCGATCAGGGCCGGGCGGCGGGTGGGCATCGCCGCCAGCATCGAGAACCGGCGGGCGAATTGGAACAAGGGCCGTTGGCACGGGCGCTTCCGGCTCAACCACGGGGCCCGGATCGGCCGATGGAGGCGACACGATGCTCACCCTCGCCTGCCTCGCGGCCCTGGCGGTGTCCCTGCCGCAGCAGCCCACGCCCCAGGAGCCGAAGGGCCAGCCGGCGCCGGCCGGCGAGACCCGGCCGCCGGCGGTGGAGTTCGACAAGAACGGCTGGCCGGTGGTGCCGACCACGACGGCGCCGGCGGCGGCGCCGGTGCCCTGGCCCTCGGAGGCACCGCCGGCCCGCAACGCCACGCCGCCGCCGGTCACCGTGCGGCCACTGCCCGCGGCCGGCACCGGCACCAGCCCCGCCCAGCCGGCGGTGCCGTCGGGCGTCGAACTCGGCTCGCCGCTGCTGGACGTGTACCAGGCGGTGCGATCGCCCGGCGCCCTGCGGGCGATGGGCGGCGTCACGGTCTGGTGGCGCCTCACCGCCTTCGGCCCGCAGGGCGAGCCGATCGGCATGCGCGAGCTGACCCATCGCGCCGACCTCGGCCATCCGGAACGGGACCGCATCGAGTTCGCCGACGGCCGCGTCTACGGGCGCGCCGGCGCCTCGGTGTTCGCCGAACGGCAGGGCATGCCCTGGCCGACCCTGGCCGAGGCCGCCAGCCACGAACTCGCCCTGTTCGGGCTGCTGCTGCGGATGCCATGGTGCTTCGGCGATGGCGCCGCCTACGCGGTGATGGGGCGGGACCAGGTCCAGCGCGGCGGCGAGACGCTGACCCGCCTGCGCATCGAACGGCGGCCCGACTCGGGCAGCGACCTGCTCGGGCCCGAACTGACGCCGCGGCCGCGCGATCGCTTCGAGCTGCTGTGCGAGGCGAGCGTGCTGCAGCCCCGCGAGTTGATCTACCAGCTCGCCAGCTCCGGCCATTCCCGGCGCATGCTGCTGGAGGACTGGCGCGAGGTGGGCGGCGTGCGGATGCCGTTCCGGCGGGTGCTGGTGGATGGCGAGGGCCGCCCGACCACGGTGCTCGAGATCCTGCGGTGCGACCACGGCCAGGCGGTGACCGAGCGGGACTTCCGTCTGCGGTAGGGCGCAACTCGGAGCGGGGTTCCCGTCGCAATCGCGGAATACGGCACACGACTTGCTCGTCGGAGAGCACGAGTAGGGGTTTGCCGGCAGCGGCAACCCAGGCCGGCCGGATCGCCGCGAGACCGATCCGGGTGCATGGACGGCCTGGGACCGCTGCCGGCCTTTTCTCTCGCCGCAGCCTGGGGGGAATGGCGACGCGCCGACGGCGGTCCGGCGACTGCCGGAAGCCGGCCGTGGCACCGGCGCCTGGTCAGCGCCTTCAAGAAATCCCCGCCATGCGGCGATAGCCCACCTGCGCGCGCCGGACCGTCGGGGGGCGGAATGGCGCGTTGCGAGGGTCGTGCGGGATCAGGGGACCTTCGCACTGCCGGCCGCGAGGTGGGGACCTTGCGGGCGACAGGCGTGTGCTGCCGTGCGGCCTGGGGGGGCTGCGGGCGGCCGGGCCCCGCGGCGCCCTGCGCCGCCGCGGGAAGCCTTTCCTCGCCGCGCCCGGCGTGTCGTTTCCATTGGCGCCGCTGCGCGAGGCCCGACATGCTGCGGCCGATGCGCGTGCGAGGGCTGGTGGTGGCGGTGCTGGCGATGGCGGCGTGCGTCGGTGCGCCGATGCCGACGATGCCGGCGGTGTTGCGGGACGTGCCGCAGGTGCACGTGGCCGCCGACCGGGCGGTGGCGGCGGCGCGGTTGCTGCACGAACGCGGCGATGCGGTGGCGGCGCAGGCGGCGCTGGCGGCGGTGCTGCGCGAGCAGCCGCGCCACGTCGACGGCCTGCGCCTGCGCCAGGACCTGCTGCGGGTGCGCGGCCGTTCGGGCGTGCTGCGCGGGGAGATCGACGCGATGCTGGCCGCGGACCCCGACGACGCGGTGGCGCTCTACCTGCGGGGCCGGCAGGAGCCGGACGATGCGGCGAAGGCGGTCCTGTTCCGTCGCGCCGCCGATCTCGCGCCGGACTCGCTGTGGCCGTGGCTCGGCCTCGCCTTCGCGCTGCGGGCGGAGGACGCCGCCCAGGCCAACGATCTCTACGCCCGGCTGGCGACCGCCGCCGGCAACCACCCGGTGGTGGCGGTGGCGCGCGCCGCCAGCCTGCGCCAGTCCGGCGACTACGAGGGCGCGCTGGCGGCCTACCGCGAACTGCGCGCCGATCCGCAGGTGCCCGGCGTCGGCGATCTCGGCATCGCCCAGACCCTGCTGGCGATGGACAAGCGCCGGGAGTCGTGGCCGCCGCTGCTGGCGGCACTGCGGGCGCGGCCGTTCGACCCGGGCGTGCGGGCGCTGGTGCGCGACTGGCTGGTGGCCGGACTGCCCGACGAGCAGGTCGAGCAGGTCCTCGACGTGCTGGCCGAGGAGCCGGCGCGCTGGCAGGCGTTCGGCGAGCGCGATGGCCTGCCGGTGCTGGCCGCCCTGCTGCAGCGGGCGCAGCGGCCCCACGCCCTGTGCGAACTGCTGCAGCGGGCCGGGTTGACCATCGCCACGCCGGCCCTGCGCCGGCTGCAGCGGCAGGTGGTGCTGGCCACCGGTGACGTCGGCGGCTTCCTGCGCATCCTGCGGCAGGACCTGCCGCCGGAGCTGCTGGCCGACCAGCGCAACGAGGTGCGCGGGCTGTGGCTGCCGCTGCTGGCGCAGGCCGATGCGGCGGAGCCGGTGGCCGACGCGGCGATGGGTCTGGCCCTGGTCACCGCGCTCCGCGACTGCGGGCTGCTCGACGAAGGGCTCGAACTGGCGGCGCTGGTGGCGGTGCGGTTCCCGGCCGAGGCGGCCGCACTCGCGCCCCTGCGCGACGAACTGCGCCAGCAGCTGGCCTTCGAGCGCGCGCTGCGGCGGCTGCTCTACCAGCGCTACCTCGGCAACGAGACGCCGCCGCTGGGCACGGTGCTGGAGGAGGTCCGGCAGCTCGGCCGGCAGATCCTCGGTCGCGACGTGGTCGGCCGGCCGGCCACCTTCGACGCGCCGCTGGTGGGCGAGATGCTCGATCCGTTCGCCGACGGGTTGTGCGCGCACTTCCGCCGCTACAACAAGCATCTGGTGCTCGGCCGGCGGTCGGGCGGCGTGGTCGAGGGCATGCTGCTGACGCGGCTGTCGGTGCGGGAGCTGCCCGACGACCAGGACCTGCCCCTGCCGGCGCGTTGTCGCGAGGTGATCGGCGAGCACCGGCAGATCCGCGCGTTGTCCGGCGTGCTGGGCGGCGACCTCGCCGGCGTCGCGCTGCTGAACCACTACACCATCGACTTCGACGCGGTGCGCGAGTGGGCCGACGGCATCCGCCAGCGGCGGCGGGTGGCCCGCGAGGACGAGCTGGCCCTGCTGCGCGATCCGCTGCCGGCGCGGGTCGCCGACCTGGAGCCGCTCGACGTGGCCTGGCGCCTCGCGGTGCTGTCCTCCTGCGAGGACAGCGGGCTCGACCTGGCGGTGCTGGACATGATCCGCCACCACGAACGGGCGCACCTGGTGGACTCGCTCCACTACCTGCCCTTCGAGCAGAACCTGTTCCGGGTGTCGGGGCTGCTGTTCCGGTTCCTGTTCTCGGCCGCCGCGATCGAGGCCGAGATGGAACGGCGGGCCGAGGTGGCGGCGGTGGCGCTGTCGACGCACCCGGAACTGGCGCTGGCGCACGTCGCCGACTTCCTGCAAGGCGAGCCGGGCGATTCGCCCCACGCCCGCGGCTTCCGCCGCCTCGCCGACGGCCTGCGGGCCGAGCTGATCGCCCAGGGAACGGGGGCAGGGCCGGCCCAGCCGCACCGCTGGCACGAGCTGCCGCTGCCGGCGGTGCGGGCGGCCGCGCGGGTGCTGCTGCGAGGGAGCCGCTGACGGCGGTGCGCAACGCTCGCGCGCGCGACGCGGGAACGGTATTTGTATCCGCCGGCGCGCCGCGGGCCGGCGGCGCCCATGCGACGACCGCTGCAGTCGCCTGCCCGTTCCGGCCGAGGTGAAGACCATGACCAGCATGACCCGACGGTTCCTCAGCACGATTCTCGCGTTCGCCGGCCTCGCCGCGATGGCAGTCGCCCAGGACGAGCCGGCCAAGCTGGACAAGCCGGACAAGGAGGTCGCCGAGAAGCTCGCCGAGCTGAAGAAGCTCGCCGCCGACAAGAAGGGCGAGCACGACGCCGCGGCGGTGGCGGCCATCGACCAGCTCCTGCAGAAGCTGCAGGCCGGCATGCACGAGAAGGACCAGGACAGCATGGTCAGCGGCCTGAAGAGCGCGCTGATGACCACCCGCCTGCGCGAGCCGGGCAACGTCTCGCTCTACAAGGCCTCCGCCACGGCGCTCGGCTACCTCGGCGCCGACGGCGCCAAGGTCCTGCGCGACGCCTACGCCAGCAAGCGCTTCCCCGACAAGACCGAGTGGGTGCCGGTGCGCGAGATCTTCCTGAAGAGCCTCGGCAAGACCAAGGACGAGGCCTCGGTCAAGTTCCTGATCGACGAGGCGCGGCGTTCGCCGGAGGCGGCCCTGATGGCGGCGGCCGGCGAGGCGCTGGGCAACTTCGACGGCTCCGACCAGAAGATCCGCAAGGACATCGTCAACGGCCTGCTGATCCGCTGGGGCGAGCTGGCCTCGCGGGCCTCGGTGCTCGACACCGCCGACCCGGAGGCGAAGAACGCCCGCGACTACCTGGCGGTGATCACCGACAAGTGGAACACCACGCTCAGCCGGCTGACCAAGGAGAACTTCCGCCAGTTCACCGAGTGGCAGGACTGGTACCAGAAGAACAAGGGCGCCGACTGGAAGTAGCCGGCACGCCGCCGGAAGGCCCCGGGCGCGGGAAGGGAGCGCGCCCCGGCCCGTCCTAGTGCCCCATGTCCCGCCCCCTGCTGCCCTGGTGCCTGTTCGCGCTGGCCACCGTGCTGGGCCTCGCCGCCGTCGTCGCCCTCACCGTCGAGACCAGGGACCTGAGCGCACGGCTCGGCCGCGCCGAGGCGGCGCTGCGCGATCGGCCGATGCCGGCCCCGGCGCCGATCCCGGCGGCCACCCAGGCGCCGGCGCCGGCGCCGCCGGAACCGGAGGAGACCGCCCTGCTGCGCGCCGAACTGCAGCGCGTGCAGCAGGAACTGGCCGAGGCCCTGGCGCGCACCGAGGGCGTGGCCAGCCTGGTCAGCGAACGGGCCGCCGCCGAGATCGCCGCGCGACAGCAGCGTGACGCCGCGGCGCGGGCGGTGACCGCGCCGATGCCCGAGGGCGTCCGCCTCTGCCTCCTGCAGTTCCACGAGTGCCTGCGCGCCGACGGCTTCCACGACCTGCGCTTCCTCGCCGCCCGCGGCCTCGCCGACCGCGAGCTGCAGGGCGTCGAGCTGCTCGACGCCGACCGCCACAGCCTGCTGTCGACGTTCTATCTCGCCGGGCGGATGACCGCCGAACTGGACCGCGGCAAGGGTCTGCTGCGCCTCTGCTTCTTCGACGGCCACCGCACGGTGAACGGCGCGCGGCACGCCTTCCCCGACGACGGCTTCGCGCTGGAACTCGAACCCGTCACCGGCCGGCTCTGGGAGGAGCGGCTGCCGTTCCTGGTGCGCGGCCAGGGCGCCTACCTGCCGGACACCCCGCCGGATCCGGTCGCCGGGCACCGGGTCGATCCGCCGACGCGGGTGCAGTGGCTGGAGCGCCTGAACGGGCTGCTGCAGCGCGCCGGCGGCACCGCGCGGCTGCAGGTGAAGGACTTCGAGGGCATGCACGACGGCCGCTTCCTGACGGTGTCGCTGGCCGGCTACGACCAGCGCGGGCTGCTGCAGTCCCAGGCGATGGTCGCCGACCTGGCGGTCGAGATCGACGAGCGGGCGCGGGTGGTGCAGCTCCTGCTGCGGGATGGCAGCTTGCGCGGTCCCGGCGGCGAGTCCAGCATCTCCGCCGATGGCCATCGCATGCTGCTGCCCGACGTGACCCCCGAGCAGGGCCGGAACGCCATGCTCGGCATGGTGGTGACCCGGTGAGCGGGTCCGGCTTCGCGGCGTTCGTGGCGGAGTGGCGCGAGGCGGTGGAGACGGCCCTCGACCAGCTCCTGCCGCCAGCGGACCAGCCGCCGGTCCGGCTGCACGAGGCGATGCGCTACGCGATGTTCCCCGGCGGCAAGCGGCTGCGGCCCATGCTGGGCCTGCTCGGCGCGCAGGTCACTGGCGGCGATCCGCGGCGGGCCTTGCTGCCGGCCGCCGCGATCGAACTGCTGCACACCTACAGCCTCGTGCACGACGACCTGCCGTGCATGGACGACGACGACCTGCGGCGCGGCCGGCCGACCTGCCACAAGGTCTACGGCGAGGCCCTGGCGGTGCTGGCCGGCGACGGGCTGCTGACCCTGGCGTTCGCCGGCGCCGCCCGCGGCGGGGCAGCGGCGGTGGCGGCGCTGGCCGCGGCCGCCGGCAGCCTCGGCATGGTGGGCGGGCAGGCCGAGGACATCGCCGCCGAGCACGGCCAGGGCGAGCGGTCGCTGGCCCGGCTGCAGTGGATCCACGACCACAAGACCGGCGCCCTGATCGCCGGCTCGCTGCTGGTCGGGGCCCACGCCGGCTGTGCGGATGGCGAGGTCCTGCCGGCGGATCTGGCCGAGGCGATGCACCGCTACGGCATGCTGCTGGGGCGGGCCTTCCAGGTGGCCGACGACTGCCTGGATCTGACCGCCACGGCCGCCGAGATGGGCAAGGACGTGCGGGCCGACGCCGAGCACGACAAGCTGACCTACCCGGCCCTGCTGGGGCTCGAACGCAGCCAGGCCATCGCCCTGGACCTGGCGGCCGACGCGGGCCGGGAGGCCCGCCGGGTGGGGGATCTGGCGGCCCGCTGGCGGCCCGGGGCGGCGGCGATGCTGGACCTGGCGGTGGGCGTCCTGCAAGATTGCGCCCTTCACGCCGTTCGCCGCAAGAACTGAGGCAGCCTTTGGATACCGCTTCGCCGACGCCCCTCTTCGACCAGGTCGACAGCCCCGCCGACCTGAAGCGCCTGTCCCGGGACCAGCTCCCGGCCCTGTGCGCCGAGCTGCGCCGGGTGATCCTCGACACGGTGTCGGTGACCGGCGGCCACCTCGGCTCCGGCATGGGGGTGGTGGAGCTGACCGTGGCGCTCCACTACCTGTTCGACTTCAAGGACGACCGCCTGGTCTGGGACGTCGGCCACCAGTGCTATCCGCACAAGCTGCTGACCGGCCGCAAGGAACGCTTCCACACCCTGCGGCAGAAGGACGGCCTGTCGGGCTTCAGCAACCGCTACGAGTCCGAGTACGACGCCTACCTGATGGGGCACGCCGGCACCGCCGCCTCGGCGGCGCTGGGCATCTCGATCGGCGACCGGCTGCAGGGCAGGAACCGCCACTCGGTGGCGGTGGTGGGCGACGCGGCGATGGGCTGCGGGGTCGCCTTCGAGGCCCTGAACCACGCCGGCTCCCTGGAGAAGGAGCGCCTGCTGGTGGTGCTCAACGACAACCGCTGGTCGATCGCCAAGACCGTCGGCGCGCTGTCCCGCTACCTCAACCAGGTCCGTTCGGGCAAGTTCTACAACCAGGCCAAGGAGACCCTGCACGGCCTGATCCAGTCGATCCCGGTGGTCGGCAAGGACCTCGACCAGAAGCTCGGCGACACCGTCGAGATGCTGAAGAGCATGGTGGTGCCCGGCCACATCTTCGAGGAGCTGGGCTTCCGCTACTTCGGGCCGATCGACGGCCACGACGTCGGCGAGCTGCTGACGATCCTCGAGCGCATCCGCGCGATGGACGGCGTCGTCCTGCTGCACGTCAAGACCGAGAAGGGCAAGGGCGTGCCCGGCTCCGAGGACCGCTACGACCGGGCCCATGCCGCCAAGCCGACGCCGAAGAAGAAGCCGGCGCCGGAGAAGGTGCCGGTCGAGCCCTGCGTGCTGCAGCCGGCGGTGCCGCTGCCCAAGGCCGGCCGTTCCTGGACCGAGTGGTTTGGCGAGAGCCTGATCAAGCTGGCCGAGAAGGACCCGCGGGTGATCGCGCTGACCGCGGCGATGCCCGACGGCACCGGCCTGATGGAGTACCGCGACCGCTTCCCGGACCGCTTCATCGACAGCGGCATCGCCGAGCAGCACGCGGTGGCGATGGCGTCGGGGCTGGCCACCGCCGGCATGCGGCCGGTGGCGGCGATCTACTCGACGTTCCTGCAGCGCGGCTACGACCAGGTCTTCCAGGAGGTCGTGCTGCAGCAGGTGCCGGTGCTGTTCGCCATGGATCGCGGCGGCCTGGTCGGCGAGGACGGCGCCACCCACAACGTCCTCTACGACATCGCCTACCTGCGCTGCCAGCCGGGCATCGTGCTGATGGCGCCGAAGGACGGCCCGGAGCTGTTCGAGATGA
>CAZMGG010000123.1:0-16622 GCA_964565715.1 uncultured candidatus Brocadiaceae bacterium | reverse complement strand
ACCGCCCGCTGCAGGCTGGTGCGCACGTCCTCGCGGCGCACCATGCCGTAGACCTCGGCCAGGAACAGCGTCGCGAAGGCGTGGCTGTACATCCTGGTGCCGTTGTCGGTGATCTGGCCGTCGTCCTGGCAGCAGCGCAGCACGTAGTCGAGGCCGCGGGTCAGCACCTCGCCGTACTTGCCGCGGCCGGGCACGTGGCCGCCGGCCAGGAAGCTCATCAGGGCGAGCGCGGTGACGCCGACGTGGGGCTGCGGCCGCAGGTCGAGGCTCTCGTAGTCGGTGTTGAGCTTGTAGCCGACCACCTGGGCCCAGTAGCCGTCGGGGTGCTGGCGGGCGGCCAGGTAGTCGAGGCCGCGGGTGACCGCGGCGCGGAGCGGCTCGTCGATCAGCGCGTCGGCGCCGACGTCGCGGCGGAGCTGTTCCTGGGCGGGCGGTCCCGGCAGGCAGGCCAGCAGCGGGACCAGCAGGCAGAGGTGACGGATCGTTCTCATCGCTTGCTCCGTTCGGCGCCGAGGACCGACAGGCCCTCGCCTGACGAGATCACAGTGTAGGGGCCGGCGTGGCCCATCTCATAGTGGGGTTGCAGGGGCAGCCGGAGCTGCTTCCGGCCGTCGGCCAGGGCGCCGCGGCGGTCCTGCAGGCGCAGGCTGTAGACCTGCAGGGGGCCGCGTTGGGCCGGCCGCACCGCGAACGTGGCGAAGTCGGGACCGAGCACGGCCGACGTCACGCCCTCGCCGTCGTCGGGCGCGAGCGTCTGCTGGAAGGACGGCAGCGCGTCGTCCAGCGCGATGCCGGTCAGCCGCCGGATGGCCGAACGGTCCGGCGCGCGATCGACGATCGTCAGCAGGGCCGGCGGCTCCTTCGGCAGCCAGGTGCGGTCCCAGTTGAGCACGTGCACCGAGTCGCCGAGGTCGATCTCGCGCAGCACGCGGCCGTCGTCGGTGGCCAGCACCAGGGCGCGGCCGCCGGCGTGGTCGCCCGACCGGGCGCCGGCCTCGACCACCGCCAGCCGGTCGCCAGAGCGGACGGACTGCAGCAGGCGGCGGCCGCGCACGCCGGTCCACTGCCAGGCCAGCGCGCCCGACGCGTCGAAGGCGGCGACGGTGGGGGTGCCGTTGGCCTGCGGACCATCGATCGGCACGTAGACCCGGGTGTCGTCGGCGGTGATGGTCTGCGGGAACAGCCGCGACATGGCCAGCACCTCCGGTCGCAGGCCGAATTGGGCGACGCCGCCCAGCGGCACGGCGCCGAGCGAGCGACCGGTCAGCGGATCCAGCCGGTGCATGGCCGGCGCGACGTCGGCGCCGGCCTCCAGCAGCAGCAGGCGGCCGTCGCCGCTGCGCGGCAGGGACGGGAAGCGTTCCGGTGGCAGCTCGCGGCGGAACAGGAGCCGGCCGGTGAGCGGCTCGATGCCCAGCAGTTCGATGGCGGCGTCGGCGGCGGCGGTCTGCGCCGTCACGTGCAGCACGCCGCGGGTCACGCCGAGGCACTCGTAGAGCTTCTGGGTCGGATTCGGCAGCTCCCAGAGCAGTTCGCCGGTCCGGTGGTCGTAGGCGGCGATCGACGACAGGTCCGGCACGACCAGCACCCGGCCGCACTGGATCAGCGACTCGAGGAAGCTGACCTTCACCTGGAACAGCGGGTCGGGGGTGCTGCCGGCGGGATCGAACGCCACCAGGACCTCGGGGTGGATCCCGTAGACGACGGTGTCCGGCGGCGGCGGGAAGCCTTTCGCCTGCAGGATCTGTGGCAGCTTGTAGCGCTGCACGGGGCTGCGCGGCGCGAAGGTGCGCAGCACGGTCTCCGGCGGTGTCGGCAGCAGCGGGGCCGGGGTGGCCCGCAGTTCCGGCCACAGCGGCGCCAGCACCGCGCGGTAGGTGGCGCCGCCGTCCGGACCGTAGTCCGACGGCTCGCCGCCGGCCTGGGCCTCCAGGCGTTCGGCCAGGCCGCGGGCCAGGCCGCGGTTGCCGGCGCCGCGGGCCGCCGCCATGGCACGGCGCAGGAGGCCCGGCGACGGGTCGCCCTCGCGCAGGGCCTGGGCTAGCATGTCGGTGGCGGCGCCGAGGTCGCCGCGTTCGACGGCGGCGTCCAGCAGGCGCCGGCGGGCGTCGGCGGCCGCCTCGCTGTGCGGGAAGCGGTCGGCGATGGCGCGCAGCCGGTCCGGATCGGTGCCGGCCATCTCCAGCAGCCCGCGGGCGCGGAGTTCGACGGTCCGGTAGGCGGCGCGGCCGGCCTGGTCGAGCCAGCCGGAGATGGCCGCGTGCGCCAGGTCGGCGGCCCGCCGGTCGCCGAGGCGCTCGTCGGGGAACTGCTCCAGCAGGTCCTGCCAGGCCTGCACCGCGGCCGCCGGGTCCTGTTGCAGGAGGGCCATCTGCCACAGCACCCAGGCCGCCACCGGCACCACGCCGGTGCCGGGCATGGCGTGGCGCACCGCACCGTGGCGCTCGGCCATCAGGCCGAGTTCGCGGGCCGCCGCCGCCGGATCCCGGTCCAGGGTGGCCAGCAGGGCGATCTGGGCCTGCAGCCACGCGGCGGCATCCGGCGCCACCTCACGGCTCTGCCGCAGCAGGGCGGCATCGCCGCTGCGGCGGGCGCGGGCGAACATCGCGTCGAACAGCTCGGCGCGGAGCTGCAGCCGCACCGGATGGTCGGCGGGCAGGCTGCGCCGGTCGGCGATCTGCAGGCCGCGGCGGTAGAGGTCCTCCGGCGGCGGCCGGTCGCCCTGCAGCGCCCGGCGCAGGGTCGCGAGCCGCAGGATCGCCGCCGGGTCCTCCTCGTCGGTGCGCAGCCGCGCCTCGGCCCGCAGCAGCAGCGCGTCGGGGTCGTAGAGGAAGTCGAGCATGCCGTTGCGCAGGCAGACCATCATCCCGTCCACCAGCAGCAGGTTGCCGGGCTGCCGCAGACGGAGGTTGCCGGCGTGGGGCGCGAGCGTGCCGGCCTGATCGAAGATGCTCAGGCGGGCGTGGGCCGGGAAGTAGACGAACTCGGCGGACAGCGCCGGTCGCGGCAGGTGGCCGCGACCCGGGTCGCGATCGTTGAGGTACTCGCGGCGCTGGATCTGCCGCACCTGCGGGTAGCCGTCGGCGCCGGCGTCCGGCCAGGCCTTCACCGCCACCACGCCGGCGCCGGCGAACACGAACTCGGCGCGGCCGGGCTCGCCGAAGGTGCCGACCAGCCAGCGCACGTCGTTGGTGCCGTTGACCTTCGCCGGGTAGGGCAGCCGCCACAGCCGCCGGCCGGTCTCGGTGTCGAGGCCGAGCGCGTACATCGAGTCCAGCGGCGTCAGCGCCACCGCCTGGTCGGCCACCACCGGCGCGTTGTTGGCGAAATAGACCGGCCGATCGGGCTGGCCGTGGAACTGCGTCAGCGGCAGCTCGGTGACGTCGTAGGCGTGGATCCAGCGCAGCCGGCCGGTGGCCAGCTCGACCGCGTAGCAGACGCCGAGATTGCTGCTGCCGTAGATCACGCCGTCGTGCACGGCGATCGGCGACGCCGCGAACTCGGCGCGGGCGTTGCCGAACATGTTGACCTCCTGCTGGCTGCTGCAGATCAGGCGGCGCCAGCGCGGCGCGCCGGTGTGCAGGTCGTAGGCCGACAGGTAGAAGGCGATGGCGCCGGCGCGGTCGTGGGTGGGGACGTAGACCGTGTCGCCCTGCACCAGGGGCGGGCCGCACACCGAATGGCCGCGGAAGCGGCGGGCCAGGGTGCCGTCGAGCCGGTCGAAGTGGGCCCACAGCAGCTTGCCGGTCTGCCGATGGAACGCGTGCAGGCGGCGTTCCGGGATCTTGCTGATGATCTGGAAGGTGCCACGGAAGCGGACGTTGTCGCTGTCCTCGGGCACCTGCAGGCCGGCCACCACGACGTCGCCGCCGAAGGCCGGCGCCAGCGTCATGTCCTGGTTGATGGCGCGGTCGTACTCGGCCTGGATGCGCACCACGTCGCCGAGCTGCTCGAGCGGGGCCGGCGAGGCCCACAGCAGCGCCTTGCGCAGCGGGTCGAAGGCCTGCAGGCGCACGCCGTTGCTGACGTAGATCCCGCCCAGGTCGCCGATCGCGTGCATCGCGAACGGACCGTTGTCGATCTCGAAGCCCGGCGCGTAGAGCTCGACGGTCCACTGGCTCGACGGGCTGCCGATCGGGTCGGTCATCGGTGTGGCGCCGCCGCCGCCGCCGCCGAGCGCCGGCCAGGCCGGATCGTCGTCGGCCGCCGGCAGCACCTGCAGGACATCGCCCACCGCCGCCGGCTGGCCCTTGCCGCGGTGGTCCATCGGCCGGTGCACGGCCCCGGCGAGGCGCAGCCGTTCGGCGGCGGCACGGGCGCCGGCGCTGCCGAAACGGGCGGCGTCCAGGGCGGCGCGGAAGTGGCTCACCGCCGCCTGGCCCTGGCCGGCCTCCAGCAGCAGGTCGCCGAGGCGCAGCCGCGCCTCGCGGCCGGCCTCCGAGGCCGGGTAGCGATCCGCCAGCAGCGCGAGGTGCTCGACGCCCAGCTCCGTCAGCGGGCGCCGCAGCAGCGCGCCGGCCTCCCGCTTCACCAGGTTCTCGTAGGCCTCGGTGGCCGCCGGCGGCAGGTTGGCGAGCGTCTGGATCGCGCCGAGCCGCAGGCCGAGGAACTGGCCGGGCGCCACCGGCGCCACCCCGCCGATCTCGTCCTGCACCAGCCGGTGCAGCCGTTCGACCGCCGCCGCGTGCCTGCCCTCGGCCAGTTCCTCGAGGGCCTGCTCCCAGGAGTGGATGTCCTCCTGCGAGCGCGGCAGGCTGAACAGGTTGTCGTCCTGGGTCTGGACGAACTCCTGGGGCCGCGGCAGCTCGCGCACCGATCCGGGGGCTGGGTCCTGCGCTGCCGCGGTGGCGAGCAGGCAGAGGACGGCGGCGGTGCGCGGCGGGTTCGTCATCGTCGGAGCACTCTATAGGATCGACCGGAGGCCTGGTCGCACTGGCGGCGACCAGGAATCCGCGCGCCGGGGCAGGGCCTGCACCGCCTATACGAGCCGCGCCCGCTTGCGGAGAATCCACTCCGCCGCCAGCAGGGCCAGCAGCAGCGCCAGGGACCAGCCGGAGTCCCAGGCCGGCCGGGTGCGGGTCTCCTCCCGGCTCTCGTAGGGCCGCCGGCCGGCGAAGTCGGCGAACAGCTCGTCGGCGCGGCCGAGCGGCAGGTGGCGGCCCTTCAGGTCGCCGGTGGAACTGGCCTCGGCGATCCGCTCCAGGGTGGCGCGATCCTGGCTCGAATCGGCCATCTCCTTGTCGGGGACCTTCACCAGCACGTCCTCGCGGGCCAGGGTCGCGTCCGCCGGGTTGTGGTTCTGGAACACCAGGAAGCTGAACGCGCCCGGATCGGCCATGGTGAAGCTGGCCTGGAACGCCCCCGGATCGCCGGGCACCGCCCGCAGCATGCGCCGTTCGGGCGGCGCGTCGGTGGCGCGCAGGAACACCGGGTACTCGGCCTCGACCACCGGCTGCAGCTCGGCGTCGTGCACCCGCAGCGTGACCCGCACCTTGTCGCCGGTCTCCAGCAGGATCTTGTCGACGTTGAGTTCGAGCAGCGCGTTGCGGCGCTCCAGGCGGCCGGCGGCCAGGTGCCGCACGACGTTGCGCCAGAACGCGTCCTGGTAGGTCTCGCCGTACGGGTTGCGCCAGCGCCAGGTCTCGTCGGTGGCCATGAAGAACGTGTGGCCGCGGGGATGCGGGCCGATCACTGCCAGCGGGCGCTTGCCGTAGCGGTTCTCGTCGGTCGGATGGCGCAGCAGCACCGAGGCGCCGGGGCGCGCCCGCAGCACCGGGTGGTAGACGTAGAAGCCCGGCAGGCCGAGCTCCCACAGCCGGCGGTTCTGCGCCGGATCGCGCAGCAGCATCAGCACGTCGTGGGGCCGGTCGCCGTTCTCCAGGATCGGGCGGAACTCGCGGTCGCGGGTCGGCCGGTTCTGCTGCAGCCAGGTCGGGTCCTCGAGCACCACCGGCAGCAGCTCCTGCAGCGGCGTGTTGCGGTAGCGCTCCGGCATCGCCTCGTCGCCGTACAGGAAGCCGACGCCGCCGCCGAACTCGACGAACTTCTGCAGCATCTCCAGCCAGCGGGCGATGCCGTCCTCGGTGGGGGCGATGCGCTCCGGCGGGACGTCGCCGAGCAGGATCACGTGGTAGTCGAGCAGCTCCTTCTCGGTGCGCGGGATGTCGCGCAGCGGCGGCAGCTCGCGGCTGTGCTCCTGCTCGAAGCGCGGGCTGGCGTCGAACAGCACCGACTGCATGACGATGCTCTTGTCGACGCGCTTCAGCGCGTTCTTGACGAAGCGGTACTCCCAGCGCGGCCGTTCCTCGACGTAGAGCACCCGGATCCGCTCGTCGTTGACCCGCAGGAAGCGCGTGTCGGTGTTGTCGTCGAGCTGGCTCTCCTCGGGCAGCGGCGACAGCTGGAAGCGCAGGGTCCAGTCGCCCTCCTGCTGGAAGGCGTGGTAGACCCGCACCGACAGCGGCTCGCCGTCGGCCGGCAGGGTGCACGGCGTGGCGCCGAGCCGGGCGAACGGCTCGCCGTCGCGGGCGCCGTGCAGCTCGACCTGGGCCGGCTTGCCGCGCAGTCCCTCGGCGCGCACGGTCACGTCGAACGCCACCTCCTCCTCGCGCAGCGCCTCCTTCGGGCCCGGCGGGCCGACCAGCCAGGCGTTGCTCGGCGCGTTGGGATCGCCGACGCCGAGCGTGTGGATGGGGATGCCGCGCACGCCGTACTTGGCGGCGACCTCGACCGGGTCGAGGCCGGTGTTGTTGCGGCCGTCGCTGACCAGGATCAGGCCGTCGACGTAGACCGAGCCGGCCGCGCCGAGGTGCAGGTCGAGGGCGTCGCCGAGCTGGGTGCGGCTGCCGCGGGCGGTCAGCTCGTCCAGCGACCGCACCGGCACCGGCTTGCGCTGCACGCGGAACAGGCGCACGTCGTGGTCCTTCTGCAGCTTCTCCAGCAGGCCGCCGGGGCGCTCGAGCACGGCGCGGGCGAGTTCGGCGCGGGTGCGTTCGCCCAGTTCGCCCGGACCGGCGACGGCGGCCAGCTCGGCCCGCTGCTCCTGGTCCGGGTAGGAGTCCTTGCGCTGCATGCTGGCGCTGTCGTCCACCAGCACGTGCACCTGGCTGCGGGTCTTGCGCCAGGTGGTGATCTCCCAGGCCGGCTGGAACAGCAGCAGCAGGCAGACCACGATCGACAGCCAGCGCAGGGTCGACAGGATGACCCTGGTCCGCGGTTCCAGGCGGGACAGCCCACCGTAGGACCACCAGACGAAGGCGACGCTGGCCGGCAGCAGCACGAGGCCGATGACCCAGAGTTCCGGCGCGGCGAGGAAGCGGAACGTCTCCTCGGTGTGCACCACCGTCTCGGCGGGTTCCTGCGGCGCCAGTCCGGCGGCCGCCGGCAGATGGGGGATCAGGGGCGACATCGCGATCAGTCCCTCCGCACCGACACGAAGCGGGCCAGCGCGGCCTCCGCCAGCACGAACAGCAGGCAGGCCAGCAGCAGCCGCGGTCCCACCTCGCTGGCCTCGGCGTCGGTCATGCCGCCCTCGTCGTCCGGCAGCGCCGTCAGCACCGGCTCGATGCCCAGCGCCTCGCGCACGTCGTCGTGGGCGGCATACCGCAGATCGCCCTCCTCGGGGTCGACGTTCACCGCGAACTGGAACGACGCGCGCTCCTTGCCCGCCTCGCGGTCGAGCAGGCACTCGACGGTGTAGAAGCCCGCGTGGACCGTCTGCGACCACGCCGGCAGGGCGTAGCGGCCGTTGCCCAGCGGCCGCGGCTCGTCGCTGACCGGCGCCTTGCCGCCGCCGTCGCGGTCCGGGCGCACCACCTCGACCGCCTCGGGCCGGGCCGGTACCGAGCAGGTCAGCGCGCCGCCGATGTCGGCCAGGAACGGGTCCTGGGCCGGCAGCGCCAGCCAGCGCACGATGCCGTGCAGCAGCTGGAAGGCCGCCACCGGGTCGTCGAAGCGGTTCCAGCGGTCCGGCCGGTAGGGCGAGCCCGGCGTGCTGAGCCAGAACACCGCCTGGCCCTCGCCGAACGCCCGGCTGACCAGCAGCGGGCTGCGGCCGGCGTCGGACAGCCGCAGCGGCACCTGCGCCGCCTCGGTCAGGCTGCCGTCGGCGATGCCGAGCCAGCGCCACAGCGGGATCGCCTGCAGCACCTCGCGGGAGATCTCGTCGTCGAACTCGCGCAGGGCCGGATGCCGTTCGTCGGTGATGGTGGCGGTCACCGACACGCCGGTGCCCGGCGCGCTGCCCTCGGCCCGCAGCAGGCGGAACGGCATCGGGCCGTCGCCAGCGCCGTTCAGGTGCAGGTTCCAGGACTGCGGGTCGGCCCGTTCGCCGAGCGTGCAGAACAGGCCGCGGCCGGCGTGCAGCGCCTTGCGCAGGTTCTGCGCGGCGGTCTCGTTGAGGCGATCGACGTCGGCCAGCACGATGACGTCGTACTGCTCGGGCACGCGCTGGCCGGACAGCAGGGCCAGGGTGTCGGCGACCTGCACGTCGTACTCGGTGACCTCCGGCGCGCCGGTGCCGCCGGTGGGATCGAGGATCGAGCGGAACAGGTAGCCGTTGCCGCGCAGCGGGTCCTCGTCGGCGCGACCGTCGATCACCAGCACGCGCAGCCGTTCGCGCACCTCGACGGTCAGGAAGCGGTCGTCGTCGGCCTCCAGCCAGTCGCTCTGCAGCGACGCCCGCAGCCGGTGGCGGCCGGTCTCGCGGAACACCACCTGGAACTCGGCCTCGCCCTCGGCGCCGGCCTCCAGGGTGACCACCTTGCGGTTGGGCTCGCCGCCGTCGACCTCCAGGGTGACCTGCACGGCGGCGCTGGCGAGGCCGCGGTTGCGCAGCGTCGCGATCACCGTCACCGGCACCCGCGCCACCACCGCCGG
The DNA here is from genome assembly GCA_964565715.1 of uncultured candidatus Brocadiaceae bacterium. GTDB lineage: Bacteria > Planctomycetota > UBA1135 > UBA1135 > UBA2386 > CAZMGG01. The sequence goes on along the minus strand of CAZMGG010000123.1, from coordinate 7,745 downwards.
CTGGTCCACCCGCAGGCCGGTGACCTGCAGGTTGTCGACGGTGCCGCCCTGGCGGCGTTCGGCCATCGGCCCGACGTCGATCACCCGGCAGCGCACGCCCGGCTTCTGCCGCAGGCGGTCCATCACGTCGCGCAGGGTGTCCTTGAAGTCGGGGGCGGGGGCATCGCCGGCGGCGGGCGGCTCTTCGGGGGCCTGGGCGCCCTGGCGGCCCTCCTGCAGGGTCTTGCCGAACGCGCGCGCCTGCAGGTCGGTGAGCACGTGCAGGCGGACCTCGCCGTCGAAGGCCTCGTCCAGCAGGTCGGCGGTCTGCACCAGGGCATCGGTCAGGTCGGCGGCGCCGTCCTCCGGGCGGCCGAGCTGCAGCCACTGGGCGCGGGCGTTGCCGAGGTTGAGCTCGCTGCGGCAGACGAAGCGGGTGCGCACCCCGGCCACCACCAGCGTCACCCGGTCGTTCTGTTCGGCGCGGGCCTGCAGGCGCTCGAGCAGGCGGTTGACCATGGCGCGGCCGGCCTCGAACGGGCTCTGCCCGCCGTCCCGGCGCAGGCCCATGCTGTAGCTGCCGTCGAGCACGACCACGTGGTGCACCGCGGCGGTGTCGGCGCCGAGCAGCGAGCCGGCCTCGCGCAGCACCGGCCGCGCCACCGCCAGGGCCAGGGCGATCGGGATCAGACAGCGCAGCAGCAGCAGCAGCAGGTTCTCGCGGCGCAGCCGCCGGCGCTGCTTCTTGTAGGCCCGGAGCAGGAACTCCATCGCCGCCCACGGCCGCCGCTTGTGCCGCTGGCGGTTGAGCAGATGGATGATCAGCGGAACCGCGAACAGCAGCGTCCCCGCCAGCAGCGCTGGATGCAGGAACGACAAGCTACTTGCGCCGCTTGGCCCGGGCGGCGCGGGCGGTCAGGTAGGAGGTGAGGGCGACGTCCATCGACTGGCTGGTCACCAGCCGCACGTAGTCGATCTTGTGGGCGTGGCAGCCCTTGCGGATCTGGTCGCCGAAGGCGTTGAGCTCGGCCAGGTAGGCGTCGCGCAGCGAGCGCGGGTCGACCAGCAGCTCCGGCATCTGCTCCATCCCCTCGAACAGCGTCATCCGCTCGAACGGGAACTCGACCTCGTCGTGGTCCAGCACGTGGAACACCACCACGTCGTGGCCGCGCTGGGCGATCTCCCGCAGGCCCTTCAGGATCGCGTCGGCGTCGTCGAACAGGTCCGAGAAGATCATCACCATGCCGCGCTGGCGGAGCTGGCTGGCGAGGTCGTGCAGGACCGAGCCGATCTTCGTCTTGTTGGTGGCCTTCGCCTTCTGCAGGGCGTCGAAGATGTTGCCCAGGTTGGCGCGGGTGTTGCTCGGCGGCAGCTGCCGGGCGACCCTCTCGTCGAACAGGGTGAGCCCGACCGCGTCGGCCTGCTGCTGGATCAGGTAGGCCAGCGACGCCACCGCGGTGGCGGCGTAGTCGAACTTCGACATGCCGCCCTCGTGGGCGTAGGTCATCGACTCGCTCTGGTCGAGGAACAGGTGGGCCCGGAGGTTGGTCTCCTCCTCGAACTGCTTGATGACGAAGCGGTCGGACTTGCCGAAGATCTTCCAGTCGAGGTAGCGCAGGTCGTCGCCGGGCACGTACTCGCGGTGCTGGGCGAACTCCACCGAGAAGCCCCGGTAGGGCGACTTGTGCATGCCGGTGACGAAGCCCTCGACCACCAGGCGGGCGCGCAGTTCGAGCCTGGCGACCTTGTTGAGGACCTTCGGATCGAGATGGTTGGTGGCGCTGTCGGCCATGCCGGGGGATTCCGCGCGGAGAAGGGCCGCCGCGGTGGCGGCGGCGGGGGAGTGGCAGGGGCTCGCTGCCGGTGGGTGATCCTACTGGTTGATGACCTTGGGCAGCTTGCCCTGGTCCAGCGCGGCGCTGGCGTTGGGCTGGACCTCGTCCAGCATGCGATCGATCACCTTGTCGGTGGTCACGCCCTCGGCCTCGGCGGCGAAGCTGGTGATCAGGCGGTGGCGCAGCACCGGGTGGGCGACCGTGCGGATGTCCTCCGCCGACACGTAGAAGCGGCCGCTGAGCAGCGCCCGGGCCTTGGCGCCCAGCACCAGGTTCTGGCTGGCGCGGGGGCCCGCACCCCAGGCGAGCTGCTCCTTGATCCAGGCCGGCGCCTCGCTGGCGGTGAGCCGGGTCATGCGGGTGAGCCGCAGGGCGTAGTCGAGCACCTGGTCGGCGATCGGCACGCGGCGGACGATGGCCTGCAGCTCCATGATCTCGGCGGCGCCGAGGATCGGCTTCACCTGCACCGTGCGTTCCTCGGTGGTGCGGCGCAGGATCTCGCGCTCGTCCTCCAGGGTCGGGTAGTCGACCTTGACCATGAACATGAAGCGGTCGAGCTGGGCCTCCGGCAGGGGATAGGTGCCCTCCTGCTCGATCGGGTTCTGGGTGGCGAGCACGAAGAACGGCGCCTGCAGCTCGTGCCGCTGGCCGCCGACGGTGACCTGGCGCTCCTGCATCGCCTCCAGCAGCGCCGCCTGGGTCTTCGGCGGCGTGCGGTTGATCTCGTCGGCCAGGATCACGTTGGCGAACACGGGGCCGGGCAGGAACTTGAACTCGCGGCGGCCCGACGTGCGATCCTCCTGGATCACCTCGGTGCCGGTGATGTCGGCGGGCATCAGGTCCGGGGTGAACTGGATGCGGTTGAAGCTCAGCGACAGCACCCGGGCCAGGGTGGAGATCATCAGGGTCTTGGCCAGGCCGGGCACGCCGATCAGCAGGCAGTGACCGCGGCAGAACAGGGCCATGAACAGCTCGTCCACCACGTGGTCCTGGCCGACGATCACCTTGCGCATCTCCTCCTTCATCGATGCGTACGCCTTGCGGAGCTTCTCGACCTGTTCCAGGTCCTTGGGATTGGCTTGCGGTTCGGTCATGGTTCCTCGGGTTTGCGGTGCGCTGCTACGGGCGATCGGGGTCTGGTGTTGGCCGCCTCGGCGGGGGAAGCGTAGGGATCCGGCCGTGGGACGCGAGCCCTGGGACGGCGTTACGGCGCAACAACTTCGCGCGGATCCGATCGGTTCGTTTCCGGCTGCCCGTGAACGAGCCGGATGCTGGCACGGCGGACCGCCCCGGGGGTGGCCGTGGCGCCCCGCTGCATCGGGACGGCGGGAGGGTAGCCTTCCATGGCCCCAGGCTGCCGACTTCCGGAGCCGGGGTACCTGCAACCCATCCCTTCCATCTCCATGCGTACCCTCTCCATCCTCGCCGCGGCGGCGCTCGCCGTGGCATCGGCTTCGGCCCAGAGCCTGGTGTTCCCCCAGGGCTTCGACACGTCCAACACCGGCAGCTCCACCCTGACCTGGCGCTCCACGGCGTTCCGCTTCCAGATGCTCTACGACACGAGCCATTGGACGGACCGTGGCGTCGCCAGCCCGCTGACGATCACCCGCCTGCGCTTCCGCGCCAACGGCGGCGTGGTCAACGCCGGCGGCAGCGTCTTCAGCAACGTCACCATCCAGCTCTCGTCGAGCCCGCTGGATCCGGCGACGATGAGCACCACCTTCGCCAGCAACGTCGGCGCCAACGTGGCCACGGTGTTCAACGGCAACGTGACCTCGCTGCCGGCGGCCGGCGGCAGCCCCAACGACTACGTCTACGACATCACGCTGACCACGCCGTTCGTCTACGACCCGTCGCTCGGCAACGACCTGCTGATCGACGTGTCGGCGCCGACGGCGCCGGCGCCCACCACGGTGGCGACCATGGCCACCAGCAACATCCAGGCGACCCATCGGGCCAAGCGCCTGTCGGCGGCCTCGGTCACGGCCACCACGGGCGCCCTGTCCGATTTCGCCAGCGTCGTCCTGATCGACTACTCCATCGCCCCGGGCACGGCGTCGGCGTCGAATTACGGCGGCGGCTGCGGCGCCGAGGCGGTCTCGTTCCACGAGACGTTCGGCACCTTCGACCTGGGCGGCTCCTCCTTCCAGGCGATCCCCAACCTGCAGGGCGGCTACGACGTGGTCCCGGGCAGCTCCGCCTGGTACACGCCGACCTCGGCCAACCTGGCGCTCGGCGACGACGTGCTGAGCCCGCAGACCCTGCCGTTCACCTTCCCCTATCCGGGTGGTGCGACCAGCCAGATCCAGCTCTGCTCGAACGGCTACATCTGGCTCGATCCGCTGCAGACGCTCGCCTCGGCGACGCCGGCGGCCAGCGCCCTGATGACCGGGGCCGCGCGCATCGCACCGTTCTGGAACGACCTGGATCCGAGCTTTGGCGGCACCGTGACCGCCGAGGTGGACACGCTGACCGGTGACTTCGTGATCACCTTCGATCAGGTGCCGCAGTGGAACACGACGGGCCTCAACGTCAACACGTTCCAGGTCCGCCTGAAGAGCAACGGCGCGTTCGAGGTGACCTACCAGACGATGCTGTCCAACAACGCGATCGTCGTCGGCATGAGCCCCGGCGGCACGTCGGTGAACCCCGGCAACCGCGACATCTCGGCGTCGATCCCGTTCAGCACCCGGACCGACGGCCCGGGCCTGAACCTGACGCTGCGCGCGCTGAACCGGCCGGTGCTGGGCACCACGCTGAACCTGCAGGTCGGCAACATCGCAGCCATCTCGCCCTTCTCGGCGGTGCTGCTGAGCTTCCAGCAGGTCAACCCGGGCGCCAACCTGGTCGGGCTCGGCCTGCCCGGCTGCTTCCAGCACGTCGGCGCCGGCGCCACGCACATCGTGTTCGGCATGCCGACCGCGACGATGAGCCTCGGCCTGCCGACCGACCCGAGCTGGATCGGTGCCCTGGTCTACGCCCAGGGCGCCTCGCTGGTGCCGGGCTTCAACGCCACCGGCGCCACCACCAGCAACGGCGTCAAGCTGGAGCTGGGCAACCTGTAGACCTCCGGTCCGCTGCCCCGCGCCCCGATGGCGCGGGGCTCGCCGCGCCGCGGGCGCGTTTGCGGTGCGACAGCTTCGCGCGGTGCCGGCTGCGCTCACTCGCTGGTGCGCAATGTCACGAGGCCCGCCCTGGTCGCCCGAAGCAGGCTTGACGGCGCGAGCATCTGGCTGTCTTCCTTGCTAGACTCCCGAGCCACTCGCCTGCGCCACCACACGGCGTGCAACCCCTTCTCCTGGTGACCAACATGCGTTCGATCCTGTTCCCTGCCGCACTCGCAACCCTCGCCGCGCTGGCCCACGCCCAGTGCTATGAGACCAACCTCGGTTCACTGATGCCTCGCGGCGTCACCGTCAGCAACTGGGGCTACGGCGACGACGTGTTCTTCGACCTGCAGCCGCTGGGCTTCGCCTTCCCGATGGCCGGCACCACCGCGGGCACCTACACGCACATCCACGTGCAGGCCAACGGCGTGATGTTCCTGACCAACGGCACGGCGTCGGGCGCGACCACCACGGGCTACTCGACGTCGACCACCACGATGCTGAACAACCTGCGCGGCACCGCCGGGCAGCCGCCGCGCATCGCGCTCTACTGGCGGGACCTGAACAACCTGGTCGCCAACGGCGGCGGCGTGTTCTTCAACAACACGATCCCGGGCAAGTTCGTCGTCACCTGGAAGAACACCGTGCTGTTCGGCCAGACCCAGCGGTTCACCATCCAGGCGCAGATCTTCTCGTCCGGCCGCGTGGTGTTCTTCTACAACCTCGACACGCCGGTGGCGAACGCGATCATCGTCGGCCTGTCGCCGGGCAACGCGGTGGCGACCACGTCGGCTACCGACCTCTGCCCCGGCCCGAACAACTCGACCGGGACCCTGATCTACGAGACCTTCACCACCACCTCGGGCAACTGGGACCTGCCGGGCAACGCGCTGACGTTCGCGCCCGACGTGTTCGGCGGCTACCTGCAGGGCTGCATGCACTGCGGCTCCAACCGCACCAGCTACGGCAGCGGCTGCTACAACCAGACCGTGTCGTTCTACGAGGAGTTCCCCGCGGGCGGCGCCGACCTGGCCAACGGCGGCCTGCGGGCGTCCCTCAACGGCCAGGGCGGCTACGACGTGCAGCCCGCCGTGCTGTCGTGGTATACGCCGACCTCGGCCAACCTCGGCCTGACCGATGACTCGGTGAGTCTGCAGAACCTGCCGTTCAACTTCCCGTACCCGGGTGGTTCCACCAACCAGATCCAGGTCTGCTCGAACGGCTACCTGTGGCTCGATCCCAGCCAGACCGGCGCCGACTTCAGCCCCACGGTCGCCGAACTGTTGGCGCAGGCCGCCCGCATCGCGCCGCACTGGTGCGACCTCAACCCCGCCGCCGCCGGCACCGTCACGGCAGAGGTGGACGGGGCCGACTTCGTCGTCACCTTCGATCAGGTGCAGCAGTGGAACGTTCCGGGCAACCTGTGCACGTTCCAGATCCGCCTGAAGGCGAACGGCACCTTCGAGGTCGGCTACCAGGGCCTGACGAACGCCAACACGACGATCGTCGGCGCCAGCCCGGTCCTCAACGCCGCCAACCCCGGCCCGCGCGACCTGTCGACGGCGTCGTTCTCGACCGCCTTCCCGGATCGCACCCCGCTGTCGCTGAGCGCCAGCGGCGCCCCGGTCACCGGCGGCACCGTGTCGCTGATCACCGCCGGCATCCCCGCCGAGGGCATCATGACCGCGTCCATCCTCAGCTTCACCAGCCACAACCCGGGCATCGAGCTGTCCGGCATGGGCATGCCCGGCTGCTACCAGCTGGTGGGTCTGGACGTCGCGCACATCCTGTTCGGCGGCCCGTCGGTCACCAACAACGTGACGGTGCCCAACGATCCGAGCTGGGTCGGCGTGCACGTCTACACGCAGTCGTCCTGCCTGGTGCCGGGCATCAACGCGCTGGGCGGCATCACCAGCAATGCGCTGGACCTGCTGATCGGCAACGTCTGATCGGCGGCGTCTGATTCGGCGCTGGCGCAGCCGGCGCGACGATCCAACGGCAACCGGCCGCGCCTCTCGGGGTGCGGCCGGTTGCGTTTGGCGCGTGCTGCGGCCTCAGCGGCCGGTGCCCGGCTCGTTGCCGTCAGGAGGTGGGCCGGGCGGTGCGTCGGGCAGTGTGTCCGGTGCGCCAGCCAACGGCCGGGGCTCCGGGTAGTGCCGCAGCAGCTCGGCCGGCGTCCAGCTCAACCGATCGATCGCCACCAGCAGGGACTGCCAGTCCTCGTCGGCGGGCGTGCCCGGCTTCAGGTGGGCGATCGCCGTCTCGTAGCGCAGCCGCAGGTCCTGCAGGGCCTGCCGGTCGGCCCGCAGGCCGTCGCGCTCACGCAGCGCCGGCACCGTGCTGCCGAAGAAGACCAGCATCGCCGCGGCCAGGCTGCCCACCGCGACCCAGGTCGGGAAGTTGCTCGCCTGGGGCATTCCGGGCTCGTCGGCTTGCGGCGCGGGCTTGGCCATCGCTCAGGCCGGAAGGCTAGCCACACCGGCGCCGCAGTCCAGCCAGAGCGACTCAGATCCCGTAGCGGGCGCTGCCGCCGAGTTGCTCCTCGATGCGCAGCAGCTGGTTGTACTTGGCCACCCGATCGCTGCGGCAGGGCGCGCCGGTCTTGATCTGGCCGGTGCCGGTGGCCACCGCCAGGTCGGCGATCGTGCTGTCCTCGCTCTCGCCCGAGCGGTGCGACATGACCGCCCGGAAGCCCGCCTTGTGCGCCATCTCGATGGCCCGCAGGGTCTCGGTCAGGGTGCCGATCTGGTTGACCTTGATCAGGATGGCGTTGGCCGCCTTCTGCTCGATGCCCCTGGCCAGCCGTTCGGTGTTGGTGACGAAC
>CAZMGG010000122.1:0-16694 GCA_964565715.1 uncultured candidatus Brocadiaceae bacterium | reverse complement strand
TCCGCACATCGGTCCGCCGGCGGGCGGCTCCAACGCCCCAGAATGCGCTGTAGAAGCCCGGCGGCGTGGTTGGCATCGGCAGGGTGCTGGGCGGAGCGAACCCTGCCAGGTGCACCGTATCAAGGCGTGCGGCGCCGTCGTAGAGGAGCAGCGCCATCGCCGGGTCGTAGGAGAACTCGGGAGACAGGCCGGTCCACAAGCCGTTGCCCGAGTCGCGCACTATCAACGAGTCTTTGACGACATCGTGCGAGGCGAATGCCAGGGCACGGTTGGTGTCGGCGATCACCGTGTGATGGAACTCAATGTTGGTGTCGCCATCGCCCGTATAAACACCCACGTTGCATGAGTATGCAATGAAGCGATGCATGGGCTGCGGACCGCCCACAGGCTTCCATGTCTCGTTGGTTCTGATCTTCTCGAAGTCCGGGTGCGTATCGTCGGATTCTACACCATCATGGACATCCAGACCGATCCAGTTGCTATGGCACGAATTGTCATCAAACTGAATCAGGCTTTGTTCGTAGGGTGCCGGCCGGCCGAAGAAGTAGGTTCGCGCAGCCTGAATGGAGAGGGAGAGCCCCATGCGGGCATCCGCCAAAGCGAACCAGTACCCCACGCCCTCGCCGCCGGCCGCCACGTTGCCGACGAACGTGTTGTGCGGATTGGCGATCCAGAACGAGGCTGGCGACCTGTTCTGGAACATGTTCAGCGGCCTCTCGTCGCTCGGCAGCACGCCCTTGCCCAGTCCCGGCCGGCGGCTGCCGAGCACCAGGTTGTTGCGGAACACGTTCCACTGCTCGCTGCCGTCCTCGAGGAAGATCCCGTGCCCGAGATGCTCGTGCACCACGTTGCCCTCCACCAACACATGGTCGGTGCCGTGCACCACGATGGCGCGCAGGTTGGAGTTCCGGATGCTGCAGTCCTTGATGTACTGGCCCTTGCCCGCCCCCAACAGCATGTGCCAGTGCATCGGGTAGTGGCCTCGCTGTTGCTCCCGGCCGAGGTCCGCCAGTTCGACGCATGAGAACCGGCCGAATCCGGCTTCGGTGAGATCCACCCCGGTCGCCCGGATCATGATGTGCCCACCAAGACGAGGCACCGACATCGTCGAGCGAGGCGCACTCTGCACCTTCACGTTGTGGCTCAGGAGTCCCACCTCGGCCCGCTGATCGAGCACGAAGGTGCGGTTCGGCGCCTGCACGTTCTGACGGACCCCGCAGTGGGCATGGCTCAGCCCGGAGGTCAGGGTCACCTGCGCCGTACCGTTCGGCCCAGGCTGGATGGCCTGGATCGCCCGTGCCTCGGCGTGGTTGAAGTCGCGGTCCGAAGCGGCGATGACGATTTCGTCGCCGGCCTGCCAGCCGACGGGCATGCTCTCGAGCACGATCTGGTTCGCGGAGGGCTGCACGCTCTGGGCGAGTCGCAGCCAGCTCGTCGCTTTGCGGCCGTGCATGTCCGCCACCCCGTGGCCGTCCACGAGCAGCGAGTTGATCGCATGCCCCATGCCCTGGTTGTCGTCGTCGAGCATCAGCCAGAACGTGGTCTGGAACGGTCGTCCTGCCGTTCCGACCTGGAACCAGCTTCCCGGACCATGCACATGCAGGTGCCTCGTCGTCAGGTGTCCATCCAGCGTCGATTCCAGGGCCAGCAGTTCACCCAGCACATCGATCGAATTCGCGTTTCCGCTGACGACACCCACCGACGACCCTGCCGGGATCGACACATTGGTGTTGCTCCCCGGGACCGCGTTGTTCATCCACGTGTTCTGCTCATTCCACGGCAGCACCTCGCGGAGTTCCACCAGATCGATCAAGGCGGTTTGCGAGGCAGTCCCCTGCGCCATGCCCTCGAACTGGATCTTGATGACGTCCGATACCGCCACGAACGGTCGTGTCAGGTGCTTGCGGTAGACATCGTCGCGGATCGGATCGTCGTAGATCGTCTCGATGATGTCGGCCCCGCCCTGCGTCGGCATGTGGACCGTGATCCGGACGGTCTGGCTGTCGTGGGGCAGGTTCGGCCCGTTGTGGCGCTGCGCCGCCTGGAACGCGATGCGCCAGATCCGGCCCACCGAGCCGGGGATCTTGTGATCGAAGGCGAAGCCCACCGGGCCTGTGGCAGCCGAGGACTGCAGGAACGCTGCGAAGTCCCCATGCGGCGGACCACCGCTCGCCGTGATCGCCGAGAGAGAGCCGGCGATGCCGCCCCCGCTCCAGGTCCAAGGCGTCATCGTCGTGCCCGGCGGCGGATACGTCGGGCCTGGCCCGGGCAGGATCACGGCCATCGTCTTGGAGGCGAAGCTCGGATCAGCCTCGAAGCTGTTGTGGTCGTACCGCGTGGGGCCCGACAGGTGGAAGGTGTCCGGGGCCGGGTAGGTCAGGGACGGCTTCGCCGTGGCCTGGGCCCGAATGGGTTCCGCGTAGACCGCGAAGGCGAGCACCAGCAGGAACGAGCCTGAGAGCCTGAGAGCCTGAGAGCCTGAGAGCCTGAGAGCCTGAGAGCCTGAGAGCGAGCAACGGCTTGGCGAGCATGGTTCTTTCCTCTTTCTTGGGCGAGTGCGTGGAAGCCTAGGCACCCCCACTGACAACCGTCAACTCCCCCACACGCAACGGCCGGGCCCGCGCACTTCCCTTCCAGCACACACCCAGGTGCAATCCGGGGCGACGCCCTGCCCGTCGACCGATGGCAAGGTCCCGTCCCCGCCGGCCCATGAAGATCACCGCCCTCCACGCCGAGCCCGTCGCCGTCCCGCTCACCCGGCCATACGCCATCGCCGGGCGCAGCACCGAGCACGTCACCATCCTGAAGGTCACGCTCCGCGCCGACACCGGCGCAGTCGCGCTCGGCGCCGCCAGTCCCGTGCCGGAGATCACCGGCGAGACCCTCGCGGCCTGCACCGACGCGCTCACCCAAGAAGCCCCCGCCCTCGTGCTCGGCGCTGCCGCCGATCCGCCGTTCCCGCTGCTGCGCACGCTGGCCACCCACCTGTCGCGCACGCCGGCCGCCCGCGCCGCGCTGGACATGGCCCTGCACGACCTCTGGGCCCGCCAGCACGACCGCCCGCTCGTGGACCTGCTGGGCCGCGCCCACCACACCCTCCCCACCTCCATCACCATCGGCATCCGCGACCTCGCGGCCACCCTGGCCGAGGCCGCCGAGTACACCGCCCGCGGCTTCCGCGTGCTGAAGGTCAAGGTCGGCGACGATCTCGAGCAGGACCTCGAACGGCTGCGCCGGCTGCGCGAGCAGGTCGGCCGCGACATCGGCCTCCGCGTCGACGCCAACACCGGCTACGACCTGCCGGGGCTGCGCCGCTTCCTGCAGGCTACCGCCGACCTCGACCTCGAGTTCGTCGAGCAGCCGCTGCCGCGGGACCAGAGCCACCAGCAACGCGCCCTGCCCGAAGCCGACCGGGCCCGGCTCTGCGCCGACGAGAGCCTGCACGACGAAGCCGACGCCACGGCGTTGGCGCGCCCACCGCGGCCCTTCGGCAGCTGCAACATCAAGCTGATGAAGTGCGGCGGCATCGCGCCGGCGCTGCGCATCGCCGCCGTCGCGCAGCACCACGGCCTCGGCCTGATGTGGGGCTGCATGGACGAGAGCCGGGTCGGCATCGCGGCTGTGCTGCACGCGGCGTTCGCCAGCCCCGCCACCCGCTGGCTCGACCTCGACGGCAGCCTCGACCTGGCCGCGGACTTCGCCGCTGGCGGCTTCGCCCTGCAGGATGGCATGCTGAGCACCTTGGATCGCCCCGGACTCGGAATCACGCCATGCTGACGCTGCTCGCCTGTGCCCTCGCCGCCCTCCTCCCCCAGGAACCCGTCCCCCAGGAGAAGGCCGCACCTGCGGACGCCCTGCAGCAGGCCCTGCTGCGGGCCGGCGAGAACCGCGCGCAGCTCGAGCAAGCGCTGGCCGAGGTGCCGGCGGCCGAACGGCCGGCCATGGCGTTCCTGATCGAGCACATGCCCGACCAGGACCTGCGCACGCTCGGCGCCGAGTTCCTGCTGGCGGACGTGGCGCTGGCGCACGCGGCGCGGGCGGCGGCACCGTGGCAGGTGCCCGACGACGTGTTCCTCGACTGGGTGCTGCCCTACGCGCAGATCGACGAGACGCGGGAGGCGTGGCGCGCAGACCTGCGGGCGCGCTGCCTGCCGCTGGTGCAGGGCTGCACGACGCCGGGCGCGGCGGCGATGGCGCTGAACGAGAAGCTGTTCCCGCTGCTCGGGGTGAAGTACTCGACCAAGCGACGGAAGGCCAACCAGAGCCCTTCGGAGAGCATCGAGCAGGGTCTCGCCTCGTGTACCGGGCTGTCGATCCTGCTGGCCGATGCCTGCCGCAGCGTCGGCGTGCCGGCGCGGCTGTGCGGCATCGGCTCGTGGCCGGGCAGCGGCGGCAACCACACCTGGGTCGAGGTGTGGGACGGGCAGCGGTGGCGCTTTCTGGGCGCCGCCGAGCCGGATCCGCAGGGGCTGGATCGGGCCTGGTTCGCCGAACGGGCACAGACGGCGGTGCCGGGCGATCCGCGGGAGGGCATCTTCGCCGCCTGCTGGCGCCGGACCGGCGCGCGCTTCCCGCTGCCGTGGCGCGGCGGCTTCGCGGTGCCTGGCGTCGAGGTGACCGGGCGCTACGCGCAGGACGCGGCGGCGGGCAGCGGCGACGCGGCGCTGCTGGCGCAGATGCAGCGCTTCTACCTGGCCGGCGAGGCGGAGCGGGCCGACTTCGCCTTCGACCGCAACCTGGACGCCGAGCTGCTGACCGCGGCGGGCGACGCGCGGCTGCGGGCCCTGGCGTTCCGCGCCTTCGTGACGCTGCCGCACGCGGATCTGCGCGAGGACCACGCCGCGGGCCGGGTGCGGGCCGGCGGCAAGGAGAGTCCGTTCACCGTGAAGCAGGTGGGCGAGAAGCCGGCGGGCGGCTGGGCCCTGGTGATCGCCATGCACGGCGGCGGCGGCGTACCGAAGAGGGTCAACGACCAGCAGTGGCGACACATGCAGATCTACTACCGGGATCAGCCGCAGGCGGGCGGCTACCTCTACTGCGCGCTGCGCGCCCCCACCGACGAGTGGAACGGCTTCTACACCGACTACGCCTATCCGGTGATCGAACGGCTGATCCGGCAGTTCGTGGTGTGCGCCGAGGTGGACCCGGACAAGGTGTTCGCCATCGGCTACTCGCACGGCGGCTACGGCGCCTTCGCCATCGGCCCCAAGCTGCCGGATCGCTTCGCCGCGGTGCATGCCAGCGCCAGCGCGCCCACCGATGGCGAGACCTCGCCGGTGGGTCTGCACAGCCTGCCGTTCACGTTCATGGTCGGCGGCAAGGACACCGCGTACGGCCGCGCCGAGCGCTGCCAGCGCTTCGAGGGACTGCTGCAGGATCTGCAGAAGTCGCATCCCGGGCAGTATCCGTTCGCGTTCCGGCTGGTCGCCGACAACGGCCACACCGGGCTGCCCGACCGCGACCTGCTGGCGGAGCTGCTGCCGAAGACGCGGGTGGCGATGCCGAAGGACCTGCACTGGGAGCTGACCGATCCGGTGGTCGATCATCACTACTGGCTGCGGGCAGACGCGCCGGGCAAGGGACAGCGGGTCGACGCGCGGCTCCTTGGCCAGACGCTGACGGTGCAGTTGACCGGACGGACCGCGGTCACCGCCCTGCTGGACGCGCGGCTGGTCGACCTGCGGCAACCGGTGATGCTGCGGATCGGCGAGAGCACGCAGGAACTGCGGCTGCAGCCGAGCCTGCGGGTCCTCTGTGCGGGCGTCCTGGCGTCCGGTGACCCGACCCTGGCCGGATCGGTGATCGTGACGGCGATGAATCCGTAACCATCTGCTATCACTATATTTACGATCGCCCTCGCCTCCCCACGGCCAACCTCGGCCACGGGGCACGGTGGCGCGCCCGCAAATGCCGATAGCACCGGCATGCAGGACGAAGGGGCGACGGCCGAGGCGATCGGTCTGGACGAACTCATGGCGTCGGTGCGGCAGCGCCCCAACGACGTGGCGCTGCTGACCCGGACCGCCGAGGCCCTGCTGGCCCAGGGCGACCTGCCGCTGGCGCACGGCTTCGCCACCCGCGCCAACGAACTGGCGAAGACCAGCTCGGCGCCGGTCCGCACGCTCGCGCGCATCCTCTGCCAGCAGGGCGAGGCCATGGCCGCCGTCGATGCGCTGGCGGCGCGGCGCGCCGACTTCCGCCAGGAGCCGGGCTTCCTGGCCGCGCTCGGGCGCACGGCGGCGCTGGCCGGCGACGCGGCGCTGGCCCGCGCCGTCCTGCACGACGCCCTCGACCTGGAGCCCGACGACGCCGATGCGCACAACGACCTCGCGGTGCTCTACCAGGACGCGAGGGACCGCGGCCGCGCGCTCGCCCACCTCGGCGCGGCCCTGCGCGCCAGGCCGGACCATGCCGACGCCCGTGCCAACCTGCGGGCGCTCACCGGTGGTGATGCGCTGCCGGCCATCAGCCTCGAGAAGGCGCACACCGACGCCGTGGCGCGGAACCCCGGCGACTACGAGTCGATCGCGCTGCTGGCGGCCCTGCACCTGCGGGCGGACCGCTACCGGGCCGCCGGCAACCTGCTGGTGCGCATGCTGGAACTGGCGCCGGACAGGGCCCGCCGGACCCTTGCCGACAGCATCGGACGCCTGCGCGCTGGCGCCGACTCCGCCGCCGCGTTCTGCCGCCGCGGCCTGCTGCACCAGCTCCTGGCCGAACGCGACCAGGCCAAGACCTGCTACGAGCAGGCGCTGCGCGCCGAGCCCGAGTCGGGCTTCGCCCGCGCCATGCTGGCCGCGATCAACCAGCACCTCCTGCTGCCGGACCTGCACGACGCGTTTGCGCTCGGCGCCGTCGCCAACGCCGCCCGCAACGCCGAGGAGCTGGCCGCCCGCGCCACGGTGCTCGACAGCACGCCGACCATGATGGAGGTGGCGTCGACCAACATCTGCAACATCGACCCGCCCTGCGTGCAGTGCTGGAAGCACGTCGATCCGGCCCACGGCTGGCTCGACGACGACGCCCGCCACCTGAGCCGCGACCACATCGAGCGGGTGGCGCCGTTCGTGCGCCGCACCCAGCGCGTCACCCTGCACGGCATCGGCGAGCCGCTGGCCAACCCGCACCTGTTCGACACCGTCCGCTGGTGCGACGAGGGCACCGACGTCGCCTTCGTCAGCAACGCGCTGCTGCTCAACGACGCCCGCATCGCCCGGGTGCTCGACCAGGACGTGGCGCTGATCGATTTCTCGCTGGATGCGGGCACGCCGGAGACCTTCCGCAGGATCCGCCACAACGACTTCCACAAGGCGATCGGCAACATCCGCCGGCTGCGTGAGGAGCGCGACCGCCGCGGCCGCCAGCGTCCGCGCATCGGGCTCAACATGTGCCTGATGCGGGAGAACGTCACCGACGTGCCGGCCTTCGTGCGCCTCTGCCACGAGCTGGGCGCCGACGTGGCGCACATCTTCCACATGAACCACGGCGCCGACTACCGCTTCCAGTGGTTCGACTACAAGGCGCAGCACTGCGAGAACGACCCGGCGACCCACGATCGCTGCGTCGAGGAGGGCTTCGCGCTCGCCGCCGCGCTCGGCGTCGACCTGCACATGAGCGGCCGGCGCCGCCTGGCGGTGCCCGACGAGGCCCGCCGGCACGCCGGTGCGCCGATCGACACCAAGGCGTTCTTCTGCCCGAAGCCCTGGGACTCGCTCCTGGTGCAGGTCGACGGCACCGTGTTCAACTGCTGCTGGCAGGCGCGCCCGGTCGGCCACCTCGACCGGCAGTCGATCTGGCAGATCTGGAACGGCGAGCTGCTGCAGGACGTCCGCCGCAGCACCGCCGCAGGCGTGCCGCACGCAGCCTGCGTGAGCCCGATCAATCCGTGCCCGTATCTGGGCCGGACCTGATCGGCGGCGTCAGATCGCCGACGGCGCCGGCCACAGCCAGGCGAACGTCGCGCCGGTGACGAGGCCGTAGACCACGCCATCGAACACGAAGCGCCAGGTCGTGCCCCAGCTCACCCCCTTCCAGATCGAGTCGCAGACACTGGAGAACGCGTAGCCGAGCACGGCCACCGCCGAGGCCATCCGGAACACGCCATCCGCACCCGGTCCGCGGCCGAGCCCCGTGATGTAGGCGACGAACACGCTGACCACGATGCAGAACAGGAACCACTGCAGCAGCGAGCGGCCCATCTGCATGCCGCCGGGACCGCGCACGATCAGGGTGCCCACCGGGCCCTGCGCCAGCTTCGCCTTCATCTCCGGCGTCTCCAGGTCCTTCATGCTGCTGCACATCGGGAACATGTACTGGCCGGCACCGACGCCGAGCTTGCGCATCTGCTCGAGCACCGCCTCTTCGTTGGGCATCTTCTGGTAGTCGCCCTTGTGGATCGGCAGCGCCATGTGGATCACGGAGCTGGCCACGAACACGAACACGGCCGCCAGCAGGATCGGCAGCCACAACGCGGTGAGGGTCACCATGCCGGGGATTGAGCAGCGGCGCCGACGCCGCGGCAAGATGCCGGGCGCAAATCAGCGCCCGGCGCGCTCGCGCAGCCGGACCAGGGTCGCCCGGTAGCGGTCCAGCAGCGGCGCCACCCAGGGGGCATCCGGATCGGTGGCCTGCAGCGCTTGTTCCATGGCCGTGAGCCCCTCGCCGAACGCGGCCACGTCGCCTTCCTTCTCCGCCCACTCCAGGACCGCATAGTAGAGCCCGCGGGAGACGTGGACGCTGGGCTTCGGACCCTGGCGCAGGATCCTGAGGAACGCGGGCCCGAGCGTGTGGCGATCCTTCTGGCCGACGACCCGCAGGCGGGTCGACACGTCGAGGTCGACGAGCCGTGCGTCGATCGCTCCGCGCAGCTCCGGGTCGGCGATCGGCGCCGCCGCCGTGGCCATCGCCAGCGCCGCCGCCTGCTCGAGCTGCCCTTCCTCCAGTCGCAGGAGCAGCAGCCGCGCCGCCGCGCCCTTGTCGTCGGGCCCGGCCATGCGCCAGGTCACGTGATCGCGGGCGCGCTGCAGGTGCCGGCGCAGGCCTTCCTCGGTGCGATCGTTCCACGGCACCGTGACGAGCACTCCGCCGTCCGCATCGAGGAAGGCGAGGCTCGGCAGGCCGGTGAGTTTCTTCTCCTTGCGCAGATCCGGGTGCGGCCGGCCAGGGACCTGGGACTCGATGTGGCAGAACAGGACCAGGTCCCGGGTCAGCGTCGGGAACCAGTCGGCCGAGAGCGGACCGCTCTCGGCAGCCTTGCACGGCGTTCAATACCCGGCGGTGGTGAAGTAGCCGAGGATCAGGCGGTCCTCGGCGCGGGCCCTGCCGCGGGCGGCGTCCTAATCGGTGAGCCACGGCGCGTGGGTCAGGAACGGCGAGGCGAGCTTGCCGCGGAGCTGCTCCTCGGGCGAGGGAGCCGCGTCCTGGGCGGCGACGACGGGCGTCCCCAGGAGCAGGAACGCGAGGAGAGGGACACGGTGCATGGCGGTCACAGCCTGCCTACGGTGTGACGCACCGAGTTGCTGGCGACGAGTCCGGCGGCGTTGGCGGCGGGATCGAACGCGAAGCCCTGCTGGTAGACGGCGACGCCGAGCAGCGCGTTGTTCATCGGCACGGGCATGGTCAGGGTGGCGGTGCCGGCGCTCCCGGAGACGGCGTAGATGACGTCCGGCGCGACGCGCAGCGAGCACCCCGGCATCCCGTAGGGCGCGAGACCGAGCGGCAGGTTCACCCCGCCAGTGCGCCGACCGGACCAGCCGACGGCAACCAGGCCCGTCGATTGGGGCAGATTGGTGAGGTCGATCGACAGCGACTGCCCCATCCAGGCCCGCGTCCATTCCCGGGTGAGACCCAGGCTGGGCTGGCCGAGGGCGCCCGGGCAGCCCAGGCCCAGACTCTCGAACCCAGCCTCGTCGATGGTTCCGAGGTGGTAGGTCTGGTAGGTGCCGTTGTAGTACGGCGACATGCTCGGGAAGTAGATGTCCGTGTAGTAGCGACCGTGACGCGGATGCCACACGCCGCGCTGGCTGACGTATTGGAACGATGCCGTCAGCCGTGACTGCCAGGCTGGTCCACCGCGCCACTCCGAGACCAGCCCCGTTCCATCGACGCGCATCAGCGATCCCCGGCGGGTGTCGTAGTAGAGGCTCGCCTGCTGGGTACTGGTGCCCTGCACCGGGACGTTGACCCAACCACTGGCGGCGTCCCACTCCCACATCCGCGGCAGAACCACGCTCATCCGGCTGTAGTTCCAGTCGTAGTAGCCGTAGTCGCAGAGGACCAGCTTGTCCCGCCGGGGATCGTAGGCCATCCCCATGTAGATCCACTCGCCACCGATGTCCCAGGCCAGCGGCGGCCGCACCGTGGTGGGGACAAGGCGCCAGCGGACGCCATCCCATTCGTACAGCTGGTTGTTGTTGTCGAGGTTGGCCTGGTCGGTTCCGCCGAACACCATCACGGTGCCCCGCCCGGCATGGGCGGCCACCCGGTGAACCCGGAGAGCAGGGTTGTGGGTCGCCAGGGTCACCCAGGCCGTCCCGCTCCAACGGGCCGTGCTGGCGTAGTTCACTGCGATGAGCTGGTTGGAGGCGCGATGGAAGGCGACGCCATCCCGGAGGTAGTTCAGGGAGAAACCACTCGGGTAGTAGTAGCAGCTCGAGTACGGGAGGCCCTTGGTCACGCTCTGCTCGATGAGCAGGATGCAGTCGAGCCCCGGGTGATACGCATAGTAGTCGCCTCCCTGGGATCGGCGATTGGGGTCGGGTCGCAGGGGCTCCCAACCAACCTGTGCCAACGCACGAACACCCGGGAGCGACAGCAGGATCGCCGCCACCAGCACCGCCTGGTTCCATCGACGCCGCATGGACCATCTCCTCGTCGGGCGCAGGCGTCCCCGTCGATGCGGCGAGGATCCGGCCTGCGCGAGGAGCGGAGACTACCCGGGGCTGGCGCTCGCGACCAGCACCGTCCGCCGCCGGGGCCCTCGCCGGGCCCGCGCGCTCAGTACTCGAACCCCTCGGTCCCGGCCAGCTCGGCGTTCGGCCAGATCAGGTAGCAGGTCCGGCACTTCCCCATCGGCGCGCTGGTGAACACCTGCCGCCGGTAGTCCTGGTAGGTGGGCCCGTTCCAGATGTCCCAGAACGGCGTGTCCCGCATCTGCCCGAAGTTCGGCATGCCCGCCACGCAGCACGGCACCACGTCGCCGATCGGCGAGATGTAGACCCGCTGCCAGAGGAACCAGCACTTGATGGGCGGCGGGCCGCAGGGCCGCGGCTGGGCCTTGCGCGGCGCCGGCGCCGCAGCGGCCGCCACCGGCGCAACCACCGCCGTCCCCGGCAGCTCCGGATCGCGCAGATCGGCGAAGTCCGGCGGGATGGAGATCTTCACGCCCAGCGCGTTGGCCACCTCGCGGGTCCGCGCCTGCCATTCATTGGCGTAGGCGCGGCAGTAGTTGAGCGACTCCCCCACCAGGCTCGGATGGAAGGTCACCAGGTGGTTGAAGACGATCTCGTCGCCGCCCCACCGCTTCACCATCTCGACGAAGCGCGGCGCCTCGGCGACGGTCCGCTTCATCAGGATGTAGTTGAAGTTCATCCGCGGACGCTGCGCCACCGGCAGCTCCAGCCGCTTGTCGGCGAAGCGCGTGATGTTGCCGACCACCTCGTCGTAGGCGGCGCCGTGGCGCACCGACTCGTAGGTGTCCTTGGTGGCGCCGTCCATCGAGAAGGTCACCAGCTCCAGGCAGCGCAGGAGCTGCTCGCGGAACTGCGACTCCCGCATCATCAGGGTGCCATTGGTGACCATCTCCAGCTTGAGGCCCCAGCGCTCGAGGTCGTCGAGCTTCTGCCCCATCTTCGGCGTCATCAGCGGCTCGCCGAACGCCGAGAGCTGCATGGTCTTCGCGTAGGGATACAGCTCGCGCACGACCTTCTGATAGACATCCTCGTCCATCATCAGCTTGGGCATGTCCGGGTCGAGCGCCTGGTTGCACATGAAGCACCGCAGGTTGCAGACCGTGGTGCTGGTCAGGTTGATCCAGGTGGGCATGGCGCGGGCCACCGGCGAGCAGTGTTCCTGGTCCTCGAGGGCGAGCCGGGCGTTGGCGGCCTTGAACTCGGGGCTGCCGAACGGCAGCGCCGCCAGTTCGGCGGGCCAGCCATCCAGCACGCGGCGATCGACGACGGTGGGCGTCATGCGGGATTTCCGCCTCCTGGATCGGCAGGGAACCGGTCCTGGCCGCGGGGCGGTGGCGAAGGGCCGGTGCGATGGCCGGGCCGGCGGGGTTACCTCGGGCGGCCGGCAGCTATCCTGCGCTGCCCCTCCGACCCCCTGCCCGCGGAGCCTGCCCATGTCGCCTGCCAGCGCACCGTCCGGTCTCGCCGTCGCCCTGTTCCTGTCCCTGGCCCCGCACGGCGGCCTCCCCGCCCAGGCCTGGGTCGACCGCACGCCCAATCCCGATCCCGACCACCTGAACGGGGTCGCCTATGACCCGCACCGGCTGCGGGCGGTGATGTTCAGCGGCCGCATCGTGTACGAATGGGATGGGCTGGGCTGGGCGCAGGCTGGCCTGGTACCGGCGACGCTGGTGACGCACCGGACCGGGCCGGTGTTCGATCGACACAGCGGTCAGGTGGTGGTGATCATGGACATCGGCAGCTTCGGCAACGTCCGCACCATGGGCTGGGACGGGCAGATGTGGCACGACCGTGGCCCCGCGCCGACCTGGCCCTGCGCCCTGGCCGCCGACCCTGCCCTCGATTCGCTGCTGCTGATGGACACCGCCGTCACCGGCACCGCCAGCTGGACCTGGCGCAACGGCGGCTGGCAGCCGCTCGCCACCAACCGCCCCGCCGGGCTGCGCGGGCTCTACGCCGCCGATCCGCAGCGACGGCGGCTGGTGCTGGTGGGTGAGCGCGGCACGTCCCACCACGGCGCCACCTGGGAATGGGACGGCACGGCGTGGCGGACGTGGCCATTGCCGTCGGCGCTGAGGACGAACGGCGGCGTGGTGTTCGCGTCGGACGCCCTGGGCTACGACGAGAGCCGTGGTCAGATGGTCCTGTTCGACATGGCGGGGCGGCTGACGTCGCTCTGGGATGGCAGCGGCTGGACCGTGCAGAGTCCCACCAACGTGCCGCAGGCGGACGACTTCCACCTGGTCTTCGACCGCAGCCGCGGCCAGCTCCTGATGCTCGGCGGGCAGCTGCAGGGCCGGCAATGGCGCTGGACCGGCGCCGACTGGCAGGTGGTGCAGGAGGCGGCCCCGGCACCCCTGCAGAGCGCCATGGACTGGGTCCGCCTGCGCACCGTGCGGGTGACGGAGACCGGCACATGGGAAGGCGACGGCATGGGCTGGCAACGCGTCGGCGCCGCGCCGCCTCTGGTGATGGGCTCCGGGTTCGCCCACGACGGCCAGGGCTGCGTCCTGTTCGGCGGGTTGAGCAGCTGGCTCCAGTTCCCCCTGCCGGTCAACGCCGAGACGCGGCGCTGGGACGGCAGCACCTGGACCCTGCTGTCGGCGGCGGTGGCGCCGCCGGCACGTTACGGCCACGGTCTCGCGACGGACCTCAATGGCGGCGGCGTCCTGCTGCACGGCGGCTTCGATGCAAGGCAGCAGGAGTTGCGTGACACCTGGCGCTGGAACACCGGCCAGTGGGTCCAACTGACGACGCCGGTGGCACCGCCGGGCGGCAGCACCCGCATGGTGGCCATGCTGTCCGGCACCGGCGACATCATGGCGGCCAAGGGGGTGGGGCAGAGCATCGAGCTGTGGCGCTGGAACGGCGCGTGGCAGCCGGAGGCGCCGCCGGTGCCGGGCATGAGCCCGACGTCGGGCTTCCACATGGGCTATGACCCGACCACCGGCGCGCCGGTGGTCCTCGGCCGTGACGCGACGACCGGCGCCGGCGCCAGCGCGGCGTGGCTGCCCGGTCGGGGCTGGTTCGCGCTGCCGCCGCCGTGGAACGACCCGCTCACCTTCGAGCTGGACCCCGTGCGCGGCACGCTGCAGGCGATCAGCCGGGACCGCACCAGCGTCCTGGCGATCGTGCCCGCCGGCAGCGAGACCATCGGCGTCGGCTGCGGCCAGCCGGTGCCGCGGTTGAGCCATCGCGGCGTGCCGCGGATCGGCACGCCCGGCTTCGCCTTCACCGCGGTGCTGCCGGCGGCGGCGCCGTTCCTGCTGGTGGTCGATCTGCAGGCCGCGGCCAATCCCATGCCGAACGGCTGCACCGCGCTGGTCGGCAACGGCACCACGGCGTTCACGGTCGCGCTGCCGTCGGGGCTGGCCAGCGTCGCCGCCCCGATCCCGGCGGATCTGGCCCTGCGCGGGCTGCTGGTCCACGCCCAGGGCTGGACCATGCAGGGCAGCGCGCTGGCCGGTTCGGCGGCGCTGCGGGTGCGGATCGGCGACTGATCGGCGTCGCCCGGCGGCGCCGCTTGCGTCATCATGGGCCGGTGAACCAGCCGAGCCGCTTCCCGCATTCGCTCGTCCTGATCTTCGCCATGGTGGTGCTCGGTCAGGTGCTGACCTACGCGCTGCCGAAGGGCCGCTATGAACGGGAGCCGCTGCCGTCCCGCGGTACGACCTACGTGGAGCAGGCGGGCGAGGCGCCGCTGCGGCAGCGGCTGGCGGCGGCCCGCGCCGAACGACAGCTCGATCACGCCGCGGTGGGCCGGCTGTTCGGCGTCGGCCCGGGCACCGTGCAGGGCTGGGAACAGGGCCGGCCGGCGCCCGGCGAGCCCTGGCGGGCCGGCACCCACATCGAGGCGGGCGTCGGCGCCCTGCTCGACCGCTGGGTCCGCACCGGCACGCCGCCGGGTGCCGCCGAACTGGCGGCGTGGAAGGCGAGCCTGCCCGGCAAGAGCCGGGTGGTGCCCGGCGGCTATCAGCCGGTGGCCGAAGCCCGGGCGCTGCCGTGGCACGCGGCGCTGACCGCCATCCCGCGCGGGTTCGCCGCCGCCGCCGACGTCATCTTCTTCGTGTTCGTGGTCGGCGGCGTGATCGGCGTGCTGCGTGCCACCGGCGCCATCGATGCGCTGCTGGGTCGCGCCATCCTCGCCTTCCGCGATCGGCCGGTGCTGCTGATCGCCGGCATCACGCTGCTGTTCGCGGTGGGCTCGTCCACCATCGGCATGGCGGAGGAGTACATGCCGTTCGTGCCGCTGCTGGTGACGCTCAGCCTGGCGCTGCGGATGGATGCGGTGGTCGGGCTCGGCATCGTCTACGTCGGCGCCGGGGTCGGCTACGGCTGTGCCGCACTCAATCCGTTCACGGTGCTGATCGCCCAGGACATCGCCGGGGTGGCGCCGGGCTCGGGCTGGGGCTTCCGCGTGCTCTACATGCTGGCGGCGCTGACGGTGGGCATCGCCCACATCGTCCGCTACGCCCGCAGGGTGCAGCGCGAGCCGGGCCGCAGCCTGGTGGCCGACGTCGACTACTCGGAGGGCTTCGCGCTGCCGGCGGACGTGGCGGTGACGCCGGCGCGGCTCCTGGTGATCGGCCTGTTCGGCCTGGCGATCGGGCTGTTCGTGTACGGCGTGGCGCGCTGGGACTGGTACTTCGACGAGCTGATGGCGGTGTTCCTCGGCCTGGCGCTGGCGGCGACGGTGGTGGGCCGCCTGCATCCGAACGTCGCCGCCGGCAGCTTCTGCAGCGGCGCCGCCGAGATGACCACCACCGCGCTGCTGATCGGCGTGGCGCGCTCGATCCAGGTGGTGCTCGACGAGGGGCAGGTGATCGACACGGTGATCCACGGCATCGCCGGGCTGATCGCCGGCGCCGGGCCGTTCGCGGCGTCGCTGGGCATGCTGGGCGTGCAGAGCGCCACCAACTTCTTCATCCCGTCGGGCTCGGGACAGGCCTACGTCACCATGCCGATCATGGCGCCGCTGGCCGACCTGTGCGGCGTCTCGCGGCAGACCGCGGTGCTCGCCTATCAGACCGGCGACGGCTTCATGAACATGATCGTGCCGACCAACGCCCTGCTGATGGGCATGCTGGCCCTGGCCCGGATCCCGTTCGCACGGTGGGCCCGCTTCGCGGTGCCGCTGCTGCTGCAGCTGTTCCTGGTGGCGACGGGCGCCCTGCTGGTGGCGTCGTGGATCGGCTTCTGAGAGAACTGGCGCGCCACGTCCCCTACAGTGCCCGCCCCTGTGAATCCCGACTTCACCCAGCTGCCCTACGGCTTCCCGGAGTTCGATCGCGCCACCACCGCCGCCTGGCGGGGCCTCGCCGGCGACGACGTGCCGGTCTGGCGCGCGCCGGAGGGCATCGAGCATCGCGCCCTCTACACCCAGGACGACGCCGACGGGCTGCCGCACCGTGGTTCGCTGCCGGGCATCCCGCCGTTCCTCGGCGGTCCGTATCCGACGATGTACGCGACGCGGCCGTGGACCGTGCGGCAGTATGCCGGCTTCTCCACCGCCGAGGAGACCAACGCTTTCTACCGCAAAGCTCTCGCCCAGGGCCAGCAGGGGCTGAGCGTCGCCTTCGACCTCGCCACCCACCGCGGCTACGACAGCGATCACCCGCGGGTCGCCGGCGACGTCGGCATGGCCGGGGTGGCGATCGACTCGATCGCCGACATGCGGATCCTGTTCCGCGACATCCCGCTCGGCGAGGTGTCGGTGTCGATGACCATGAACGGCGCCGTGATCCCGATCCTGGCGCTCTACATCGCGGTGGCCGACGAGCAGGG
>CAZMGG010000121.1:3543-16814 GCA_964565715.1 uncultured candidatus Brocadiaceae bacterium | reverse complement strand
TCCTCGCGCGGCTGCGGCTGTTCTCGCTGGCCGAGTCGCTCGGCGGCGTCGAGAGCCTGGTGGCGCACCCGGCGACGATGACCCACGCGTCGATGAGCGAAGACGCGCGGGCGCGGGCGGGGATCACCGACGGGCTGCTGCGGCTGTCGGTGGGGGTGGAGGATCCCGGGGACCTGGCCGGGGACCTGGCGCGGGCCCTGGAATGTGCGGTTTCTCCACCGATCCGGGCCCCCTTGTTGCCATCGGGATGAGGGCGGTGCTGTCGGGGATCCTGCAGCCGGCTCGCCGGATTGCCCCCCCTCGTTCCACAGCCTCTGGGGCTTCATGATGTGGTCATGTCCTCGGATCCGATCGTGATCGGGCAGCGCTACCAGGAGGCCCTCGCCGAAGCGACGAGGTTCTTCATGGGGCAATCCCAGGTCCAGGAGGCGGCGCGCCGCCTCGAGGCGAAGTTGCGCGAGTTGGGC
The DNA here is from genome assembly GCA_964565715.1 of uncultured candidatus Brocadiaceae bacterium. GTDB lineage: Bacteria > Planctomycetota > UBA1135 > UBA1135 > UBA2386 > CAZMGG01. The sequence continues at coordinate 16,347 of CAZMGG010000121.1, read as the reverse complement.
ATTCCGTACGCGGTGGCGGGCGGCCTGGCGGTGGGTGCGCATGGTCATCTGCGGGTCACCCGCGATGTCGATGTGCTGCTGACCGAGGACGGCCTGCGACGCTTCAAGGCTGCCTGCCTTGGGCTCGGTTGGCTCGAGCGGGTGGCCGGCGGCCGGCACATGCGCGATGTCGTGTGCAACGTGCCGGTGGACGTGCTGGTGACCGGGCGCTACCCCGGCGATGGCAAGCCGCGCGGGCTGGCGTTCCCGGACCCGGCGCTGGTGGCGGTGCAGATGCCGGTGGGGCAGGTGGTGTCGCTGCCGACGCTGGTGGAGCTGAAGGTGGCGAGTGGCATGTACACAGCCGACCGGCTGCAGGATCACGCCGATGTGATCCAACTGATCCGGGCGAACCACCTCGCGGAGGACTTCGCCGAGCAACTGCACGCGGACGTGCGGGACCGCTACCGGCAGCTCTGGCAGATCGCCCAGAATCCGAGCGGCGACCCGTAGCTCAGAACACCGGCAGGCCGAAGGCGTCCGACACCGTGAGACCGTTCGGGCCCTGCGCGTCGAGCACCACCCATTGGCCGTAGAACGTGGCGCCGCCGAGGCCCGGTGCGGGCGGCACGGCGAACGTCGTGCTCGACCAGCCCTGGCCGGCGCCGCTGCCCTGGGTGACGCCGATGCCGACGAACACGAGGCTCGGCGTGCTGGCCAGATACACGTTCTGTCCGAGCAGCACCGTCGGCGCGGGATTGGCGGCGACGTCCCAGGCCAGCAGGTGGAACGCGCCCGGCGCGGTGCGGTCGACGCCGAGCGACAGCCGCGGATTGCCGAGAAAGCCCGGTTCCACCGCGATCGCCCGCGGGCTCGTGCCGCCGCTGCCGACGCTGCCCTGGCCCCACGTCACCGGCGCCCGCGCGCCCTCGCTCCACAGCCGCGGCCGGTCGAACGGCGCCGTCTCGTTCGCCACCCGCGGGTCGGTCAGCGCCTGCAGCAGCGCGATCATCGCCTGCTTGTCGCTCGGCGACAGCGCGCCGACGATGTTCAGGATCAGCGGGTCCTGGTTGAAGTGGAAGTCGCCGCCGCGGCCGTAGAAGTCGAGCACCGCCTGCAGGGTCGGCTTGCTGCCGTCGTGGAAGTAGGGCGCGCGCAGCGCCACGTTGCGCAGGCCCGGCACCTTGAAGCGGCCCTGGTCCAGGGGGTTCTGCGTCACCGCGAAGCGGCCGGGGTCGGCGCTCACCTGCGACACGCCGACGTTGCGGTAGTCGTCGAGCACCGGGCCGGTGCTGAGCACCTGCGGCGACAGGTCGGTGTGGCAGGCCGCGCACTGGCTCTGGAAGACCTGCAGGCCGCGGGCCTCGGCGGCGCTCAGGGTGGCCTGGCCGGCCAGGAAGCGGTCGAACGGCGACTGGTCCGACACCAGGGTGCGTTCGTAGGCGGCGATGGCCATGACGATCCGCGACGGCGTCACGCCGGGGCTGCCGAACACCTGCTGGAACAGGCCGGCGTAGGTCTGGCCCTGCACGAAGGCCTGCAGCGGGGCCGGGATCTGATCGGCCAGGCGGAGCGGCGTGAGCGCCGGCAGGTCGGCAGCGATGTCGGCCCAGGTCCGGCCGAGGTGGCTCATCTCGACGTCCGACAACGGCGGGCCCGCTGCCTGCGACTCGAGGGCGCCGCCGTTCGGCAGCACCACCGCGTTGGTGAGCGGATCGCGGAAGGTCCGGCTGGCGCGGCCATCCCAGAACAGGTCGCGCTGGTAGGCGGCGTTGATCGCGCTCGGCGCCTTGCGGCCGGTGACCTGCACCTGGATGCCGAAGTACGGGGCCGCGCCGTAGTGGCCGTTGCCGTCGTGGCGGACGACGCCGGGCGAGCCGAACACGTCGTCGGGGGTGCCGAACACGCCGTCCTGGCCCGGGTGCCGGGCGGTCGCGCTGCGCGGATCGCTGCCGCCGCGGCCGTGCACGTGGCAGGTGCCGCAGGCGACCGTGCGCGACGAGCTGAGCTGCTCGTCCCAGAACAGGGCTTTGCCGAGCAGGGCTTTCGCCGCGGTCTGCGGGTTGCCGGCGGGGACCGGCGGCGGCGGGAAGATGCCCTGGGCGGGCAGGCCGGCGGTGCAGAGCGGCAGGCAGCAGAGCAGGGAGCGAAGCAGGGACATGGCGGTCTCCGCGGGGCGGCGGGGCCAGGACAGGCTACCACTCCTCGTGATCACCGGGCCGGGCCGCAAGGCGCAGGTCGGCGGTGGCGTCGGGCGGACGTTGCGGTATCACGTGCGCCATGGGCCCCGTGAGATCCCGGCGATGAGTCCCTATCGGCCCGAACGGCACGGTCCGGTGCGGGTGGTGGGGCCAGGCTTCCACGAGAAGGTGTGGGCGTGCGTCCGGCGGGTGCCGGCGGGCGCGGTGACCACCTACGGCGACGTGGCGGCGGCGCTGGGCCGGCGCTCGGTGGCGCGGCAGGTGGGCTGGGCGCTCTCGGCCCTGCCCGACGGCAGCGAGGTGCCGTGGTGGCGCGTGGTGGACGGGCGAGGCGGCGTGTCGCGCTGGGGCAGCGCCGTGGCGCGGCGCCAGCGGGCGCTGCTGCAGAAGGAGGGCGTGCGGGTGGACGCCCGTGGGCGCGTGGTCGGCTTCGCGCTGCTGCGCTGGGGCGGCGGCTGAGCCCGCCGCCCGCGCGCGACTACTTCTCGACCTTGCGCTTCTCGACCTCTGCGCGGAACGCCTGGTTGGCCCGGACGATCCCGTCCAGGTCGGCATCGGTGAGGTTCTTCCGCGCCTTCGCCAGCATCTCGCGGAAGTACGCGATCTCGTCGGGCTGCCAGGGGCAGCCGATGTTGCCCTTCGGGCCGTCGCTGGTGACGACGGTCCCGCCGTCGGCGTCCTGGATCACCATCCACGGGATGCCGCCGCCGGCCTTCGGCCGGATCTTCGCCAGCAGCCCCTTGGTGTTCTGGTGCTTGCCGGAGTCGATCGACTGCAGCACGAAGTCCTTGCCGAGCAGCGCCGCCACTTCCTTCTTCTCGAAGAACTCTTCGAGACGCACGCACCAGCCTCAACCGGGGCCGTGCACGTGCACCAGCAGCTTGCGGTCGGTCTTCTTCGCGAGCGCCAGGGCGTCGGCGTACAGCTTCTCGGCGTCGGGCTTCGCCTTGGGGTCCTGCTTCGGGTCCTGCGTGGGATCCTGCGGCGGCGCCGGTTCCGCCAGCAGCGCGGCGACGGCCCGGTCCACGGCCTTGTTCTGCAGGTCGGCGACCCGCAGGTTGCCGGCCCGGTCGATCAGGTAGTAATCCGGGTAGCTGTCCACCGCGAAGGCCTTGGTGGTCTGGTTGTCGACGTCGATGGCGACCGGATAGCCGATCCCCTGCTCGGCCACGAACGCGGCCATCTTCTCGCCGCCGTTGGTGGTGTGGACGCCGATGACGACCAGGCCGGCGTCACAGTGCTTCTGGGCCAGTTCCTTGAGGTGCGGCACGGCACCCCGACAGGGGCTTCACCAGACGCCCCAGAAGTCGATCAGCACCACCTTGCCGCGCAGCTCGGCGAGGCTGAGGGCCTTGCCGTCGGTGTTGTGCCAGTCCTTGACGGTGAGCGCCGGCGGCGCCTTGCCCTCGAGCGGGTCCTTCTGGGCGCGCTGCTCGGGCCTGCCCTCGCGGGGGAACGGGTCGTCCTGGGCCAGCGCCGGCAGCGCTGCGCCGAGGATCGCGAACACGATCGCATGCTTCATCGGAGTCCTCCTGGATGGCGCAGGGTACCGGTGCGGCGGTGCGGCCTCAACCCCGCGGTGCAACCCGCCTGGATCGGCGGTGGGCCGTGCCTATGCTGGCCCGCCCGCCATGCACGACGACCTGCTCGACGACCTGAATCCCGCGCAGCAGCAGGCCGTCCGGCACGGCGAGGGCCCGCTGATGGTGCTGGCCGGCGCCGGCTCGGGCAAGACGCGGGTGGTGACGCGGCGGATCGCCCGGCTGCTGCGGGACGGCGTGCCCGCCGGCCGCATCCTGGCGATGACCTTCACCAACAAGGCCGCCGGCGAGATGGCGCGGCGGGTGCAGGAGATGGGCGGCGGCTGGGTGCGCATCGCCACCTTCCACTCCGCCTGCGCGCGCTTCCTGCGGGCCGAGGCGTCGCTGCTGGGCTACCCCGCCGACTTCTCGATCTACGACGTCTACGACCGCGATTCGTGCATCAAGCTGGTGATGGAGGAACTGGGCCTCGAGCGCACCGGGGTGAAGCCGAGCGCCGTCGGCCACGTCATCTCGCGGCTGAAGAATGCGGCGTTGCGGCCGCCGGACGCGGTCTACGGCCACGACGACGTGGCGCGGGTGGCGCAGAAGGTCTACCCCGCCTACGAGGAGCGGATGCGCAAGCTGGCGGCGATGGACTTCGACGACCTGCTGCTGCGCTTCCTGGACCTGCTGCGCGAGCAGCCCGAGGTGGCCGAGCGCTATCGGGCGCGCTTCCCGTGGCTGCTGGTCGACGAGTTCCAGGACACCAACCGCGTGCAGTACGACCTGCTGCGGCAGCTCTGTCCGAGCGACGGCAACGTCTGCGTGGTCGGTGATCCGGACCAGTCGATCTATGGCTTCCGCGGCGCCGAGATCCGCAACATCCTCGACTTCGAGAACGACTTCCCCGGCACGACGGTGGTGCGGCTGGAGCAGAACTACCGCAGCACGGCCAACATCCTGCGCGCCGCCGAGCAGGTGATCGCCAACAACAAGCTGCGCAAGGACAAGCGGCTGCGCACCGACAACGAGCCGGGCGCGAAGCTGGTGCGGTTCCGCGCCGCCGGACCCGCCGAGGAGGCCGACGCGGTCGGCGACGGCATCCGCGACCTGCGCGACGGCGGCGTGCCGCTCGACCAGATCGCCGTGTTCTACCGCGCCCACTGGCTGAGCCGCGCGCTGGAGCAGGCGCTGAAGGACCGCGGCCTGCCCTACGACATCGTCGGCGGGCTGACGTTCTTCGAGCGACGCGAGATCAAGGACCTGCTGGCCTACCTGCGGGTGCTGGTCAACCCGCTCGACGACGTGTCCATGGACCGCATCGTCAACGTGCCGCCGCGCGGCGTCGGCAAGACCAGCCAGGACCGGCTGAAGGCCAGCGCCGCCGCCGAGGGCGCGTCGCTGTCCGAGGCGGTGCTGGCGCCCGAACTGCACCAGGGCCTGCCGAAGAAGGCGCAGCAGAACCTGCTGGAGCTGGGCAAGGTGCTGCGGGCGGCGAAGGCGGCCATGGCGCAGAGCGCGCACGCGGCGCTGAAGACGGTGATCGAGGGCATCGGCTACATGGCCTACGCCACGGGGCTGGGCGACCCCGAGGACATTGCCCGGGAGGAGAACATCCAGGAGCTGGTCAACGACGTGATCGCCTTCGACGAGAAGGTCGGCGAGGGCCTCGCCGGCTACCTGCAGCACGTCGCCCTGCTGACGTCCGCCGACCGCGCCGGCGAACAGGGTCCGGCGGTGCAGATGATGACGATCCACGCCGCCAAGGGCCTCGAGTTCGACCACGTGTTCCTGTGCGGCCTCGAGGACGGCCTGTTCCCCAGCATGCGCGCCCTGGAGGAGCGCGACGGGCTCGAGGAGGAACGCCGCCTGATGTACGTGGCGCTCACCCGCGGTCGCAAGACCGTCTGGCTCGGCAGCGCCAAGGAACGCATGGTGAACGGCGCCATGCAGCGCGCGCCGGCCTCGCGCTTCCTGAAGGAGATCCCGCAGGACTGCATCGAGGAGCAGGAGGCCTGGCATTCCTGGGAGAGCGTCGGCAGCGCCGCCGACGGCGAGGATCCGGCGGTGGGCCTCGGCGTCGGCATGCGGGTCCGGCACGAGCACTTCGGCGACGGCGTCGTGCGCCGGCTGAACGGCATGGGCGCCCAGGCCCGCGCCTCGGTGCTGTTCGACGACGGCGTCGAGCGCACCCTGATCCTCGAGTACGCCGGCCTGCAGCCGATCGAGGACGAGGCATGGTGAGCCAAGCCGACCTGGAGGCGCGGCTGCGGGCCCTGCTCGACGAAGCCGCGGCGCTGGGCGATCCGGCGGTGCTGCGGGCGCTCCTGGCCGTGGTGCAGGAACGGGTGGCGGCCGCGCCGGCCGCCGCCGCCCCGGTCGGCGCGGCCGACGACGACGGCTTCTGCGGCATCCTCGGCCGCAGCGCGCCGATGCGGGCCCTGTTCGACAAGATCCGCCGCTTCGGCCCCGCCCAGGCGCCGGTGCTGCTCACCGGCCAGAGCGGCACCGGCAAGGAGATGGTGGCCCGCGCGCTGCACGAGACCAGCCCGCGGCGGACCGGGCCCTGGGTGGCGGAGAACTGCGCGGCGATCCCGGAGACGCTGCTGGAGTCGGTCCTGTTCGGCCACCAGAAGGGGGCGTTCACCGGCGCCGTGCGCGACCACCAGGGCCACTTCGCCGCCGCCGACGGCGGCACGCTGTTCCTCGACGAGATCGGCGACATGCCGTTGTCGATGCAGGTGAAGCTGCTGCGCGCGCTGCAGGAGGGCGAGGTGCGGCCGGTCGGCGGCAGCAAGGTGCGCAAGGTGGACGTGCGGGTGATCGCCGCCACCAACCAGGACCTCGAGGAACGGGTGAAGAAGGGCGCGTTCCGCCAGGACCTGTTCTTCCGGCTCAACGTGCTGCGGCTGGAGCTGCCGTTGCTGAAGGACCGGGGCGAGGACGTCGTGCTGCTGGCGCGGCGGTTCCTGGCCGCCGAGGCGAAGAAGGCGGGCCGCGAGCTGCGGTTGTCGCCGGCGGCCGAGAAGGTGCTGCTGGCGGCGCCCTGGCCCGGCAACGTGCGGCAGCTGCAGAACGAGGTGCAGCGGGCGGTGGCGCTGGCGGCGGGGCCGGAGGTGGGTCCGAAGGACTTCTCGCCGGCGGTGCGCGGCGGGTAGGGGCCTCGGCCCTTTCGCCCCGCCGGACCAGCCGGCGATTGCCCCGGTCCCGGCCACCCGGCTACCATGCGCGCCCTCGTGACTCCGCCGCGACCCCGGGTGGGGGAACGAGCCGGCCTGCCTCAGCCGTAGCTCGTCAGACCCGCATGTTCACCCTTCAAGTCCTCGACCGGGGGCAGACCTTCCTGCACCCGCTCGAGCCGCGTTCCCTGGCCGTCGGCACCGCGGCCGACGCCGACCTCAGGCTCCACGAGGACGGCGTCCGCCCGCGCCACGCGCGCATCGACTGGGTGAACGGCGGCGCGGTCCTGGTCGCCCTGGCGGGCGCGACGGTGCTGGTGAACGGCGGCGAGGTGGCGCAGAAGCGCCTGCAGCTCGGCGATCGCATCGAACTGGGCCGCGCCGTGCTGGTGGTGGGCCAGTCGGTGGCGCGGCAGGCCACCGCCGACGACGTCCTGGCCGAGAGCCGCGCCGCCGGGCGTGCCCGCGCCCGGGCCACCGGTGGCGGCAACGGCCGCAGCCGCCTGCTGGCGGTGGTCCTGGCCCTGCTGGCGCTCGGCGGCGTCGGCTGGTTCGCGTTCCAGGCCCAGTCGAGCACGCCGGCGCCGACCAGCCAGGTCGAGAACCTCCGGCGGGTCGGCCGCTTCGACGAAGCCCGGGCCGAACTGGCGCGGCTGCAGGGCGCCTGGGCCGGCGACGATGCCGGTCGCGCGGCGGTGCTGCAGGCCGAACGTGACCTGGTGGCGGCGGTGGAGGCGGCGGTGACGACGCGGAAGCAGCGGCTGCTGGAGGAGGCGACCACCGCCACCTACGCCGAGCTCAACCGCACGCTGCAGGACGAGGAGCGCAGCGGGGAGGGGGTGGCGCAACGTGAGGCCGCGCGCATCGTGCGCGGCGGCCTGTCGGAGTTCCTGCGGCAGAACCCGGTGGCGCGGGTGGGTGATCCCGCGGTGGAGGAGGCGCCGCCGGTGCCGGCGCCCCCGGTGGCGCAGGGCGATCCGGAGCCGGGTCGCGAGCCGACGCCGGGCGACAGCCTGCCCACCCCTGGCTCGGGCCTGGGTGCGACCGCGGAGCTGGTCGCCGAGGCGCGCCGGCTCAGCCGCGACGGCATCCACGCCCAGGCCCTCGACCTGCTGCGCGCCGCGGCGGTGGCCACCGAGGGAACCGGCGCCGCGCTGGTGCAGCAGGCCCTGGCCGACGTGCGCGAGGCCGCACTGCAGGCCATGCAGGAGATCCTGGGGCAGGCGTCGCGGCTCGAGTCCGGCGAGGGCGTCGCCGCGGCGCTGGCCCTGCTGGAGGAACGCAGCGCGGCCCTGCCGCGCAGCAGCGAGTTCGCGGCGCTGGCCGAGAGGCTGGCGGACCTGCGGCAGCGGGCGGCGGTGGCGATGGCGCCGACCAGGCCGCGTCCGCCGGCGGTGCCGGTGGCGGCACCGGCGGGCGAGGCGCTGCGGCGGGCGACGCTGGAGGGCCTGCGGGTCACCCTCGAGCAGATCCGCGATGCCGAGGCGCGGGGCGACTTCGCCACGGTGGCGACCCTGGCCCGGCAGGGCGCCGAGGCGGTGGCGGAACGCGACCCGCAGTTCGCCCTGCGGCTGCGCGGCAAGGCCGACGACTTCGAACTTCTGGCGGGGCTGGTCGCGGCGGCCGCGGGCACCGGCGGCAGCCTGCCTGCCGCCGCTGGCTGGAAGGACCTGGATGGGCAGGCGATCGCCGACCTCTGGCGGGAGGCGAAGCTGCCGCCGGCGCCGTCGCTCGGTCTGGCGGTGCTGGCCTATCGCTGCCAGAGCCCGGAGGTGGCCGAGCAGGTGCTGGCGGCGGCACTGCAGCGCGAGCCGGGCCTGAAGGAGCGCATCGACGCGATCATCGCCCGCGGCCGCGGCGAGCCCGGCGCCGGCGGCTACGTGCTGGAGAAGGGCGCCTTCACCGCCGCCAGCACGGTGGCGGCGCGCAGCACGGCGCCGAAGGTCCAGACGAGGATCCGGCAGGCTCTGCGCGAGGACGCCGCGGCACGGGCGGCATTGGTGCAGGACCTGCTGGCCGAGGGCCCGCAGGGCCTCGAGACCATGGTGCTGGCGTTCCAGCGCGAGCTGCGGACGCAGGTCGAGCGCATCGATCGTCTGCCGCTGAAGAAGCAGGCCGACAAGCTGGCCGAGCAGCGGGCCAACCTGGACGCGGCGCGCAAGTTCGCCCTGGAGCTGATCTACGACGAGCAGAAGTACTTCTACCCGTACAAGCCGCCGGCGGTCAGCGCCGAGAAGTTCGCCGAGTACAACCGGGTGCAGGCCGACGTCGACCGTCGCACCGCCGCGCTGCGCGCGGTGTGGCAGGACGACAAGCTGAAGCTGTCGGTGCCGGCCAGCCTCGCCGACGAGCTGGATCGCGCCGACTGGCTGGCGGCGGTGCTGCGCGACCTCGGCGAGCTGGAACCGGGCGCGCTGGCCGGGCTCGACTGGGCCCGGTCGCTGCCGCCGGGCGAGCGGGTGTCGGTGCAGGACTTCTGCCGCACGCCGGCGGAGCTCGCCGAACTGCGGCAGTGGCGGCGCATCGAGGCCTACGACCGGAAGGCGATGACGGCGTTGTCCGCTGCCGAGCGCGAGCAGTTCACGATCACCAACGACTACCGGCGCATGTTCCGCCATCGGCCGCTGGCGCTGAGCCCGCGGCTGCACAAGGCGGCCCGCGGGCACGCCCAGGAGATGGGCAGGCTCGGCTACTTCTCGCACTTCTCGCCCACCGAGGGGCGCAAGACGCCCTACGACCGGATGCGGCTCGAGGGCTACAACTGGGGCGCCAGCGAGAACATCGCCCTGAACGGGTCCGCCAGCGGCGCCCACCACGCCTGGCTGCACAGCTCGGGGCACCATCGCAACCTGTTGCACCCGAGTCACACCGAGTTCGGCATCGGCAACGACGGTCGCCACTGGGTGCAGAACTTCGGCGGCGGCACCGAGTACGAGAAGGAACTGCCGGCCGGGCGTTAGCCGTTGTCCTGCGGTGGCCGGCTGCGGATGATGCCGCGGCCCGCGCGGGGCCGACCGGTGAGCGACCGCATCGAGATCACGGGCGAGGGTCCCGACCCTCGCGTCGTTGCCGTCGCCGGCGAGCGGGTGACCCTCGGCGGCGGCGAAGGCGTCACCGTGCCGCTGGTGGCGCGGGACCTGCCCGAGCATCCGCTGGTGCTGGTGGCGACCGGCCAGGGCTACCGCGCCGAGGCCGGTGCGCCGGGCGCGCTGCTCCGCATCAACGGCGAGGACCTGCTGTGCAAGGACCTGCAGCCCGGTGACGTGCTGTCGTTCGGCGGGCTGCGCCTGCGCTGGCTCGGCGGCGGTGGTGGCGGCGGCAATACGGCGCGGGGCCGCCCGCGGCCGTCCCGTGCCGGCGCGGCGGCGCGGTCGCCGGCGGCCGCCGCCCCGCGCGCCCCGCGGCGGCGCGCCCGTTCCCGCGGCGTGCCGGGATGGGCGCTGGCGTTCCTGGTGCTCGTCCTGGTCGGCTCCGCCCTGGCGCTCTCGGTGAAGGCCTGCGCCGGCAGCACCTGGCCGCGCACGCCACAGGTCTACGTCGATCTGGCCCGGGAGCAGTACCTGCGCGGCAATCCGGAGCAGGCCCTGGCGACGCTCGACTTCGCCCTGCGCGAGGCGACTGGCGCGGCCCGCGACCAGGGCCTGGCGCTGCAGGAGGAGATCCGGACGGCGTTGGCGTTGCGCGCCGACCTGCCCGCCCTGCAGCAGGCGCGGACCGACCTGCAGGAGCTGCGGAGCTACGCCGACCGCTACCTCGCCGGGGGCCCGGTGCGGGCGCCGGCGCGGGATCTCGTCCGGCAACTGGATGCCTGGACCACCGCGCACGGCGCGGTGTGCCAGCGGCACCAGGTGGGCCGGGACCTGCTGCAGCAGGCCGAACGGCTGCGCGCCCAGCACGCCCCGGCGGCGGCGCTCGGCGAGCCGGACACCGCCGACGACGTGGTGTTCGCCGCGCGGGCACGGCTGCGCTTCACGGTGCGCGACTACCGCTCGGCCATGGCCCTGCTGGATGCCTTCCTGGCCCGGCAGCCGGGCGAAGGCGGCGACGCGGTGCGCGCCGAGCGGCAGGCGATGCTGGCCGAGGGCGCGAGCTGGCTCGAGGCGCGCCTGCGGCTGGTGACGCAGCTGCTGGAGCAGGGGCGCACCGGCGATGCGCGGCGGGAGATGGCGGCGATCGACCGGTTCGCGGCCCTGCCCGAATGGGCCGAACGCATCGACCCGGTGCGCGCGGCGGTGCGGCAGGCGGGCGGCTGAGCCGCCGCTGGCTAGCCGGGCGGCCAGCACTCGTCCGGAGCACGGATCGCGCCCGGCGTGAACCCGTCGGGCTGCAGGTCGCGCTGCCAGAAGCCTACGTCGAGCCAGGCGCCGTGCTTCCAGCCGGCCCTTCGCACGACGCCGGCGGGACGGAAGCCGAGCGCCTCGTGCAGCGCCACCGAGCCCGGATTCGGCAGGGTGATGCCGCCGATCGCCGCGACGAAGCCCTGGGCGGCCAGCAGGTCCAGCAGGCGGCCGTAGAGCCGGCGGCCGATGCCCTGCCGGTGGCGATCGGGTTGCACGTAGAGCCCGACCTCGGGCGTCCAGCCGTAGGCGGCGCGGGTCCGCCACGGCCCGGCCTTGGCGTAGCCGAGCAGCTGCGTCGCGGCCTCGGCCACCAGCCACGGATGCGTCGCCCGGTGCTCCCGCCAGGCCGCGCGCAGTTCGTCCTCGCGCACCGGCTCGTAGCCGAAGTGGATCGAGGAGGTGGCGATGTAGTGGTTGGTGAGCGCGGCGATCGGCGCGAAGTCGCGCTCGGCGACGAGCCGCAGCGACGGCGTGGTCACGGCAGAGCTCCGCCGCCGCGCACCAGGTCGCGGGCCGCGGCGTGCGGCAGGCGGGTGCCGTCGCGCACGGCGGTGCGGGCGCTGGCGAGGGCCGCGGCGTTGTCGGGGTCCGCCAGGAACGTCCGCACCAGCAGGTCGCGCAGGGTGACGTCGAGCCAGTCGACCGCCTGCTGCTGCCGGCGGCCGGTCAGCGTGCCGTCGCCGGCCATCGTCCGGTGCCGCCGTTCGATGGCATCCCACAGCTCGGCGAGGCCCTGGCCGCTGACCGACGAGCCCAGCAGCACCGGCACCGCACCGTCGGGGCGCAGCACCTGCAGGGCGGTCTGGCAGAAGGCGCGGGCCCGCTCGGCGGCGCCGAGCAGGTCGCCATCGGCCTTGTGCACCAGCACCAGGTCGCAGCGCTCCATCACGCCGCGCTTGATGCCCTGCAGGTCGTCGCCCGCGGCCGGCGACAGCAGCAGCAGGAAGTGGTCGACCATGCCGGCCACCGCGACCTCCGACTGACCGGTGCCGACGGTCTCGACCAGCACCACGTCGAAGCCGGCGGCCTCGCACAGCAGCATGGCCTCGCGGGTGCGGCGGGCGACGCCGCCGAGCGTGCTGCCGCTCGGCGAGGGGCGGATGAAGGCATTGGGATCCCGGGCCAGCGCGGTCATGCGGGTCTTGTCGCCGAGGATGCTGCCGCCGCTCAGGGCCGAACTGGGATCGACGGCCAGCACGGCGACGCGGCGGCCGGCGGCGGTCAGGCGGCGGCCGAGCGCCTCGATCAGGCTGCTCTTGCCGACGCCGGGGGCGCCGGTGACGCCGACACGGATGGCCTGGCCGCCGTGCGGCAGCAGCTCGGTGAGCAGGCGTTCGGCGAGCGCCTCGTCGGCGGGGCGCTGGCTCTCCACCAGGGTGATGGCGCGGGCCAGGGCCTGGCGGTCGCCGGCGCGGATCGCCGCCGCAGTGGGCTCGGTGCTCACGGCGCGAGAGCATCGGCAAACGGCGCGGGCGCAACAAGCGGGGGCCGGCAAAGCGGCGCGGGGGGCGGGCCCGCGGGGCGGGCGCCCGGGCCCGCCCCCCCCCCCCGGGGGGGGGGGGGGTGTGAGGGGGGCGGGGCG
>CAZMGG010000121.1:268-3533 GCA_964565715.1 uncultured candidatus Brocadiaceae bacterium | reverse complement strand
CAACCGGCGCGGGCGCAACCCGCGGGGGCCGGAAACGCGGCGCGGCCGCGGCCGGGTGGTCCGGACCGCGGCCGCGCCCGCGCCGACGCAGGGGAGCGGTTACTTGCCGGCGTCCTTGCCGGATTCCTTGTCGCCGTCCTTCGGCTGCAGCTCCTTCAGCTTGCCCTCGAGGTCGCGGACCAGGCCCTGCGGCGCGCGGCTCATGGCCTTCACGCCCTCGAGCGCCCGGCCGACCACGGCGGCGTCCTTGTCCTGATGGCCGGCGACGGCGATGAAGTACCAGAAGTAGAGCTGCTCCTGGCCCTCGGGCGGGATCCGCCCTGCCGCCAGCATCGCCTGGAAGGCCTTGCCGGCCGCGTGGTGCGTCTTCTCGTCCTGGGTCAGCTTGCCGAGCTGCTCGTTGACCTCGCCCTTGGCGATCAGGCCGTTCAGGGTGGCCTTCTGCTCGTCGGTGAGGCCCTTCAGGGCGGCCATCTGCACCACCGCGTCCTTCGGCGCGATGTGGGCGAGGCCGAGGCGCTTCTCGAACAGCACCGCGGCGGCCTTCTCGTCGCCCTTGCCGGCCTGCTCGGCCAGCGTCTTCAGCTCGACCTGCACCTCGCGGGCGGCCGTCATCGTCGCCGCGAAGGCGTCGGCGGTGCGCTCGCTCTCGTGCATGGCCAGCACGTTGCCGTCGGCGTCCATCGCCACCATGTGGGGGAAGCCCATCCCGCCCTTCTCGGACAGGAGGTTGGGATTGGCGTCACCCTCGACCTGCGTGGTGACGTGACAGAAGAGCACGTTCTGTTCGCCAAACCTGGCGAACTCGGCCCCGAGGAACTCGCCGTTCTCGAGGGCCAGGCAGGGGGGTCAAGGCGCGTAGGAGCGCGTGAAGTAGGCGAAGATGAGCTTGTCGCCCTTCTTGGCGGCGGCCTTGGCGGCGTCGAAGTCGAGGGTCCAGGCGGCCTTCTTCAGGAACTCGCTGGCCAGCTTCTTCTCCTTCTTCGCCTTCAGGTCGGCCTGATCGTCCTGCCCGGACGCGAGGCCCGCCAGGACGCCCAATGCCAGGGCGCCGAGGACGGGGAGCGGATTGCGGAACATGGGATGCCTTTCGGTGGAACAGGGAGCCAGTGCAGCAGATACGAACCGCGGGCGCAAAGGATCGGTGGCTTTTCGCGGCGGGCGCGCCGCAGCGTGATCGCGGACCCGGCGTGGCGGCTCAGCTCCGCGCCTGCTCGAGCAGGTCCAGCAGCCGGCCGGCGGCGGTGGGGATCACCGTGCCGGGGCCGAACACGGCGGCGCAGCCCTGTTGCAGCAGCCGGTCGTGGTCCTGCGGCGGGATCACACCGCCGGCCACCACCAGGATGTCGCCACGGCCCTGCCGGCGCAGCAGTTCGATCAGCTGCGGCACCAGGGTGCGGTGCGCGCCGGCCAGGGTCGAGATGCCGCAGACGTGGACGTCGTTCTCGATCGCCTGGCGGCAGACCTCCTCGGGGGTCTGGAACAGCGGACCGATGTCGACATCGAAGCCGAGGTCGGCGAACGCCGATGCGACCACCCGTGCGCCGCGGTCGTGGCCGTCCTGGCCCATCTTCGCCACCAGCACCCGCGGCCGGCGGCCGGTGCGCTCGGCGAACGCGGCGGTGCGCTGCTGCACTGCGGTGATGGCGTCCATGCTGCGGGCGGCGGCAGCATACACGCCGCTCAGCGCCGGCGGACTGTGCCGATAGCGGCCGAACACGTCCTCCATGGCCTGCGACACCTCGCCGACCGTGGCGCCGCGCCGCACCGCGTCGATGGCCAGCGCCAGCAGGTTCTGTTCACCGCGGGCGCCCGCGGTCAGCGCCGCCAGCGCCGCCCGCACCGCCGCCTCGTCGCGTCCCCGCCGCAGCTCCTGCAGCCGCGCCACCTGGGCCTCGCGCACCGCCGTGTTGTCGATGGTCAGCAGCGGGATCTCCTCCTCGCGGTCCGGCCGGTACTTGTTCACGCCGACGATCACCTCCTCGCCGGAGTCGATCCGCGCCTGGCGCCGGGCCGCCGATTCCTCGATGCGCAGCTTCGGCAGGCCCTGTTCGATCGCTCTGGTCATGCCGCCCATGCGCTCGACCTCCTGGATCTGTTCCCAGGCCTTGCGGGCGAGCTGGTCGGTGAGCCACTCGACGTAGTGCGAGCCCGCCAGCGGATCGGCGGCATGCGTGATCTGGCTCTCCTCCTGCAGGATCAGCTGGGTGTTGCGCGCGATCCGCGCCGAGAACTCCGTGGGCAGCGCCAGCGCCTCGTCGAGCGAATTGGTGTGCAGGCTCTGGGTGCCGCCGAGCGCCGCCGCCAGCGCCTCCAGGCAGGTGCGCACCACGTTGTTGTAGGGATCCTGCGCCGCCAGCGACCATCCCGAGGTCTGGCAGTGGGTGCGCAACGCCATGCTCTTCGGATCCTTCGGCCCGAACGCGCGCACGATCTTCGCCCACAGCAGCCGCGCCGCCCGCAGCTTGGCCACCTCGGTGAAGAAGTTCATGCCGATGCCGAAGAAGAACGAGATCCGGCCGGCCAGCCGGTCGACGTCGATGCCGGCCTGGATGCCCGTACGCAGGTACTCCAGCCCGTCGGCCAGGGTGTAGGCCAGCGCCTGGTCGGCGGTGGCGCCGGCCTCGTGCATGTGGTAGCCGCTCACCGAGATCGAGTTGAAGCGCGGCATCTCCCGGCTGCAGAACGCGAAGATGTCGCCCACGATGCGCATGCTCGGTCCCGGCGGGTAGATGTAGGTGTTGCGCACCATGAATTCCTTGAGGATGTCGTTCTGGATGGTGCCTTGCAACTGCTCTGGTGCTACGCCCTGCTCTTCCGCCGCCACGATGAAGAAGGCCATGATGGGCAGCACGGCGCCGTTCATGGTCATGCTCACGCTCATCTTGTCCAGCGGGATGCCGTCGAAGAGGATCTTCATGTCCTCCACGCTGCTGATGGCCACGCCGGCCTTGCCCACATCGCCCTTCACGCGCGGATGGTCCGAGTCGTACCCCCGATGCGTGGCGAGGTCGAAGGCCACGCTGAGGCCCGTCTGCCCGGCGGCGAGGTTGCGGCGGTAGAAGGCGTTGCTCTCCTCGGCCGTGCTGAAGCCCGCGTACTGGCGGATGGTCCAGGGGCGGATGGTGTACATGCTGGCGTAGGGGCCGCGCAGGTAGGGTGGTGCGCCCGCGCCGAACTTCAAATGCTCAATGTCCTTGTTGTCGAGTGCCGTGTAATAGGACTTCAGCGGAATTTCCTCGCGATTCGGGATGCCAGCCTCAAG
>CAZMGG010000121.1:0-258 GCA_964565715.1 uncultured candidatus Brocadiaceae bacterium | reverse complement strand
GTCGAGCTTGCGGCTGGTGGCTTGTGGCTTGAGGCGAATTTGCTCGCCAATACTGATGTGAGTTCCTCCACGATGTAAGCTCCAACCACTGGATCGGCCACGCGGGCCAGGAAGCTTTCGTCCTTGAGCAGGTGATGGATATTGCGCACGATGCGGCGGGCGAGCTTTTCTCCTTCGGGCAACGTCGGCGGCGGAATGGTGAGCCCGTCGCATCCGCCGACGACGGCGCTGACCGCCTGCAGCGTGGCGCGGATGATG
>CAZMGG010000120.1:0-17305 GCA_964565715.1 uncultured candidatus Brocadiaceae bacterium | reverse complement strand
GTTGCGGCGCGCGCGGGTCACGCCGTCGCCGCGCCGTTGCGGCGCGCGCGGGTCATGCCGTCGCCGCGCCGTTGCGGCGCGCGCGGGTCACGCCGTCGCCGGCAGTTCGTGCACCGACAGCAGGCCGTGCCGGCGCCAGCCCCTGGAGAGCAGCCACGTACGTGACTCGGTGATCGGGCGGACGATCACCTCCAGACCGCGAACCGCAAGCGGTTCGCGGAAGCCGTCGAACCACGGCGCCGAGGTGAAGGTGTCGATGGCCTGCGGGACCGCAATCTCGCCGCCTTCGGCTTGGTGCTTCTTGCCGTTCTGCAGCACGTAGCGCAGCGCGTTCCGCGTCTCCCGCGGCGTCTTCAGGATGCGGTCGTGGTGCCGGTCGGCGAACACGCTGCCCTTGCGGCTCCAGTGCTTGTTGAGCGCGCGGGCGATGCGGATCAGGAGGCCCTGCAGGCCGCGGGACAGCGCCGCCCGGTCGCGGGCCTCGACGATCAGGTGCAGGTGCTCGTTCAGGATCGCGTAGTGACACAACCGGAACGCGCCGCCGGCGGCGAGGGTGCGACCGCCGGTGCAGCCGCCGGCGAACGCCGCGCGCAGCGCGGCGTAGGTCGCCTTCCGTCGCATCGGCGGCAGTCCCCGCCGCAGCTTGAGCGTGACATGCACCGGGAATCGAGACGCCAGCGCTGCGCGCTGGCGATGCCTCACGCCCGCCCGGCCGTGCTTCGGCTTCCGCCCGGCCCCGGGCCGCGCGCCGCCGTGCTGCCTACGGAACGGCAGCGTGCCCTGGGTGCCCCGGGCGGTGCGCGGCGTGCGCTTCCGGGCGGCACCCTTGGTCGGGGGCCTGCTGCTCCGGGAGGTTCCTGCCTGGGAAGCCATCTTGATTGAGCAGAAATATAGGAAGCGGCGGCACGCCGGTCAAGCAGCAGGTGCAGAATGTGCGTTCTTGCGCGTGCTCCGGCTGGTGGGTGCGCCAAGTGGGGGCGGGGGGGGACGTCTGCCGGGGCGCGGGCGGTGCGGGATGGGTTCGGCGGGACCTTGGGGCGGTGGCCGGGGCAGGGCCGCAGGGGTGCGGGAGCGATGCGGGGCCGCGGGGACGGCGTGCGGGGGCCTGCCGCAGGGTCGGGGGCGAAGGGGCGGCACGCACGCACCCTTGGCCGAGCAGGCTCGGCCGAGGGTGACGCTAGCGCCGCGCCGCTGTCGCGGCGGCGGCGGCGGCGTCGGCGTCGAGGCGCAGCACCGGATACAGATCCCCGGTCTGCTGCTCGAGGAAGTTCCAGGTCGACAGCGAGTCCTCGCTCTGCGGCTCGAGCAGCTGCGCGGCGAGGCGGGCGAGCGGCTGGCGGGCGTCGATCAGCAGGGTGCCCGCCGGCAGGGCGCGGGGGGCCGCGGGCTGCCATTGGCCCTTCAGCTCGAGTTCCTGATGGCCCTGGAAGGGCCGCTTCGGCTTGCGCTTGCCGCTGACGGCGAACGCCGCCGCCGGGACCTCGCGGGCCTCCGCCAGCACGGTCGTGCGCACGCCGTGGGCGGCCAGCAGCTCGACCACCGCGGGCGGCGGCGCCGGCAGGGCCCAGGCCGCCGGCAGCGCCAGGCTCTCCCTGGCGCGGAAGCCGCGCACCACCGGCATGCGCTCCTGCCGGAACTCCGCCTGCGCCTGCAGGCGCGTGCCGAGACCATTGGGCAGCGCCAGCCGATCGGCGCCGCCCACCAGCACCTCCTCCTCGACCGGCGGGGCGAACGTGGTGGCGAAGCCGAGCGCCACGTCGTTGCCCTGCACGCAACGTTCGTCGGCCCGGGCACACGCTGCCAGCACGGCGCCATCGTGCGCCGCCAGCCAGCCCAGCGTGGCCAGCACGAACGCCCGCGTCGCCGCGATGCGGGTTTGGAAGTCGCAGTAGGAATACGCCTCGCTCAGCACGCCGATGCGGTTGCGCAGGCCGAAGTAGTTGATGCCGTAGCGGGCGCGGTGGTCGTAGGTCCACCAGCCCTTCTGGCCCTTGGAGTCCGGCGCGCCCGAGCCCTCCCAGTCGCGGGTCTCGAAGTTGCCGTAGTCGAACACGCGCCACGCCGGCTGCGCCGCGGCGAGTCCGGCGCGCACCGAGCGCAGCAGTTCCGCCGACAGCTCCGCCAGCGCCGGGTCCATGTTGGGCGACAGGCATGGCGCATAGGTCAAGTGGTAGCCGTGCAACGACCCGTTGGTCGTGTGCAGGTCCATGAACAGGTGCGGGTCGAGGTCGCGGAACACCTGCAGGAGCGCCCGGCACTCCGGCGACTCGGCCTTCACGAAGTCGCGGTTGAGGTCGAAGCCCTGGGCGTTGGGCCGCTGGCCGACGCCATCGGGGCCGTTCTGTTCGGGACGGTTCTTCCGGTCGATGCGCTCGTTGCCGTCGCCGTTGTAGACCGGCAGGAAGGTCACCTCGACCTTCGCCAGCAGGTCCCGGTGCTCGCCCTGGGCGATCTCGCGCAGCAGCACCTGGATGGCTTCCTTGCCCTCGACCTCGCCGGCGTGGATGTTGCCGATCACGAGGGCGCGCAGGCGCGCGGGGTTGGCGGCGTCCGGCAGGGCGCAGCGCACGATCGGCAGCGTGCGGCCCTCGTGGGTGGGGCCGAAGGTGGTGACGGTGAGGCGGTCGCCGTGGGGCAGGCCGGCCAGCGCCTGCACGAAGGCCTGGACCTCGGCGAGGGTGGAGGTGTGGGCGAAGTCGGTGCGCTCGGGCGTCGTGCGCGGCGCCTCCTGCTGGGCCGGCAGGGGCGCGGCGCAGAGGGTCACGGCGGTGAGGACGGTGGTCACCGCCGCGGTGGCACGGCGGCTGGACGAGGTGGGTCGGGCGCGCATGGCGGAACATACGCGCCGGCGCCGCCGGCGGAGAGCCCGCGGACTGGCGGCCTAACGGCCGCCGAGGACCTCGCCGGCGCCGTCCTCGGTGATCACGTGGATCTTGCCGTCGTCCAGCAGGATCAGGCGCTGCTTCCGGCGGTGCTCCTTCGGCTCGTAGAGCACGACGGTCACCTCGTCCTTCTTCTCCTCGCCGTCGTGGTCGAAGTGGAACGTGAACGGCATGCCCGCCGACCAGTCCATGTGCTGCCGCAGCAGATCGCGGGTGGTCTTCAGCTTGCCGTCGGGCACGTAGCGGAACGACGACTTGACCTTGACGATCTCGCCGTCGGCATCCTCGTACTCGATGCTGCCCGGGTTCTCGTCGCCGGGGATCAGCAGCGCATCGGGATCGTCGAGCAGGCCGCGGGCGAACAGCTCGCCGAGCTCCCGCGGCAGGCCCTTGCCGCCGCCGAAGCCGGCCCGCCAGGTCATCAGCGCCTTGTGCACCTTCTCCAGGCGCGCCTTGCCGATGCGGCCCTGGGCGTCATGGGTGGCGGTGTCGAGGCTCATGCCCATGATCGCGGGGATCAGCGGCACGTAGATCGCGACCGTGGCGGCGACGAACGGATCGCCGAGGTCGCTGGCCGCCGACAGGACGTAGCCGTTCTCGACCGCGGCGACGCCGCCGCGGCCGAGGCCGAGGTGCGGCACCACGTCGTCGATGGTCGGCATGTCGCCGGCGTCGAGGATCGGCTCGCCACCGCCGAGCGCCTGGCCGATGCCGAGCTGGACGAGCGGCAGGTAGCGCTCGTGCAGGGTGCGCCAGATGGTGCCGAGGTCGTAGCGCAGGTCCAGGGACGGCAGGTGCTGGCCCATGGCGGTGGGAGCCGGCGCGCCGTCGGTGGCCATCGCCGTCCTGGCGCCCTCGGCGGTGCGTGCCTTCAGCATGGCCCGCAGGGTGGCCGGCGACTCGGTCAGCAGCAGGACCGAGTCGACCACCGCGAAGGTCGGCACCAGGGCACTCGGGCTGTTGGGGATCTTGATGCTGGTCCACTTCGTGCCGTCGGTCTCGCGGTCGTCGAAGGTCACGCCGGTGATCTCCTTGCGGGCCCGCTCCAGCAGCGCGTCCAGGGCCGCCTGGTCCTTGATGCCCAGCGCCACCGACATGCGCGGCACCATGCTGCCCCGCGACGGCGCCGAGATCTGCAGGGACACGCCGCCGGTCAGCGCCTGGTGCAGGTCCGGCAAGAGCTTCTCGGCCTCGGTGGCCGCCTCGGGCTCGCCATCCCGCGCCGACGCGGTGCGGAACGCGGCCATGGTCTCGGCGAAGCGCTCCAGGTCGACGGCCATGCCGACCTGCAGCATGCCGGCCTCCACCTGCGGGTGCGGCGGCATCGGCGCCTCTGCGTCGAGGAACGCGCCGAAGAAGCCCTTGGCCGGTCGCGGCGTCTCGATGTGCAGGCTCTCGCGGAAGCGGCCGTCGTCGACGGTGATCGCCAGCGTGAACGACGCCACGTCGGCGATGCCGACCGCCTGGTCGATCTTCACCGAACGGGCGATGTCGGACTCCTCGCCGTTCTCGCGCATCTGCCGCTGCAGCAGCGCCACCACCTGCTTCATGTCGAGGGTGGCGGTGATGGCGGGCCGGTCGCCGGCCAGCAGCACGTCGCCGGCGGTGCGGGCCGGGGCCTCGGCGCCGACCTTGCCGGCGTGGGCCGGGTCGCCGATGCCGAGCACGTGCAGGCCGTCCTTGTGCCAGTGCCAGACCGCCTCGGGGCCGTAGTGGTCGTCGGTGAGCCGCACGATGGCGGCCTTGCTGCCGCCGAGGTCGGGGCCGTCGTCGGCGCGACGGTAGCCGTTCTCCTCCTTCAGCAGGTCCTCGGTGGCCTGCTCCCAGACCTCGGCCAGGATCTTCGACTCCTTGTCGCCGCAGCGCAGCGACATCAGGAACGTCGGGTCGTCGTTCTCGGCGTCGTCGGCCGGCGGATACAGCCAGAAGCGCAGGTCGCGGACCTCGCCGTCCTGCAGCGCGCGGGTGCGGAACAGCAGTTTGTCGGAGAGGTCCGAGGCGCCGAGCTGCTGGGCCAGCTCCAGGAGCGACACCAGCACCTGGTCGCGCTTCTCGTAGTTGGCCTTGCCCTTGTCGACCGCCGGCTTGATGGCCGGCGTCTCCAGCAGTTGGCCGAAGCGCGACTGGGCGAAGGCCTGCCACAGCACCTGCACGTCGCTGGAACGGGCGGTGAGCAGGGCGCCGGGGGCGGGCTGGAACTCCTGGGCCGGCAGGCCGAGGGCGAGCGACGCGGCGAGCGCGCCGAGGATGGGGAGGGAGGACGTCTTCATCGGGGAATGGGGAACGGCGCCGGTGGGGCGGCGCGGCGGGTGGGGGATGGGCGAGGACGGGCCTACAGGCCGTCGTACTCGGGGATCTTGCTCGGGTCGACGGTGGCGCGCTGGCACAGCTCGCGGATCGCCGCCCGCAGGGTGCGGTCGTCCTGCACGTCGCACTGCAACGCCGCGAAGCGCTCCTCGTCGGCGTTGCGCAGGATGTCGAGGCGCAGGCGTTCGCGCAGCAGCCGGCGCAGCTCGTCGGCGTCGACGTGGCGGCTCAGCTTCTTGTGCAGGGCGTCGAAGTCGGGGTAGCGCAGGTCGCCGCCGTCGAAGCGGCACAGCTCCAGGCACAGGTCGGCGTGTTCGTTGCGCAGCTTCTCGACGTACTCGCGGAGTGCCGGGTGCTCGGCGGCGCGCATCAGCTTGTCGAAGGCGCTGCCCTTGAGGTTGCGCTCGCGCACCGCGATGTCCGGCGGCACGCCGGTGCCGTGGATGCTGCGGTCGTCGGGCGGCACGTAGTAGCGCATCATGGTCAGCGACAGCACGTACTGGGACTGGGTGCGGCCGAGCCCGGTCTCGCTGGAGAAGCCCGGGATGCCGGCGCCGCTCTGGCCGATGCCCTTGCCGAAGCTGGTCTGGCCGACGACCACGGCGCGGCCATTGCCCTGCAGGCTGCCCGACGTCATCTCGCTGGCGCTGGCGCTGCATTCGTTGATCAGCACCGCCACCGGATAGGTGCGATCCTTGCCCTTGCGGGTCGACTTGACGGTCTGCTTGTCGGTCTTGTCGAGGTCCTTGTCCTTGGGATCCGGGCCGGTCCACACCCGCGTCTCGTTGACCGTGATCACCTTGCCCTCGGGCAGGAACAGGTCGCAGATGGCGGTGGCGTCGATCACCGTGCCGCCCGGGTTGTTGCGCAGGTCCAGGATCAGCGCCTTCAGGTCCTGCTTCTCCAGCTCGGCGATGGCCTGCTCGATCTTCGACGAGCAGCCGGCCTCGAACATCTTCAGCCGCACGTAGCCGATGCCGCCGGGCAGCATCGCCTTGGTCACCATGCGGCGGTGCTGCGACTGGTCCGGCTCGAGCGCGAAGTCGTAGGGCCGGGTCCAGCCCTCGCGCAGGATCGAGAACGTCGCCTTCTCCTGCAGCTTCTTGCGCAGGTCCTTCTGCGGCACGTCCTGCACGAAGGTGTCGCCGATCTTGAGCATCTGGTCGCCGCGCTGGATGCCGGCCCAGAAGGCCGGCGAGTCATACATGACGAAGTCGACCAGGAAGCGGTCGCCGTCCTTCTTCACCATGAAGCCGTTGTTGGTGTCGTCCTCGAGGATGCCCGGCAGCCATTCGGGCCGCGGCTTGCCCTCGGCGTCGTTGCTGGCCGCCAGGCGCGAGTAGGGATCGCCCAGGTGCTCGACCATGGCGTTGGCAGAGGCGTTGCACAGCCGCACCAGGTCCGCCACCGCGGTCGAGAACGGCACCGCGCCGAGCGCCCGCAGGAGGTCCTCGGGCTTGTCCTGCGGCGCGTGCTGCAGGAGGCGTTCCAGCAGCAGCTTCTCCTCGCCGGTGGCCTGCAGGTCGCCCAGCGCCTTCTGCATGGCCTCGCGGGCCACCTTGTCGAGCTTCTTCGGGTCGACGAGGTCGTGCTTGCCGAAGTGGAAGAACTCGCGGGCGATGCGATCGCGCACCAGTTCCACCACGGTGGCCGCCTCGCGGGAGGCGCGGAACCAGGGCAGCGCCTCCTTGTGCAGGTCGCGCTCCTGGCGGTCGAGCCAGCGCCGCCACGACTGGCTGCTGCCGAGGTCGGCGGTCTGCTCGGGCAGCAGCCGCCGCAGGGTGGCCTCGATGTGGGCCCGCAGCGCGTCGCTCTTGTCCTGCTCGGCGGCGAGGATCAGGGCCGGCGTGGTGGCCTTGTCCTGGCTGCTGCCGAGCGCCTCGGCGGCCAGCAGGCGCACGCCGGCGTCCTGGTCGAACAGCGCCGCGCACAGCGCCGTGCGCACCGACCGTTCGGCCGTGCGGGGCCGCAGGGCGGCGACGGCGGCGGCCCGCACGCTGGTCGCCGTGGCCTTGGCGTAGGCGCGGACCAGGGCCTCGTGGGCCTTCGGGTCGCTGAACTCGCCCAGCGCGCTGGCCACCGCCTCGCCGACCACTGCCGGCGGTTCCTGGTCCAGGCGCTCGATCAACGCGGTGCGGGCCGCCTCGCTGCGCTCGCTGCCCAGCGCCAGCGCCGCCAGCACAGCGGCGGCCTCGGCATGCTCGCCCAGCGCCACCAGCAGGTCCTTCTGCGGCAGCGCCCTTGCGGCGGTGCGCGCCACCTGCAGGCGTTCGCTCTGCGGCCAGTGCTGGGACTTCTCCGCCACCGCGCCGAAGTCGGCGGGCCGCAGCGCGTCGCAGAGCAGGCTGCGCGCCTCGGTGCGCACCGCCGCGTCGCGGTCGCCCACCAGATCGGCCAGCGTCGTCGCCCGGTCGGCGGGGCCGACCACGCCGTAGAGCCACAGCGCGTGCAGGCGCCGGCCGGCGTCCAGCTTGCCGTCGCGGGCGGCGCGCCAGAGCGGGTCGGTGGCCGCTCCCGCCAGTTCGAGCACGGCCGAGCGGTGCTTGTCGTTGCGGTCGCTGCCCTCGTGCAACGCGTCCAGGGCCTCGCGCACGGTCAGCTCCGCCAGCAGGGCCGGCGCGGCCTTGTCCTTCTTCAGCAGGCGGATGGCCGCGGTGCTGGCGGAAGGCCCGAGCAGACGCAGCCCGTCGGCAATGGGCGCGGTGCTCCATGGCTCGGCCGCGGCCCGGGCGATCGCCCGCTGCACCTCCTGGTGCACCTCCGGCGAGGCGCCGTGCACCGCGCCGAACACCTGCCGCGCGCGCAGGGCCAGCACCGGATCGGCATGCTCGCACAACCGCCGGACCGCCTCGGCGCCGGCCTCGCCCGCCCCGATCAGGCCGCGCACCGCGCTCTCCACCCGCAGGCGGTGGTCGTGGCCCAGGTCACCGACCCAGGCCTGGATCTGCTCCTTGTCGGCTTCGGCCTTCTCCCGGTCCTTCGCCGTCGCCGTGGCGCGCCGCTCGATCCCGGGGATCGGGAAGGGGAACGTCTGCGCCGGCAGGGCCGCGGTCAGGGTGGTGAGAAGGGCGACGGCGAGGGGGCGCAGCAGGGCGGATCGGGTCATGTCTGCAAGGGTGATCGGCACGGAAGGGCGGGCCAGCATAGCGAACCGGCCGCCCGGGTGGCCCTTTCGTGGCCTCTCCCGGCCCGATCCCGTCGCCGGGGCTTCACTTCTTGTCCGGCGTGTCCTTCTCGCCCGCCTTGCCGATCTCCTCGCTGGCGATCTCGCCCCAGGCCACCTCGGCGACCCCCTCGTGGTCGAGGATCACCCGCCCGAAGTCGGAGGCCTGCCAGTCGAGCACGATCACCTTCACCGACCGCGTGCTGCCGCTCCGGTCGTGGATCTCCCGCACCAGCCCCTTCGGCCGGTAGAGATACGAGGTCCTGGCGCGCTGCTCGGTGCCCTGCCCGTCGCGCCAGACGATCGGATCCGGCGCGGGCTCGCCGGGCAGCAGCAGCACCGTCGGGTCCTTCAGCAGGCCCGCGGCCAGCAGGTCGCCGAGGCTCGCCGGCAGCGCCCCGTCGTGGGTCTGCTGCCAGCGTTTCACGGCGGCGCCCACCTCGGTGAGCTGCGCCTTGCCGATCGCCTGCCGGACCTGCTGCAGTTCGTAGCGCTGCATCGAGTTCTGCTGGGCCTGGAAACCCTCGAACGCCGCCAGCCCGCCCGCCAGCAGCAGCGGATCGCAGACCCGTGACCGCGAACTGTAGACGAGGTCGTTGCCCACCCGTCGCAGCACGGCGCGGCCACGGCCCAGGTGCTCGCGCAGCAACGCCGCGTCCGGCAGCAACGCGTAGTCGAGCAGCGGGTCGGGCGCCCTCTGCTGGCCCCCGGTGTCGCCGAAGTTCGGCGCCATCGCCCCCGCCAACAGACGCAGCGCCGGCAGCCACGTCTGCCGCGCGTTCTGCAGGATCAGTCCGCCGTCATGGCGCAGTTCGAAGGCCAGCTCGGTGCCCTCGCCGCCCGGCGGCGGCGCCGAGCCGATGTCCATCGCCTCGGGTGCGCCATCGGCGTCGAGCGCCCGCAGCAGCTGGCGCAGGCTCTGCACCGACTCGGCGAGGTGGAGCACGTCGTCCCGCACGCACCAGCATGGCTGCAGGCCGGCCGGCATGCCCGGCACCTTCAGGACCTGGATCTCCTGCGCGCCGATCTTGCGCGGCAGCACCTCGATGCCGTCCTCGAGCCTCGGCAGGCGCGCCAGCAGGCCCTGCAGCGCCGGCTGGTCGGCGATGCCCAGGCTGCACCACAGCCGCGGGATCAGGCCGCCGGCCATCGGCTCGCCCACCGCCACGGCCAGGCTGCCGCCGAGCGCCTTCTGCACTTCCTGCACGATCTCGCCGGTCTCGCCCACCGGCACATCGCTCGCCCGCGCGATCTCCAGCACCGAGTCGGCGAGGCCCTTCACGTCGGCGTGGCAGCGCAGCTGCAGCAGCGCGCCGTCGGGCACGGGCTGCCGCAGCAGCGGTCGCGCCGGCTGCGCCAGCGCCCCGAGCAGGCCGTGCGGCGGCGACCCGAGCGTGAGGCGCGCGTCGAGCTGCACGTCGCCCTCGTGGAACCGCAGCGACACGGCGAGGTCGCCGACATCGTCGATGCCCATGGCGGCGAACGGCGCATTGGCCGCCATGCCGAACTGGCGGAACTGCGCGATGTACTGGCCGAAGCCGACGCCGGCCCGCACTGCGCCGTCCTTGCCCGACACCGGCGGCGGGCCGATGCGCAGGCCTTCCCGGTCGCCGGTGCCGAAGCAGATCTGGCCCGGCAGCGTCAGGAACCAGCCGGTCTCCTGGATCTGCTGCGACTGCCACCACGGCTCCTCGCCCTGCAGCGGCGGCTGGAAGACCTCGGCCGGATAGCTGCCGATGCGTTCGCCCGGGATGGCGGTGAAGTTCCTGCTGCGACGCAGGTCCTGCACGGCCTGGTGCAGCCGATGCGCCGTGCGGCCCTGCGCCTTCGGCGTGGGCTCCAGTGCGATCAGGGTGCAGCCGGTCGGGAAGTCGCCCCCGCCGGCGAGCCAGGCCCAGGCGCCGAAGCCCTGGATGTCGGCGGGGTCGGTGGTCGTCAGCTCGTGCCAGGCCACCTCGTCGGGGTTGAGCACGCCATAGCGCCGCGCCATGGCGCGCAGGTCCTCGATCGGCGCGCGGACCTTGTTCCAGTGCGCCTGCATCTCCCGCACCGCGGTCTGCATGTCGGGCGTGGCCAGCAGGCGGCCCAGCGCGGTCTCGGGCAGGCGCCGCTGCAGGGCGGGCAGGTTGTCGACGACGATCCACGCGATCTGGGTGTCCGGCGGCAGGACATGGTCCTGGGCGGCGGTGGTGGTGGCTGCTGCGGCGAGGGCTGCGGCGAGGACGTGCGGGCGGGCGAGGCGGAAGTGGCGCATGGCGGCTCCAAGCGGTTGCGAGGCGGCGAGCATACGGCAGCCCCAGGGCGGGCTGGCACGGCCTTCGCGGGGACCCCGCATCCCCAACCCACAGGAGACCACCATGAGCAGGATCGCGTTCGTTCTGGCCGACGACTTCGAGGATTCGGAGTTCAAGGTTCCGTTCGACTGCCTCAGCCACGCCGGCCACGAGATCACCGTGATCGGCTGCGAGGCGGGCAAGGAGGTCAAGGGCAAGCAACGCAAGGAGCGCGCCCGGATCGACAAGACCGCCGCCGACGTCTCGGTGGACGACTTCGACGCGCTGGTGATCCCCGGTGGCGGCTCGCCCGACAAGCTGCGGCTGGACGAGGACATCGTCGCCTTCACCAAGGCCATGTTCGAGAGCGGCAAGACGGTGGCGGCCATCTGTCACGGCCCGCAGCTCCTGATCGAGGCCGGCGTGGTGGAGGGGCTGACCATGACGTCCTGGCCGTCGGTGCAGACGGATCTGGAGAACGCCGGCGCCCGCTGGGTGAACCTGGAGGTCAGCGAGTGCCACAACCTGATCACCTCGCGCAAGCCAGAGGACCTGCCGGCGTTCTGCGACAAGGTGCTGGAGCGGGTCGGCGCCGGCAGCCGCGCCTGAAGGGTGGCCGTGGCGGCGGGGTGACCCGGGTACCCCTTGCTCCGTCCGCGGACCGTTCGCGGAGGGTAGGCTGGTGGGGATGTTCGCCTCATCCGTCTCCCAAGCTCCGTTCCGCCCGCGGGCGATGCTGGTCATCGTGCTGCTGGGCGCGCAGGCCGCTGTGGGCGCGCAGCATCCGATGCTGGCACCGACGAGCGACACCACCATCGTGGTGCCGTCGGGAGTTCTGCGCTACAGCTCGATCCAGATCCCTGTTGGAGTCACTGTACGATTCGTGGCACTTGGCTTTGGACCATTGTCTGTCGCAGGGATGCCTGCCGTTGTCCTGTGTGATGGCGATGCGACTGTGCGCGGCACGATCTGGCTGGCCGGTGACAGCATCAATGACAGGCCTGCAGGTTGGGTGACCACTGGACGTGGCGCCGACGGGTTCTTGTGCGGTTCGGGCGGCCTTTCTCAGCCGCCGGGGGGCGGCCGTCACCGGGGTAGCTATGGCTCGGAGCTGCCCTTCAGCCTGGAGGGAGGTAGTCCCGGTGGCGATCGATTGAACTTCGTCGATCCCCTATGCTTCCAAAGTTCGCATTACACCTACGGGGGTGAAGGTGGCGGCACGCTCGTCCTGCTGGCCGGGGGGCGCATCGATGTCCACGGCACGATCACAGCCGATGGCCAGGGCGGCTACGCCGGCGGCTCCGGCGGCTCGATCCTTCTGCGGGGCGGCCGCGGCGTGACCGTGCATCCCGGCGCCACCATCAGCGCGCTCGGGGGTCAGGCGCCCGCCGCGCCGCCGCCGTATGCGCCGCTGTTCAGCACCGGGGAGCCCGGCTACGTGCGCATCGACGCCTGGGGCGCCCCGCCGGACATCCGCAGCGCGATCTACCCGGCGCCGACCGTGCTGGAACTGCCGCACCTGCGGCAGCAATCGCCGCCGCGGATCGGCACGACGTGGGTCCTCGACGTGTTCGCACCCGACAGCACGCCGGTGTTCCTGGCGGCGTCGCTCACGCCGGGGAACGGCGCGCCGACGCCGTTCGGCGCGCTGGGCGTCGACCTGGTGACGGCCGCGAGCGTGGCGTTCACGGTGGCGCAGCCGGGCCACGATCCGGTGGCGAGCGTGCCGTGGCCGATCCCCAACTCGCCGGCCCTGGTCGGGTTGAGCGTGTGGCTGCAGGCGCTGGCCGTGCCGAACGGCCTGCCGGCCCGGCTCACCAACACCCTGCCGGTGGTCGTGCAGTGAACACGAGAGAGGGGCCCGCTCGCGGCGGCCTCGGCGGGAAGGAACTCTGCGCGGCTGAGGCGCGCAGGGTAGGCTGGCTACCCGGGGCTCCCGCGAGCTCGACTGGCCTCGTGGCCCTCGCATGCCGGTCTCGGCTCGATGCCAGGGCCCACGGTCCGAGGGTGGACTCCGCCGAGTGCCAGACCTCAAGGCGCGCGTCAGGAATGGTCGTCTGATCCTCGACGAGCCGACGGATCTCCCCGAAGGTGCGGTCGTCGATCTCGTTCCAGCCGACTGGTGGGATGATCTCTCCCAGGATGGCCGACGCCGCCTCGACGAGGCGCTTGCCCGATCGGAGCAGGACGTGCGGGCTGGGCGCGTGATCCCGGCGAGCATCGATCCGCAGGCTCGCGAGGTGATGATTCGTGCCGTCTGGCATGCAGTGCGCGGCAGCGGACCTGACCTGAACTGATCTAGGTCTCGGAGTCTGCCCGCATCATCGCGCCGGTTCGGCCACCACCACCACCGGCTCGGCGCGACCCAGGTCGGGCCGCTGCACCATCCGGGTGGTGGAACGGCAGCCGTCGGCGTGCGTGTACCACACGACCCCGTCGCCATCGGTGACCGTGCCGTTGATCGGCGACCATTGCCGGCCGACGGGCCAGCGCAGTTCGAGAGCCGCGCCGACGCCGTTCAGCGCCGGCACCGTGGTGCCATCGGGCAGCCGCAGCGTTCCCACCACGGGCTGTGCCGGCGCCAGCCGCTGCGCGAGCATGGCCGGAACCTCGTCCAGGACGTTGGCCAGCATCCCACTCACGTAGGGGGCGCCCAGCAGGGCGGTGAAAGCCCAGTTCGGGCCGCCCAGCGCCGATCGCGACGTCAGCAGCAGGTCGTTGCCGCGCAGCACGAGGTGGCTCTCGCCCTTGCCCAGCAGCGGCGCCAATTCCTCGGGATCGGGCCACGCGGGATGCAGCGGGTCCTTGCCGGCGCCGGGGACGGTCGATTGCCGTGCGGCCTGCTGCATCTGCGCATCCAGGAGCGTGCCGAAGGTGCGCCGCAGCGCCGTGTAGCTGGTGCCGAGGTCGAACTGGAACCGCCAGCCCGGCAGTGCGGGTCCGTACGGGGTCATCACGGCGTCGTCTTCCGCGGGCGCCGCTTCGGCAGCTTCGGCGCCGCGCAGGAGCAGGCGCAGGGTGGCGGGTGATTCGGCCAGCAGCAGGGTCTGCCCGCGGATGCTCATCGCCGGCGTGATGCCGGCGGTGGGCGCCTCGCGCACGGTGTAGCAGTCGGCGTCGGCGAGCTGCACCGCCTTCAACGTGGCCTGTTCGGCCTGCGTCGCGAGCAAGGCGGCCATGGCCGCCGGGTCGGTGAGCCCCAGTGCGGCGCCGCAGCGGGGAACGAGGCCGCCGGCCGGCGCACCGATGGTGATGGTCGTCGAACCGCTCAGCACCTTCAGTCGCTCGAGCAGGGAGGGCTCCGGCATCTGGAAGGACGTCGCGGGTCCCTGTTCGGCGAGCCACGTCATGACCGCCATCGAGTCCACGGTGCAGCTGGCGCGCGCCAGCTCGTCGGGCAGCGCCGCCAGCCTCGGCGTCGGGCCGCGGGCAGCGATGGCGTCGCGCAGCTTCGCCAGGGCGGCAGGCGCCAGTTCGATCGCCGCGGTGTCGCGCAGGTCGCCGTTCTCGAGGGTGCGGGCCAGGGTGAACGCGTGGATGGAGTCGAGCATCGGCGGGCGCGGGGCCGCGCCGGTCTGCGGCATGGCGGCCAGGTCGCGAACATGCATGGCGCCGCCCGTGCGACCCCGCAGCAGCAGATCGAGCTGCGGCGGCAGCGGGGTGGGTTCGTCGCCGAAGGTGCCCAGGGTGGCGGGGTCGCCGGTGTGCACCAGGACGGAGGACCCGAAGGCGGCCATGGTGACCACCGAGCCGTCCCGGCCCGAAGTCAGGCCGCGCACGCCCGGCGCCAGGTCGACGGGGGGCATGTGGGCGCCGATCAGTTCGTCGCAGCGGGCGAGCAGAGCCTGCAGGCGGGGAACGTCCTCGGGCGCGAAGGTGAGCACCATGGTGACCGTGCCGCGGCTCAAGTTCACGTCGACCCTGAACCGGCACGGATGCAGGGCCAGGACCCGCTCGGTCAGCTCGGGCAGCACCGCGACCACGGGTTCGGCGCCCTCGAGCTGCCGGAGGTGTGGTAGCGCGGCCGCCCACGCCGTGCGCAGCCGCGCCAGCAGGTCGTCCGCCACCGGGCGGAGCGGCCCACTGCGGAGCAACTCCATGGCGCGGCAGGGCTGGTCGTCCGCGCCCTCGCCGTTCCAGCAGAAGATCGCATCGACGCCGGGAGCAGGGTGGTGGTGGATCTGCTGGGCGGGAGTGGCCGTGGCGAGGGCGCAGAGGGCGAGGGCGAGTCGGTTGGGCATGGACAGGTCCGGAGTGGTGAGGAGTGGATACGGAAGACGTAAGCGATCGGGGTCTGGTCGGTCTGCTTGATCGTGCAGTGTGCATGCATACCATCGTTGCGATGCGGCTGGCGTGCCACCATGAAATGCGAGAAGACATGACGCGATGGATGCGCCCTGTATGACACAGCGGATGCAGGTGAGCCCGTGCACCTGGACGTTGCTCGCCGTCGTGATCATGGCCGTGAAGGCCGCGCCAGCCGTGGCGTCGCCGTGCCTCGCAGCGGAGGACGGCACGATCTTGCTCGCCCGATATGCCACGGAGGCGGATTGGGCACGGTGCTGGCAGCCGTACAATGGATACTCATCGCTGATGCCGAATCTGATGGCGTGCGTCTTCTGCAGGCTGCCGTTGCACTGGATTCCGCATGCCATGGCAGCATCGGCTGCCATCGTGGCCGTCGTAGCCAGGGGCGCAATCGTCGGGCTCGTCGTGCGGCACCAGCGCCCGCCAGTCAGTGATTGGGGGGGGGCGTCGCATTGGCTCTCGCCGTGGCGCCGATCGACAATCATGCGCTGCTGACCAGTGTGATGTACAGCCAATGGAACTGGCTGCTCCTCCTGATCGCTTTGGTCGTCCGCTCGCTGGTGACCCCAGTCGGTGTCCTGGCCATGATCGCCGCACCGCTCCTCATCTGGTCGCATCCCCTGTCGCTGGCCCTGGTGCCGGTGGCAGCGATGGGGTTGGCCCGGCGCCGGCGAGGGAGCGGCAGCAATGTCGCCTTCCACGGCGTCGTGATCCTGGCGGCCGCCACCTACTGGCTCTGGGGCATCGATCGGTCGGCCAGCCCCGAGGGCCAGCCCGCGGGACTGCTGACCGGCGTCTGGCAGGCCGTGGAGCTGTTCGCATGGCGCGTCGTTCCCGATGCGTGGTTGGGTCCGGGCCTGCGGGCGTCCTTCGCGGCTACGGCGGGTGACAGCGGTTGGCTCGCGACGGTGGTGGTGGCTGGCGGAGGAGTCACGGCTGGGTGGTGGCTGGCAAGGCAGATCGTGAAGCGGGGGGCGGCGCGGGGGGTGACGGTGGCCGCCTGCACCATGGTGTGCGTGTTCGTGCACGCGGGCGTGGTCACGAGCCGCGGCGCCGCCCTGGCGACCGGCGATCTGTGGAATCAGCGCTACGCGTACCTGCAGTCGATCGGCTGGCTGGTGCTCGTCCTGAGGTGGACGGCGAGCATCGGCGCTGCCCCGCGGAGGCTGGCGGTGGCCGGCGT
Organism: uncultured candidatus Brocadiaceae bacterium; assembly: GCA_964565715.1. Lineage (GTDB taxonomy): Bacteria > Planctomycetota > UBA1135 > UBA1135 > UBA2386 > CAZMGG01. The sequence continues at coordinate 1,189 of CAZMGG010000120.1, read as the reverse complement.
GCTGCTGGCCGTGAGTTGCGCGGCGGCGGGGTCGAACCGCCACCTCTGGCAGCCGGATGTGGCGGGCAGCAAGGCGCTGCGGGGGTTCCTGGCGGAGGTCGCGGATGCCGAGCGGGAGTTGCCGCCGGGCGAGCACGAGTTCGTCTTCCATCGGCCCGGCTGGGACATCCAATGGAAGGTGGTCGTGAGGTGACGTCGTGCCTTGCCCTGCGGCCGCCCTCGGGACGATGGCTTCCCGCCCCCTTCCCGTTGGAGCCCGCCCGCCGGGCCCGCTACCATCCGCCGCCCCATGAAGTCCGCCCCCCCGATCGAGGGCCTGCACCACATCGGCATCGCCGTGCCGTCGCTCCAGGAGGCGCTGCCACGCTGGACCGACGGGTTCGGGCTCACCCTGGAGTCGGTGGACGAGGTTCCCACCGAGAAGGTGAAGGTCGCCGTGCTGCGGGCCGGCGCCACCCGCATCGAGCTGCTGGAGCCGACCTCCGAGGACTCGCCGATCGCGAAGTTCCTGCAGAAGCGCGGCCCCGGCGTGCACCACCTGGCCTTCCAGGTGGGCGACTGCCAGGCGCAGATCAGCGCGCTGGCGGCGGGCGGCGCGCCGCTGCTGGACCAGGCGCCGCGACCCGGCGCGCATGACTGCAAGGTGGCGTTCGTCCACCCGAAGCACCTGGGCGGCGTGCTGGCCGAGCTGGTCGAGGATCCCCACGCCGGAGAGACGCACCGATGAACGAAGCCATGAAGAAGCTGCAGGAGATGCGGGAGAAGGCGCTCGAGGGCGGTGGCCCCGAGCGGGTCAAGGCCCAGCACGACAAGGGCAAGCTGACCGCCCGCGAGCGCATCGACCTGCTGGTGGATCCGGGCACGTTCGTCGAGATCGACCGGTTCGTGACGCACCGCTGCCGCGACTTCGGCATGGACAGCGAGAAGAACACGATCCTCGGCGACGGCGTGGTCACCGGCTCGGCGCGGATCGACGGGCGGCCGGTGTACCTGTTCAGCCAGGACTTCACGGTGTTCGGCGGCTCGTTGTCGGAGACCCACGCCGCCAAGATCTGCAAGGTCATGGACCTGGCGGTGAAGATGGGGGTGCCGGTGATCGGCCTGTGCGACTCCGGCGGCGCCCGCATCCAGGAGGGCGTGGCGTCGCTGGGCGGCTACGCCGACATCTTCCTGCGCAACACCCTCGCCA
>CAZMGG010000119.1:0-17349 GCA_964565715.1 uncultured candidatus Brocadiaceae bacterium | reverse complement strand
CCGACCTCGAGCGCTACGAACGCGAGGAGCCGGTCACCGCCGGGCCGCCGACCGCCGGGTACCTGCTGGGCAAGGTCTACCGGCGCTACCGCAAGCAGGCGCTGCTGGCGCTGGCGTTCGTGCTGTCGGTGACCGTGGGGCTCGGCGTGGCGGTCTGGCAGTGGCGCGAGGCGGACGCCCAGCGCCGCATCGCCGACGAGCAGGCGCGGCGGGCGGAGACGCTGCTGGTCGACTTCAGGCGGTTGGGCGACGGGGTGAAACTGCGCCGCTTCCTGGAGCGCGCCGACGCCGAGTTGCAGCCGGAAGGTTCGGCGCGCGTCGCTGCCCAGCAGCAGTGGATGGCCGACGTGGAGGCATGGCTTGGTGACCTGCCGGATCACGGGGCGGCGCTCGAGGAACTGCGGCGCCGGGCGCGGATGGTCGGCGAGCGGCCGGTGTTCGAGGATCCGAGCGAGCAGGTCGTGCACGACGCGTTGGCGGAGTTCACAGCCGGGCTGGCGGCGTTCCGGGCGCCGGGTGGGCGGTTGGCGGAGGCGACGGACACCCTCGAATGGTCACGGCGCGTGAGGAACGCGACCATCGACGACCAGAAGGCGGCGTGGGACGCGGCGATCGCGGCGGTCGCGCGGCACCCGAAGTTCGGCGCGCGGCAGATTGCGCCGCAGGAGGGGTTGGTGCCGCTGGGCCAGGACCCCGACTCGGACCTGCAGGCGTTCTGGCTGCCGCGTTCGGGTCAGCGACCGGAGCGCGACCCGCAGACCGGGCGGTTCCGCATCACCGGCGACACCGGCATCGTCCTGCTGCTGGTGCCCGGCGGGGTGGCGGACATCGGCACGCCGCAGAGCGAGGGCGGCTGGGAGAGCGAGTGGCAGGCCGACCAGCAGCCGTTGCTCGACCCGTTCTTCCTGGGCAAGTACGAGGTGACCCAGGGGCAGTGGCAGCGGCTCGCGGCTGGTGAGAACCCGAGCAAGGACAAGCCCGACGGCCGGGCGGGGGCGCCGACGCTGGCTCACCCCGTCGAGAACGTGACCATCGACGAGGCGCTGCACTGGGCGCGCCGGCGCGGCTGGGATCTGCCGACCGAGGCGCAGTGGGAGCACGCCTGCCGGGCGGGCACGCGCACGAAGTGGTGGTTCGGCGACGAGCGCGGCGTGCTGGTGCGCGACGGCACCAAGGGCCGGTTCAACGCCGCCGACGGGCTGCAGTCCCGCGGGCCAAGCCTGGCGGTGCCCGACGCCAAGTTCTGGCCCGAACTGGACGACGGCTACGTGGTGCACGCGCCGGTGGGCAGCTATGAGCCGACCGGATTCGGGCTCTACGACGTGCACGGCAACGTCGCCGAGTTCACCCGCGGGACCTACGGGAACTACGACCAACTGCGGTTCGGCCCCGGCGACGGCGAATTGCTGGGCGGCCGGACCGACCAGGTGGTCGTGCGCGGCGGCAGCTACTTCCGCGCGGTGGAGGACGCGACCTGCTCGCGGCGCGTCACGATCGCCCGGACGGCGCGGACCGCCAACATCGGCCTGCGCATCGCCCGGAGGCTGGAGTGAGCGCGCTCCCCACCGCACACCCCGCTTTCGACCGGCGACAGGGAACCGAGGGCTGCCGGGGCACCGTCCTGGCCCCCCAAACCAGGGAATTTCTCCGCGATCGCACGCCTCACCCCATTCCTTCACGCCCCGACCCATGGGGTCCACCCTCCCCCCAACCCGACCCCCGCCACAAGCTCTGTGGGTAGCCCGGGTTGCTGAGTGGGGGAGGCGGGTCGCAGAGTGGGGTTTCTTGGTTGACGAGTGGGGAGGTGTTGCTAGATTGCCCCGCGGACGCAGAGGGCGGTTTCCCTCGGGTCCAGCGCGATGGCAGCCACCTACTTCGGCACCTCGGAGCACGGCTTGGATGACAAGGGCAGGTTGATCCTGCCCAACCGCATCCTCGACCGGGTGCCCAAGAACGAGTGGACGTTCTACCTGACCGCTGGCCTCGAGCGATGCCTCCTCCTGCACGATCCCCAAGGTTGGCAGGAACTGACGGGCCGCATCGGTCAGAGCGTGCTCAGCAGTCGGCCTCTCCGGTCGCTGCGCCGTCGGTTCCTGGGCCACTCCGAGGAGGTCGTGCCGGACTCTGCGCGGCGGATCCGGATCCCGGACCCGCTCCTCAAATACGCCGGTCTGGAGCCGAGCACGCCTGCCATCCTGGTGGGAGCCGGCCGGGTCATCGAGATCTGGTCGCCCACCAACCTGCAGGAAGCACTCGGCGAGCCAGCGCCGGAGGAAGAGGCGCTCTTTGCATCGCTGGTCGAAACGAATCAGGCTCCCCCTGCGGGGGACTGAGGGAGGCAGGCGTCCCGGTCAGGACGCCGAGTCGATCATTGCTGCCGCCGGGCGGTCCGGGGAGGCGGCGTGAGCGGCGCGCCTTCGGCCGACGGAGATGGCGGCGTGGATGGGTCCAGGCAACCCGTCCACGTCCCGGTCCTGTTGGCCGAGACCCTCGAGATCCTCGCCCTGCAGCCAGGGATGACGGTGTTGGACGGCACCGTCGGTGCCGGTGGTCACGCGCGGGCAATCGCGATGGCCATCGGCGGCTCGGGGCACCTGATCGGGCTCGACCGGGACCCGGAGATCCTGGCCTGCGCGCAAGCGAACTTCGCCGAGGCAGCGCAGTCGGGCGGCATGCAGGCCAGGACCTCTCTCCATCACCTCGTTTTCTCCCGGATGCGGGAGGCCCTGTCGCGGGAGGGGATCGAACACTGCGACCGGGTGCTCCTGGATCTGGGGGTCAGTTCCCTGCAGCTCGACAGTTCCGTGAGGGGTTTCTCGTTCATGGCGGACGGTCCGCTGGACATGCGCATGGATGCCACGGCGGCGGTCACCGCCGCCGACTGGCTGGCCAGGGTGCCGGAGCGTGAGCTCGCCGACGCGATCTTCCAGCTCGGCGACGAGCGCTACAGCCGCCGCATCGCCCGGGCGATCTGCGAGGAGCGGCGGCGGGCGCCGCTGCGCCGCACCGGTCAGCTGGCCGACCTGATCGTGCGCTGCCTGCCGGGGCCGGCGCGGCGGCAGCGCATCCATCCGGCGACGCGCACGTTCCAGGCGATCCGGATGGTGGTGAACGACGAGCTCGGCGAGATCGAACGGGGCCTCGCCGCGGCGCGCGAGTGCCTGCGGCCCGGCGGGCGGCTGGCGGTGATCGCGTTCCACTCGGCGGAGGATCGCCTGGTGAAGCGCTTCGTGCGCGAGGCGATGGAGCCGGTGGTGCGCAAGCCGATCACGGCGGGCGACGACGAGGTGGCGCGGAATCCACGGGCCCGGAGCGCGCGGTTGCGCGCCGGGGTCCGGCGTGGCGATCGGGAGGAGGGGCGATGAGGTGGATGCTGGCGGGAATCCTGTTCGCCATGACGGTCGGGCTGGCGATCGGCACGGTGGCGATCCGGGCCGACAACGTGCGCTGTCGGCGGCAGCTCGAGCGCGAGTACTGGGTGATCCAGGACGGCGCGCTGGAGGCGCAGCGCCTGTCGCTGCGGGCGCTGCAGGAGGCGACGCCAGAACGCCTGGCGGCGAAGCTGCGGGTGCTGGTGCAGCGGGCCGCGCAACGGCAGGCCGGGAGGCTCCAGTGAGCCGTTCCCTGGCGATCGCGGCCGGTGATGCGCCGGTCCTGGCCGGCGGCTCGCTGTGGCGGGCCAGGGTGGTGTTCGGCTCGCTGGGCGCCGTGCCGGTGTTCCTGGTGGGCTGGCTGTTCGTGCTGCAGGTGCTGCAGCGGGGCGAACTGGAGCGCGAGGGGCGGCAGCCGCTGCGGCTCACCACCGCGCTGGCGGCGGACCAGGGCGTCAAGGTCGAGCGTCTGCCCGCGCCGCGGGGCACGATCCTCGACCGGCACGGTGCGGTGCTCGCCATCGACGGGCGGAGCTTCGAGGTGCGGGCGGCGATCACGCTGCCGTCGTCGGCGCGCACGGCGCGGCGGCCGCTGGTGGACTACCTGGAAGGCCTGGCCACCGACCTGGCGGCGGAGCTGGCCAGGGATCCGGAGCTGAAGGACCGGGTGGGTCATCGCCGGCAGCAGCGCGAACGGCTGCGCCAGCGCCTGTTCGCCGAGTTCGAGCTCGAGCGGCTGCCGGCGGAGCGTCCGTTCCGGAAGGACGAGTGCCGGATCCGCGGCGACATCCTGGTCGGCAGCGGCATCGTCAGCGCCGCGGTCACCGCCGGGCTGCGCGCCCTCGACGAGGCGCGGGACAGCGTGCTGCTGCACTGGCTGCACACCCATGATCGGGTCTACCCGGATCGGGACGCGACCTGGGGGCTGATCGGCTTCGAGCAGGCGATCCGGCCCGAGGCGGCGGTGGGCGCGTCGTTCGTGCGCACCGGCATCACCGGCATCGAGACGGCCTCGATGCTGGCGCCGCGCCTGCCCGGCGCCCGGGAGTACGCGCTGAACGCGGCCAAGCAGGGCTTCTGGCGCGGTCCGGCCGAGCCGCCGGGGGGCGCCACCCAGCTCGAGTCCACCATCGACCTGGAGCTGCAGAAGACGGCGATGCTGCTGCTGGACCAGCAGGCCCGCGGCGTGGTCGGCACCGATGGCAAGGCCAGGCTGCCGCTGTGGGGCTCCCTGGTGCTGGTGGAGGTGGCGACCGGCGACGTGCTGGCGGCGGCGTCGTGGCACCGCGACGACCAGAGCCCGAAGGGCAAGGCGTTCACGCCGAGCCAGTACCTCTACGAGCCGGGCTCGATCGTCAAGCCGCTGGTGTTCAGCTACGCGCTGCAGCACGCCGGGCTCGACTGGCATCAGGTCTACGGCTGCGCGCCGACCCTGCCGCACTACGGCACGGTGGTCGCGGAGACCGGGCGGCTGGTCTACGACGATCACGCCTGCGGCGACCTGACGCCGGCGGGGATCCTGATCAACAGCTCCAACATCGGCGCGGTGAAGGTCGGCTCGCTGCTGACGCGCGACCAGTGGCGGCGCTACATGGACTTCTACGGCTTCGACCGGCTGCTCGCCGTCGGGCTGCCCAACGAGGCCCGCGGTCGGCCCAACGCCCGCAGCTTCGACCCGAAGGTGCCCGAGCGGCAGTTCCGGCGGTGGAGCGGCAGTTCGTTCAGCATCGGCTACGAGCACTACGTGACGGCCCTGCAGGTGGCGCGGGCCTACCTGTCGATGGTCCACGGCGCGCCGTCGGATCTGCGGCTGCTGCGGGCGGCGTCGGTGGATGGCGTGCGCCACGAGGCGCCGCCGGCGGCCCGCGGCTCCCGGGAATTCTCTCCAGCGGTCTTCGAGCTGATTGCACAGGCGCTCGCCGACAATGTGGGCAACGATCCCCAACATCCCCGCGCGACCGGGCGCAACGTGCACGCGCTCATCCTGAAGGAGGAGGGGGTCGACCTGCACGGCCTGATGGCCGGCAAGACCGGCACCGCCAAGGTGACGCGGAAGACCGCGAAGGGTGAGCAGGGGATGCGCAACGCCAGCTTCGTCGGCTTCCTGCCGACGACGCAGCCGCGCTACCTCGCCGTGTGCGTACTGCAGCGTGATGATGGTGCGCGGTTCTACGGTGGCAGCTATGCTGCGCCGCCGGTCGCCCGCCTGTTGCTCCATGCCCAGCGGCTGGAGGATCGGCGGCGGCTGCGTCTGGAACCGCAGGTCAGTGTGGCTCCTGGCGAACAGGCCGGACCCCGGGAGGGGGCCGGAGACATCCCGAACGGGCGGAAATGACCGAACTTGCCTATCCCTCCGGACTGTCGTCCGGCCAGGGCTGCGTGCGGCTCCGTGAGCTGCGTGACTGCCTGCAGCCCCGCGAGGTGCTGCGTTTCCGCGACGTCGCCGTGGAGGGGCTCTGCTTCCACTCGGCGGAGGTGCGGCCCGGCAACCTGTTCTTCGCCATCAAGGGCAAGAAGAGCGACGGTGCGGCCTACGTGCAGCAGGCGCTGGCCCGCGGCGCGGTGGCGATCGTCGCCGAGGAGCCGGTGGCGGCGCCGTGCCCGGTGCTGGTGGTGGCGGACGCGCGGGTGGCGCTGGCCGACGCGGCCCGGCACTACTACCGGGATCCGTCGCGGGCCGTGTCGGTGATCGGCGTCACCGGCACCAACGGCAAGACCAGCGTCACCCACCTGATCCGGGCCTGCCTGCAGGCGGACCGGCGCCAGGTCGGCCTGCTGGGCACCATCGCCTACGAGTTCGGCGGCCGGCGGCTGCCGGCCAGCAACACGACGCCGGATCCGGTGCGCATCCAGGGCTACCTGCGCGAGATGGCCGACCGCTACGCCTCGGCCTGCGTGATGGAGGTGTCGAGCCACGCGCTGGACCAGCAGCGCGTGCGCGGGGTGCGCTTCGCCGCGGGCGTGTTCACCAACCTGACCCAGGACCACCTGGACTACCACGGCAACATGGCCAGCTACGCGGCGGCCAAGGCGCGGCTGTTCGCCGCCCTGCAGCCCGGCGCCACCGCGGTCATCAACCGCGACGATCCGTATGCGCCGGTGATGGAGGAGGTGGTGCCGGCCGGCGTGCGGGTCTTGACCTATGGGCTCGACCCGCGGGCCGACGTGCGCGCCGAGAACGTGCGGCTTGGGCCCGACGGCACCCGCATGGAGCTGGTGATGCCGCACGGCACCGCCGAGGTGTTCCTGCGCCTGGTCGGCCGGCACAACGTGCAGAACGCGCTGGCCGCGGCGACCACGGCGTTGGCGCTCGGCGTGTCGGAACTGACCGTGGCGTCGGCCCTGGAGGACGCCCGGCCGGTGCCCGGACGGCTCGAACTGGTCGAGGCGCCGCTCAGCCGGCGGCCCGGCACCGTGCGCGTGTTCGTCGACTACGCCCACACGCCGGATGCGCTGGAGCAGGTCTGCTCCTGCCTGAAGCAGGTCGGCGAGGGCCGGCTGCTGGTGGTGTTCGGCTGCGGCGGCGATCGCGACCGCAGCAAGCGCGCGCCGATGGCGGCGGCGGTGGCGCGCTTCGCCGACGTCGGCTTCCTGACCAGCGACAATCCGCGATCGGAGGATCCGGCGGCGATCATCGAGGAGATGCGGGCGGGCCTGGCGGGGGCCGGCGGCGTCTTCCATCGCGTGCTCGACCGCGCCGAGGCGATCCGCGCCGCGGTCACCGAGGCCCGCGACGGCGACACCGTGCTGATCGCCGGCAAGGGGCACGAGACCTACCAGGTGATGCGCGACAGCGTGGTGCCGTTCGACGATCGGCAGGAGGCGGCGCGCGCCCTGGTCGCCAAGGAGGCCGGATGGTTGCTCCGGTGAACCGTCCCCGGGCCGCGGGCAGCGCCGTCGGCGGGCGCGGTTCCGCCGCGTCCTGGCTGACGCCCTCGGCCATCGCCCGCGTCACCGGCGGCGAGGTGCTGGTGCGCGGCCGCACCGCCGAGTCGGTGACCACCGACACGCGGCAGGACTGCACGGGGCGGTGCTTCATCGCCCTGCAGGGGCCGAACCACGACGGCCACGATCATCTGGCCGATGCGGTGCGCCAGGGCGCCCGCGGGCTGCTGGTGCACCGGCCGCTCGCCGGGCTGACGGGGCTCGATCGCCTCGGCGGCGGTGCGGCAGGTGGTGCGTTCGTGGTGCGGGTGGCCGACACCGGCGCCGCACTGCTGCAGCTCGCCGCCGAGCATCGCCGCCGCCAGCGGGCCAAGGTGGTGGGCATCACCGGTTCCTGCGGCAAGACCACCACCAAGGAATGGCTCGGCACGGTGCTGGCGTCGGTGATGCCGACGGTGCGTTCGCCGGCGTCGTTCAACAACCAGGTCGGCGTGCCGCTGACCCTGTTCCAGATCACGCCGGAGACCCGGGCGGCGGTGGTCGAGATCGGCACCAACGGCCCCGGCGAGATCGGCGCGCTCACCGCGGTGGCGCGGCCCGACATCGCCATCGTCACCTGCGTGGCGCCCGCGCACCTGCAGGGGCTCGGTTCGATCGAGGGCGTGGCCCTGGAGAAGGGCGCCCTGCCGGCGGGGCTCGGCGAGGACGGCGTCTGCATCCTCAACGACGACGACCTGCGCTGCCGGGCGATGGCCCAGCGCACCCAGGCGAAGGTGCGGACCGTGGCGATCGACCGGCGGGCGGACTGGTTCGCCACCGACGTGCGGTTCTGCGGGCTCGGCACGACGTTCCTGCTGCAGGGCGAGCGGCCGGTGACCGTGGCGCGGCTCGGCACCCACAACGTCTACAACGCCCTGTTCGTGATCGCCGCCGCCGCCGAACTCGGCGTGCCCGAGGACGAGGTGCTGCAGGGGCTCGGCCGCGTGCCGGCGGCCGCCCGCCGGCTCGAGGCCCGGCAGCGTGCCGGCGTCACCGTCTTCGACGACACCTACAACATGAACCCGGCCTCGGCCCGGGCCGGGCTGCAGGCCCTGGCCGGCCTGCCGGGCCCCGGGCGCCGCCTGGCCGTGTTCGGCGAGATGCTGGAGCTGGGCGACCGCTCCGAGGAACTGCACCGCGAACTCGGCCGCGAGGTCGTCGCGGCGAAGATGGACGCGCTCCTGTGCGTCGGCGCCGGCGCCCGGCCGATCGCCGACGGCGCCATCGCGGCCGGTCTGCCGGCGGGCGCGGTGCACGTGCTGGCCGACGTCGACGCGGCGCACGGCCTGCTGGCCGCCCTGCTGCGCGAGGGCGACCGCGTCTTGTGCAAGGCCTCACGGCGGGTCGGGCTCGACCGGCTGGTCGACCGGCTGATGGTCACGCTCGGCAGCGGCGACTCCAGCGGCAACGGCAGCAACGGCAACGGCGCGGCTGCCGCGGCGGAGGGTGGCTAGGCGGTGCTCTATCAGCTCTCGCAATGGCTGGGTGAGTTCCCGGGCAGCGGCCTGTGGAGCTACATCTCGTTCCGCGCCGCCGGGGCCGCCATCACCGCGTTCCTGCTGGCGGTGCTGTTCGGTCCGGGGGTGATCCGCTGGCTCTCACGGCTCGGCATCGGCGAGCGCATCGACGGCACCGGCTCGGCGAAGCTCGAGGAACTCCACCAGAAGAAGAAGGGCACGCCGACGATGGGCGGCGTGTTCCTGATCGGCGCGCTGCTGCTGTCGTGTCTGCTGTGGCTGCGCTTCGACGCCCACAACCGCTTCTCCTGGCCGGCGGTCCTGCTGGTGGCGGGCTTCGCCGGCGTCGGCCTGCTCGACGACTGGGTCAAGCTGACCAGCAAGAAGCGCGGCATCAGCGCCCGCCACAAGCAGGGCCTGCTGACGGTCCTGGCGCTCGGCGTCGGGCTGTGGCTGCTGGGGCCGGCGGCGCTGGAACGCTGGGCCGGCGGCACAGCGGCCAGGGGCACCGGCGGCGCGGTGGTGGCGATCGACGACGGCTACGGCCTGCGGGCGGAGCCGGCGGTGGCCGACCGCGGCGGGCCGCGCGCGGTCGAGGCCGCGTTCCGGGGCCAGCAGCCCGAGGCGCAGGTTCCCACGGCCCCGCCCCGCACCGGCCCGCGGCTCTACGTGCCGCTGTTCAAGGACCTGTCGTTCGACCTGACCTGGGCGCTCGGCATCCCGTTCCTGCTGCTGGCAATCCTGGTGCTGACCGGCGCCGCCAACGCGGTGAACCTCACCGACGGCATGGACGGGCTGGCGATCGGCTGCGTCATCACCTCGGCGATCGCCTACGCCGGCATCACCTACTTCGTCGGCCACGAACGGCTGTCCCAGTACCTGCTGGTGGCGCACGTGCCGGGCAGCGGCGAGATGACCGTGCTGCTCGGCGCCCTGCTGGGCTCGGCGCTCGGCTTCCTGTGGTTCAACGCCGCCCCGGCCATGGTCTTCATGGGCGACGTCGGCAGCCTCGGGCTCGGCGGCGCGCTCGGCTTCGCCGCGCTGGTCAGCCGCACCGAACTGGTGCTGTTCGTGGTCGGCGGCGTGTTCGTCGCCACCGCGCTGTCGGTGGCCCTGCAGGTCCTGTCCTTCAAGCTGACCGGCAAGCGCATCTTCCGCTGCGCGCCGCTGCACCATCACTTCCAGTTCGCCGGCGTTCCCGACACCCGCATCGTGACGCGGACCTGGATCGTGTCGGCGCTGCTGGCCCTGTGCAGCCTGGCCCTGTTCAAGGTGCGCTGATGGCCGCCCTCGACCTCTCCCCGCCGGCTCCGCGCCGTCACCTGCGCGAACTGGACTGGCTGATGCTGGCGGTGGTCGGCCTGTGCTGCCTCGGCCTGGTGATGGCGGTGTCGATCTCCGGTCCGCAGGACCGGATCGGCCCGCTCGGCGCCATGAAGGCCCAGGGCGGCAAGCTGCTGATGGGCCTGATGGGCTTCCTGATCTGCGCCCTGGTGCCGCTGTCGACCCTGCGCCGCTGGTCGGTGCCCCTGTTCGTCGGCGCCGCCGGCCTCTGCTACCTGACCCGGTTCCTGGGCCGTTCGGCCCTGGGCGCCGCCCGCTGGCTGGAGATCGGCGGACACAGCTTCCAGCCCGTCGAACTGGCGCGCTTCCTGCTGCTGATCGCCGTGGCCCATGTCCTGGGCCAGGCCGGCGCCCGGGCGGCGACGCTGCGTCGCGGGCTGCTGCCGGTGATGCTGCTCGGTCTCCTGCTGGTCGGCGGGCTGCTGCTGCAACCCGACCACGGCAACGCCCTGCTGGTCCTGTTCCTCTGCGTGGTGCTGGCCGTGCTGGCCGGCACGCCGCTGCTGTGGATCGGCGTTGCCGGCGGGCTCGGTGCCGCCGGCTTCTTCTGGTTCGCCCTCAAGCACGACTATGTGCTGCGGCGCCTGACCGACTTCATGGCGGTGGAGCCGGGCACCCAGGTCGGCCAGTCCCTGGTGGCGATCGCCGGCGGCGAGACCTGGGGCCGGGGGCTCGGCGAGAGCTGGATGAAGATGGGCTTCGTGCCCGAGGCCGAGAACGACTTCGTGTTCGCCGTGGTGGCCGAGGAACTGGGCTACGCCGGTTCGCTGCTGGTGCTGGCCCTGTTCACCATCATCGGCGTCGCCGGCTACCGGCTGGCGGTGCGGACCCAGGATCCGTTCCGCCGCTTCCTGGTGTACGGCTTCACCCTGCTGATCACCGTGCAGGCGGCCATCAACCTGATGGTCGTCAGCGGCTGGGCGCCCGCCAAGGGCATCGACCTGCCGTTCGTGAGTTCGGGTGGAACAAGTCTGCTGTTCTGCCTGTCCGCGATCGGTATCGTGGGCAACGCGGCGCGATCCGACCGGTCGGACGGAGGCGCCAGGTTCGCAGACAACTCCGGAGGGGTGTGATGGGCCAGATCGAGAAGTACGGCCTCTATGTTCTCTGTCTCGTGATCTTCCTGATCCTCGGCGTGGCGATCTTCGGCGGCGATCCGCAGCCGGCCCACGCCGGCACGGGCGGCGGCGCGCTGCCGCTGGTCGGCACCGGCAACGGCACCGGTGGTGGCAGCGGCACGCCGGCGCGGTCGCAGGAGGGTGGAACCGGTGGCGCCGCAGGCACCGACATCGGCTCGGCGATCGCCTCGCTGTCCGGTGGTCGGACGGGCTCCGAGGCCCCCCTGCCCGGCGGTCCGGGTAACCAGGGCCGGCAGCCCGAGCCTGCCCCGACGCCGACCCCGGACACGACCCGCGGCCGCCACACGATCCAGAAGGACGACGTGCTGGAGCGGATCGCCGAGCAGAAGCTCGGCAGCCGCGCCCACGTCGCCGCCATCCTGCGGGTGAACCCGGACCTCGATCCGCGCAAGCTGCAGATCGGCAAGGAGATCGTCCTGCCGAGCAAGGCGGATCTGGCCGCCGGTGCGCCGCCGGCGCCGGCGCCCAAGGACACGCCGACCCCGAAGCCGGCGGCCGGCGACGGCTGGGTCTGGTACACCGTGCAGAAGAACGACACCTACGAGGGCATCTCGCGCAAGCTGTTCAAGGACGTGCGCCACGTCGACGACATCAAGCGCCTGAACCCCGACCAGAACCCGCTGCGGATCCGGCCCGGCATGGAACTGAAGGTTCCGGCCCGGTAGCCCGGCCATCCGGCCCGATGGTCAAGCGCGTCTGCCTCGTCAGCGGCGGCACCGGCGGTCACCTGATGCCGGCGGTGGTGCTGGGTCGCGCCCTGCAGCGGGCCGGCCACGAGGCCCTGCTGGTCACCGAGGGACGCGCCGTCGAGCACGAACTTCTGCAGCGCGACGGCTCCTCGTTGCGCGGCATGGACCTGCCGGGCGGCCGTTCGGCCCGGTTCGGCGTGCCCTGGTGGCTCCTGCGCACGACGCTCGGCGCCCGCGACCTCCTGCGACGCAACGAGGTGGACGTGGTCGTCAGCACCGGCGGCCGCCCGTCGGTGCCGATGGCGCTCGCGGCCAGGAGCCGCGGTGTGCCGCTCTTCCTCCTGGAGCAGAACGCGGTGACCGGCCGCGCCAACCGCTGGCTCCTGCCCCTCTGCCGGCGCGTCTACCTCGGCCTGCCCGGCGGCCTCGGCCAGGAGCACGACCGCGCCGTCGTCACCGGCACGCCGCTGCGCCCCGAGCTCTATGGCGTCGACCGCGACGCGGCGCGGCGGGCGTTGGGCCTCCACGCCGATCGGCCGACGATCCTGGTCACCGGTGGCAGCCAGGGCGCCGAGTGCCTCAATTCCCTGGTTCCCGAGGTCCTGGCCGGCCTGCAGCGGCCGCTGCAGGTCCTGCACCTGAGCGGGGTGGGCCGCGACGAGGCCGTCCGGCGCACCTATGCCCGCTCGGCCGAGACCGGCGAGGACGTCGTCACCGCCACCGTGCGGCCGCTGGCGATGGACATGGATCGCATGCTCGGGGCCGCCGACCTGGTGATCTGCCGCGGCGGCGGCACCACGGTGGCGGAACTGATGGCCGCGGGCCGTCCCGCCGTGATCGTGCCCTACCCGCACCACAAGGACCGCCAGCAGTTCCGCAACGCCGAGGTGCTGGCCCGCGCCGGCGCGGCGATCGTGCTGGAGCAGGACGGACTCACCCCCTCGCGGCTGCAGGAGGTCGTCACCGGCCTGCTCGACCAGCCGGATCGCCTGCGTGCCATGGGCGAGGCAGCGCGGGCCTTGCGGCCGGCGGATCCCTGCGCTGCGATCCTGGCCGACATGGAACACCAAGGCGCACTCGGATGAGGACCCTCGCATGCGGCTGAACAGCCAGCGCTTCCACCTGGTCGGCATCGGCGGTTCGGGCATGTCGGGCATGGCGCGCCTCCTCCGCGGCCGCGGCGCCGACGTCTCGGGCAGCGACCAGACCACGAGCCAGGTCCTGGCCGGCCTGCAGCAGGCCGGCGTGCAGGCCTGGGTCGGCTGCCGCCCGGAGAGCATCGTCGGCGAGAACGGCTACGTCGTCCGTTCCGCCGCCGTGCCCGAGACCGATCCGGAGGTGAAGGAGTGCATCCGCCGCGGCTTCACCTCGCTGCTCTACGCCGAGGCGGTCGGGCGCCTGTCCGAGGGCCGCCGCACGCTCGCCATCGGCGGCACCCACGGCAAGACCACCACCACCGGCCTCACGGTGAGCGGCCTGCGCGGCGCCGGCCTCGATCCCTCCTACCTGATCGGCGGCGAGGTGCCCGAACTGGGCGGCAACGGCCACGGCGGCGCGAGCGAGGAGTTCGTCGTCGAGGCCTGCGAGTTCAACCGCAGCTTCCACAACCTGCTGCCGTTCGGCGCCGCGATCCTCAACGTCGACCACGACCACTTCGACTGCTACCCGACCACCGAGGACCTGGTCGAGGCCTTCGCCGGCTACCTGGCCCGCGTCCGGCCCGGCGGCACCGCGCTGGTCGAGGAGTCGGTGCCGCGCACCGTGCTCGAGCGCGTCCGCACCGACGCCCGCATCCTCACCGTCGGCAGCGGGCTGTGGGCCGACGTCCGCGCCGTCGAGATCGGCGAGAACCTCGGCCGCTACTCCTTCGTGCCCAAGGTCCAGGGCCGGCGCCTGCCGCGCATCCAACTCGCCCTCTCGGGTCGCCACAACGTCCACAACGCCCTCTTCGCGCTCGGCCTCGGCTTCGTCGCCGGCGCCGACCTGGAGGGCATGGGCCAGGGCATCGCCCGCTTCACCGGCGTGCGCCGCCGCTTCGAACTGCGCGAAGGCCCCGCCGGCGGCGTCCTGGTCAACGACTACGCCCACCATCCCGCCGAGATCCGCGCCGTGATCCACGCCGCGCGCCGGCGCTTCCCCGGCCGTCGCCTGCTGGTGGCCTTCCAGCCCCACCAGTTCCAGCGCACCCTCTGCCTCCTGCCGCAGTTCGCCGAGGCCCTGGCCGAGGCCGAACAGGCCGTGGTCGCCGACATCTACGGCGCCCGCGAGAGCGCCGAGATGCGCGCCTCGGTCACCGCCGACGACCTGGTCCAGGCGATCCGTTCCCGCGGCGGCTGCGCCGAACCCGGCGGCCGCATCGACGGCCTCTCGCGCGTGGTCGGCGAACTGCGCCGCCCCGACGACCTCGTCCTCGTGCTCGGCGCCGGCGACATCGACACCGCGGTGGAGGCCATCGTTGCCGCCCTCTGACCACGAACGCGTCGAGCTGACCGCCGCCCTCCGTTCGATGCGCGGCGCCGTCCGCCGCAGCGTGCCGCTGGCGCCGCTCACCCACGTCCGCATCGGCGGTCCGGCCGAGTGGTTCGTCGAGCCCTACGCCGAGGAGGACGTGGCCCTGGCCGTCCGCGTCTGCCGCGACCTCGACGTGCCGATCCGCGTGCTCGGCGGCGGCAGCAACCTGCTGGTCGGCGACGCCGGCGTGCCCGGCATCGTGCTCTCCCTGCAGAACCTCAACCGCATGGTCCGCGACGGCAACCGCATCACCGCCGGCGCCGGCGTGACCCTGGCCTCGCTGATGCGTTCCACCAAGGAACTCGGCCTCGCCGGCCTCGAGATCCTCACCGGCATCCCGGCCCAGGTCGGCGGCGCCGTGGCGATGAACGCCGGCACCCGCGACGGCGAAACCTTCGAACGCCTGCTCTCGCTGACCGTGGTGGACCAGGACGGCCAGATCGCCGTCTGGGGCAAGGACCAGTTCCACCCGGTCTATCGCGACGGCCGCCTGCAGGGCGCCATCGCCCTGCAGGCCACCTTCGAACTCACCCCCGACGACCCGCAGGCGATCTTCGCCCGCTTCTCCGCCAGCCTGAAGAAGCGCAACGCCACCCAGCCGGTCACCCAGCGCAGCGTCGGCTGCGTCTTCCGCAACCCGCCCGGCGACGCCGCCGGCCGCCTGATCGAGGCGGCGGGCTGCAAGCTGCTGAAGCAGGGCCAGATCGAGGTCTCGGCCCTGCACGCCAACTACTTCGTGAACCTCGGCTCGGGCACCTGCGCCGACTTCGTGGCGCTGATCGGCGAGGTGCAGAAGCGCGTGCAGGACCACGCCGGCGTCTGGCTCGAGCCCGAAGTGAAGATGTGGGGCGTGTAGACCCGGCGCCGCGGCGCCGGCGGTGGCGGCGCTGGTGCCTCGCGGTGGTGCTTGGGTCGCTGCTGGCGGCGGGGGCCGCGCATCAGCACGTGGTCGGCAGCGTGGCGGCGCTGGTGTTCCCGGCCGAACAGGCGCCGCCGAAGGACGTGATCGTGGTGCCCGGCGCCCGCATCCACGGCGACGGCCGGCCCTATGCCCTGCTGGAGGACCGGCTGGCCACGGCGCTCGAGCTGTTCCAGCAGGGCCGGGCCCCGCGCATCGTGGTGAGCGGGCTCGGCGGCGGCGGTCTGGGCGAGGACGAGGTGGGGGCGATGCGGCGCTGGCTGATGGAGCGGGGGGTGTCGGGTGGCGCGATCGTCGACGACCCGCTGGGGCTGCGTTCGATCGACACCCTGCGGCGGCTGCCGGCGGTGGCGGGGACCAGGTCGGCGCTGGTGGTGACCAACGGCTTCCACCTGCCGCGGATGCTGTACCTGGGTCGGGGTTGCGGATTGGACGTGGCCGGCGTCGCCGCGGCCGCGCGTCATGACTATTCGCGCAGCACCCGCTGGCGCAATGAGGGGCGCGAGCTGCTTGCCCGGCTGTGGGCGTTCGCCGAGCTGAACCTGGGCTCGGGATCGTCCGGTCTGGTGGGGCGATGACCTTCCCACGCTGGCTCGGGCTGTGCTGCCTGCTCTCCTGCTGTTCGCCCCTGCCCGAGGCTCCGGATGCGCTCGATGTCACCGCCATCGTTGGGTGCGGCGATGGCGCGCTCGCGTCGCAGGATCACGCCGCCTTCCTGGCGACGATCACGAACCGTCTGGTCGGGGCCCGGAAGGCGCTGCGAGACCGTGGCGAGGATGGGGCCCGGATCGTCCTGGATGCCGGCAGTGTCCGCGTTGCCCTGCTTCACCTGGCCGCATGGGAGCGAGCCGGCGCCGATGCCGCGGTGGAGCAGGCCGGGGAGCTGTACCTGGAGACGCTGGCCCGGCTGCGGCAGGATTGGCTGGATGCGACCTGGGTGCCGCTGCTCTGGTCGTCCGGTCGGTGTATCGCCCTGCAGCGAGCCAGGCTGCCGGCGGCGCTGGCGGCGCGGGTGCGGCTTCTGCACGAGGATGTCATCTGGGAGCTGTCCGGCGAGTCCGCGGTCACCGAGGCCTTCGACCACACCAGGGCGGTGATCGAGGGCTGCTGGGACTTCGGGTCCGGCTGGTGTTCGCTGGCGGACGCCATTGCGCGAGATCGGGTCTCCGCCGCCGTGCTGCTGCTCGAGTCAGGGCGGTTGCGGGTGACGGCCGCGGACGCCGCCGCGGTGGAGCGTTTCCTGCTGGACCATCGAGAGGAACTGCTCGATCCAGCCCGGATCGACACCCATGCCACCCGGGTGCTGCTGCCCCGGACCGATGCCCTGGTGGCGATGGCACGGATCGGGCGGATCCTGGGGCCGGCGCCCGTGCAGGACCTCGGCATCGTCGGCGACCTGTTGCAACGGGATGCCCTCGTCATGCTGGAGGCCTTGGAGGTGGTGATTGCCGACCCGGCGAGGTTTCGCTTCCTGGATGCGTTCCTGGCCGGCCGGCTGGGCCAGATCCCGGCGGCGTTGCGGGACCGCTGGATCGACGGCCTGCGGGCGCTGGCCCCGCTCTCGGAAGCTGCTGCGAGGCATCTGCGGTCCGCGCCGCAGGATCTGCGGCCGGAACAGGCGGCGGCCGTGTTGCGGCTCGGGGGGCGCCAGCCGGCGTCGCCGCCGCGGCGCGGCATTGTCGATTCGCGGAGCACCCGATGGCGCAATGAGGGGTGCGAGCTGCCAGGCTGGAGGCTTCGCCTGGCTGCGCCTGAGTCCGGGATGGTGGGGGCGGGTTCGGGCAGGCTGCGGGATGACGATGCGGAGGTGAGGAAGAATCTTAATAGAATTGCCAGTTTGGCAAGTCTGGCGCCGCTCGACGATCGGTGGTGGAGGCCGGCGATCGACGAGAATCATGACGGCTGGTCAATCTTAACAGGGCATCATTCCATGGTCGAAACCGTTGACGAGGGGCGCTGGGGTGGGTAGAAGGTGCGTCGTGGTGATCGGGCCCG
>CAZMGG010000118.1:0-17602 GCA_964565715.1 uncultured candidatus Brocadiaceae bacterium | reverse complement strand
CGTGAAGTCGGTGGCCAGCAGGAACGGATTGCCCATGGCGAACACCGTCTCCCCCACCAGCAGCGCATCCAAGTCGCCCAGGCTCGCATGGGGCCAGGGCTGGCCGTCGGCGCGCGACTCCAGCAGCAGGATCGCCAGGTCGCTGCCCGGATCGATGCCGAGCACGGTGGCCTGGTAGAGACGGCCGTCGGGCAGGCCGACCTTCATCGGCTTGTAGTGCTGGGCGCCCGACGGGTGGTGTTCGAGCTTCCAGGCGGCCTGCCAGGCGGCGACGAAGGCCTTCTCGGCGTCGGCATCGGCGTCGGCATGCGCCGCGCGCCACGTCTCCAGTTCGGCCGGCGGCACCGGTGGCGGCTCCGGCAACTTGAAGTCCTTGTCGGGCTGCCCGACGACGTGATAGTTGGTCAGCACGAAGCCGAGCGGGTCGACGATGACACCGGAACCGCCGCCGGCGCTCTCCATGTCCATCACCGAACACACCGCCGGCGCCACCCGGGCGACCACCTCGACGCGCCGGGCCTCGCTGCGGAGCACCGCCTCGAGATCGGGGTCCTGGAACGAACAGCAGAGCGCCGCGGCGAAGGCCAGCATCGGCGGCGATCCTACCGCTTGAGCACCCGCGCGTCGGCGAACACGCACAGATCGCCGAGGTCGAAGTTCTTGCCGAAGTCGACCTCCAGGGTTAGCTGGCGGGCCTTCTGCAGCGGCAGGTCCAGGACCACCGGCGCAGCGCCGGCGACGACCGCCGGCGACTCGTGCAGCAGACGACCGTCGGCACGGACGCGGAACACGGCGTTGGCCTGGGGGCCACCCCGGTCCTCGATGCCGATCGTCGCGGCGAAGACGTCGAACTGGCCTTCGAGGTCGAAGGTCAGCGTCGTGCGCGGCACCAGGACCAGGCCCCGGTCGTAGGTCTGGCCGCCGAGCCGGATCGGGCCGCCGGCCGGGGAGCGGTCCACCGTCCACGGCCAGACGCGGTCGAAGGCCGGTACCTGCTCCACCTTGGGCTGCAGCGCGCCGAGCCAGCGGAGGCGATCCGACTCGATCTCGATGGCGCGGACCTGGGCCGCGGGGATCGCCAGCACGGCGCCCTCGTCGAGCCGCAGCGCCAGCGACTGGTCCATCGTCTGCAGCGCGCCGGTGATGCGGTCACCGGTGGTCAGCACCACGGTGGCCCGGGCGCCCGGCTGCCGATCCGGCGCGAAGCCGGCGGCGCTGCCGAACACCACGCCGGCCACGTCGGCGAGCTTCGTCTGCAATGTCTGGCCGCGCAGCTCGAAGTCCACCGCGTCGCCGCGGAACGCCGTGATCGCCACGCTGAAGCGCTGCGCCTTGCCGTCGCGCACGACGTAGAGGTAGTCGGCCGTGGCCGACGGCGCCTTGCGGTCCGCGTCGAACGACGGCAGGTCGATGCCCTCGCGCTGGAAGCGCAGGGCTGCGACGTGGCGGAACGGCACCACGACCGGCGGCGCGGCGGTGAGCGTCACGGCGAGGCCGCCGCCGTCGCCTTCGGCGGCGGCCGCCGCCAGGTCCGCCAGGGGCAGCACCGATCCCGAACGCAGCCACAGGCGGTGCCCGGTGTGCGGCCCCGCCTCGGCGACCCCGCGCTGGCGCAGGGTCTGCGCCTCGCCCAGCAGCAGGGTCACGGCCTCGCCCCCGGCCGGGACGACCCGCAGCGAGCCGTCGGCAACGCTCACCGTTCCGTCCAGCGACCGGCCGTCGATGGTCTCGACGTGCCAGACGGGGCCCTGGGCGCCGGGGGCGGCATCCTGTGCCGGCGCAGCCACGGCTGCCGCGCCGGCCAGGAAAGCCAACAGCAACAGCCTCACCGCCCGCCGCTCGTGCCGAGCTTCTTGTAGTACTCCTCGATCAGCTTCCGCTCCTCGGGCGGCAGGCTGTTCTGGATCTCGGCCTCGATGGCCTTGCGGTCGGCATCCTTGGCGTCGCCCCAGCGATCGGCCACACCCTTGACCTTGTTCAGGTTGCCGACGGTGGCCTCGCCGCCGGGCAGGGCGCTGTTGTTGGCCGGCGCATTGGAAGGCCCGTTGCCGCTCGGGCTGCCCGAGGACTGCTGTTCCATCTGCTGGAACATCTCGATCAGGCGGTCCAGCTCGGTGAGCAGTTCCTCCTGCTTGTCCTGGGTCGGCTTGCCGGTGCGGCGGTGGCCGAGGTCGCGGCCGACCTTCTTCATGTCGTCGGCCAGCGCGTGCAGCGGGTTGTCCTTCTGGCCACGCAGCTCGTTGAGGCGCTGGTGGGCGGTGGCCCGGTAGCGCTCGGAGGCCTGCGGGAACCACTCCAGATAGGCCTGGAACAGCCGCATGGCGTCCTCGGCCTCGGGCACCTCCGCCAGGGCCTGCGCATAGAAGTAGACCACCTCGTCGTCGAGCGGCGTCAGGTTGGCGTTCTGCTGCAGGTAGGCGTTCAGCACGTCGACGGCGCGTTCCGGGTCGTCGCCGTCCAGGAACGTGCGCGCCAGGTGGTAGCGCACGTGGGCCTGCACGACGCCGTTCCTGGCCTTGTCGTCGCCCTCGCCGCCCTTGTGGTCGGCCAGCACCTTGGCCAGCTCGAGGGCGGCCCGCGGCTCGCCGGCCTCGCGCAGCTTCGCCGCCGCGTCGAAGGCCGGCACCAGGCTGCGGATCAAGCGGTCGGCAGCCCGGCCGACGCCCTGCTCGTCCACCTCGATGGCGAACTGCTGGAGCTGGGCATCGGTGGCGCCGAGCTTCTTCGCAGCGGCCTCGTAGGCCGGCCGATCGAACGGCCGGAACGGGGCCTCCTGCGCCGGCAGGGGGCTCACCGCCGCGCCCGCGAACAGGCTCAGCAGGGCGGCGAGGGCGGTCAGCCGCCTCATCGCCCGCCCTCCTCGGCGTGGTTCTCCTTGGCCAGCTTGCCCGCCAGCTTGCGGGTCAGGTCGCGGACGCGGTCCTCACGGGCGCGCAGCGCCTTCGCCTCGTCGCTGGCCTCGGCGGTCTCCCGCAGGGCCTCGGGCACGTTGGCGTCGTACTCCTTGGTGCTCTTGTTCACGCGCTCCTGCAGGAAGCGGATCATCTTCAGTTCGGCGCTGATCGGGACCAGGGGTGGCTGACCGCCACCCATGCAGCCGTTTCAACCACCGTCTCTGCGTTCGATGTTCCTCCGCAGAGCGTTGATCAACAGGGCCAGGGTGTCCTCGATCTCGGCCTGCTTCTTCTGCACGCCGGAACCCGTCTCGTTGCCGCGCAGGCGCTTGGCGACCCCGTAGAGGTCGTCGCGGAGCTCGCTGACGATCTCGGGGAACACCGCGGTGGTGCCCTCCTCCTCCAGGAGCTTGAGGGCCTCCGACGCCTCGGTGCCGAGGTCGAACTCACCGCCGCCCAGCCCGGCGATGTTGTCGGCCAGCGCCGCCGGCAGGCTGCCGTCGGCGGTCAGCACGGTGCCGCGGGCGCGGTCGACGACCTTGGTCTTGGCCGAGATCTCCTTCTGCTTCAGCAGCATGGCGCCGAAGCGCTCCTCGAGCGCCCGCAGGACCTCGTCCTGGAGCTGCTGGCGGAGCTGGGCCAGGGCGTCCTCGAGCTGCTGGCGGGCCTTCTCCAGGTCCTCCTTGGCGTCCTGCTGCTTCTGCTTGGCCGGCTTGTACTCCTTGAGCTGGCCGGCGGCGGCGCGTTGCTTCGGCACCGCCTGCTGCACGTTGCTGCGGCCCGGGGTGGGCTGCGGCTGGCCGTTCTCGCCCTGCTCCTCCGACTTCTCCATGTCCTTCGACAGGGTGTCGGTGTCGACCTGGGTCTGCTCCTGGGCCTTGGCCTGCTGCTCGAACGGCAGCTTCTCCAGCTCGCGGCGGGCGTCGTCCGCCATCTTGTCCAGTTCCTTCAGGGCCTGCTCGAGCTTCTCGATGGCCTGATCCTGGTCCTTGAGGGACGGCTCCGGCTGGTTGTCGCCCAGCTTCTTCTGCGCCTGCTGCATGGCCTGACCGGCCTGGCCGGCCTTGCCCGCGGAACTGCCGGGCTGGCCGCCGGCCGAAGGCTTGCCCGGCTCAGCCGGCTGGCTCTCCTTCGGCGCGCTCAGCTCGCCCTGCTTCTGGTCGATCTTCTCGAGGTCCTGCTGCAGCTTCTCGGTGTCCTTCTGCAGCTTGCCCTCCTTGTCGGCCATCTGCTTCGCCGCGCCGGGCGCGGCCTGCAGGCCGGCCTGGTTGGTCTCGGCGCGCAGGGCCTTCTGCTCGGCCAGGATCCGCTCGGCCTGCTCCCTGGCCTTCTGGATCGCCTCGAGCTGCTGCTGCAGGTCCTCGGTGCGGGCCGAGTCCTGCTTCTCCTGGTTCTGCTCGGCGATCAACTTGTCGACCCGCTCCTTGAACGCCTCCAGCCGCGCGATCTCCTCCATGAGCTTGCGCAGGTCCGCGTCGCGGTTCTGCAGCAGCTCGAGCAGGCGGGTGAGATCGGCGCGCACCGTCTTCATCTCCTCGAGGCCGTCGTCCCAGCGCTCGGCCTCCAGGAGCTGCTTGACGCGGTCCATCTGCTCGACGATCCGCTTCTCCCGGATGAAGGTGTTGCCGGCCTTCAGGATCTGGCTCTGCTGCGGATCGCTGCTGGCGAGCACCGCCTGCAGCTTCTGCATGCGGTCGTGCAGCTCCCGGAACATGGTGCGCGCCATCTCCTGGCGCGAAGCCGGCTGGATGTCCTGCGCGACCGCGACCGCTTGCGGCAGCACGGCGAACAGGGCCAGCAGGCAGAGGGAGAGGAGTCGTTTCATGGTGCCTCTCGGGCGTGGGGCTTGGGTCACTTCTTGCCGTCCTTGTCGTCCTTCGGGTTCCCGGCGCCGGGATGGAAGAACTGTTCGACGGTGGCGCGCAGACGTCTTTCGACGTCGTGCATCGCGCCGTCCTGCGTTTTTATCACCGCGCGCAGCTCCTCCAGGAGGGCCGCCAGGGTCTCCATCTGCTCCATGTGCTTCAGGACGGCCTCGATCCGGGCCACAATTCGGCTGTAACCATCTACAGCTTCTGATCTTGTGGCTTCAACCCCGGTGCTCGCGAATTGTTCGGCCACCCGCGCGGTCGCCGGAAAATCATCCTTGGCCATGGCCGTGAGCGGCTGCGGGATCAAGGCCTCGATGTCACGGACCCGCTGTGGCTCCAGCAACCGGTTGTTCTCGAACTCCCACAGGATCCGCTGGTACTGCTCGGCCACGTAGCCCACGCGCCGCCCCATCGCCATCTGCTGCCGGGCCAGCACGCGCAGCCGCCCCTGCGCCCGCTTGGCCCGTTCGTCCTCGGCCGTCGGGTTGAGCGTCTCGCGCAGTTCCAGCAGGGCGAGCTTCTCCTCCTCGAGGATGCGCTGCAGCTCCTGGCGCTGCTCGACCTGCCGGCGCCGCAGCTCCTCGATCAGCTTGTCACGGGTGACGACACGGAAGGTGATCACCTCGCCGAACGCCTCGTGCGGCTCGCCGGGCCCGAAGTTGTCGGTGGCGGCGAAGCGCAGCGACAGCAGCATGCCGGGCCGGATCCGGTTGTTGGTCGACGCCTGGTCCTCCTCGGGCGACCACTGCATCAGATCGATGCTCGCCGGCGTCTCGTAGCGGATCGCGTTCTGGGCGAGCTGGCTGCCCCAGATCACTTCGACGTCCTCGAACGGCACCTCCTGGGGCTGCTCGGGCTTGGGCCCCTCGGCGCCGGCCTCCTGCACCGCCCGTAGCGACGCCCTGACGTGGCGCACGCCGAAGTCGTCCTTCACCTTGAGGTCGCCGGGGATGCGGGCCTGGTGGGTGATCAGGGAGCCGATGCCGCGCATCTTGAAGTCCAGGCTCGGCGGCTTGTCCTCGACGATGCGCAGCAGCAGCCGCGGCGGCGCGCCGGCGCCCAGCCGATCGCGGTCGATCACGTCGATGACCATCAGGCCGGTGGCGGTGGGCACGTACTCGCCGCGGAACGCGTGGTCGCCGTCGACGACCAGGGCCGTCTTCTGCTCGCCGACCAGCAGGAACGCCTCGCGGATCGGCTTGTGGCTGCGGCCGGCGATCTGCACCCGGGAGCCGCGCGGCACCCGCAGCTCGCCCTCGGTGGGCTCGATCGCCTCGGGGTCCTTCCGCATGTACTCCGGGAAGTGCACCTGCAGGGCGAGGTCGCCGATGCGCGGCCGTTCGACGACCTCGATGCGCAGCGTCTCCGACAGCCCGTCGCCGCCGGTGGCGTAGACGTCGACGGCCTCCAGCACCGACTCCAGGGTCAGCGTGAACTCGCGTTCGCCGGTGGCGCTCATCGGTTCCTGCCCCGACTCGCCACCCTGGAAGGCGTAGTGCAGGAAGACCTGGTCCACCGGCTCGCCCGCGGCCTCCACCCGCAGGGTCAGGCTGTCGCCCTGCGGCAGCCGCTCGATTCCGCCCTCGGTGTCGACGACGAAACGCAGCTGCGTGTAGCGCGGCCATTCCACCGCCGACAGGCCGAGGTTGCGCATGGCCCACAGCTTCAGGGAGCCGCCGTCGAGGCCGGCCCAGGTGCCGAACAGCAGCAGCACGCCCAGCCCGCAGCCGGCGTAGCGCAGCACGCGACGGCCATCCAGGGCGCCCTGGAACGGGATCGCCGCCAGCCGGCCGTGCACGTCGGCGACCAGCGCCTGCATGAGCTCGCGGGAGTCGCCACCGGGCAGGGCGGCCGCGCCGGGGGCGCCGGCGGCCAGCACGCGCTCGAACTGCACCGAGCTGATCAGGGCCTGCCGCATGTCCGGCGCCGCCCGTTCCACCGCCAGCGCCATCTCGTCGTCGCCGAGCGGCGTGGCCAGCGGCCGCAGCAGGCGCCCACGGAGCAGCCGCAGCACGACGAAGGCGAAGATCGCCAGCAACGCCAGCCGGAACGGCCACTCGAGCCGCAGGTTGCGGTCCAGCACGAAGCTGACCGCGGCGTAGGCGAGCAGGGCGAGCAGCACCACGCCACCGGCCTCGATCCAGATGCCGGTGCGCGCCTTGGCCCGCAGGATGGCGAAACGATGGCTCGGGTGTTCGCTCACAGCAGGTTGAACCTCTTGCGCAGGAGCCATTCGAGGGCGAGGACGACGACGATGAACAGGACCGTCGCCCAGCCGTCCCACAGGGCGTGCGGCGTGCGGAAGGTGTCGGTGGCGTTGCGCGACGGGACCTGGTCGAGGGCCGCCAGCAGCTGTGCCGGCGTGTCGCAGAGCTGACCGCCGTTGCAGGCGGCGATGGCCGCCAGCTCGGCGCGATCCATCGGGCCCTCCCGCTCGATCTGGGCGGGAACGACCTGGAAGCCGACCTCGACCGACCTGCCCACCTGCGGCAGCGAGCGGATGCGGTAGACGCCGGTCTGGGTCGGGCGGTACTGCAGTTCGTAGGCGCCGGGGACCTCCTGCACCGGCAGCAGCCGGACCGTCTCCAGGCTCTGGTTGTCGCGTTCGACCGCGAGCTCGACCGCCTCGGCGATCAGCGGCTGCATGCCGTCGTCGCGGGCCTCGACGCTGAGCCGCAGGGCCTCGCCGAGCTCGATCTTCTCGCCGGCGGCCAGCAGCCGGAAGCGGCTGTTCCCGGCGTTGATCCGCCCCTCGAACAGGTAGCGGATGCCCTTCACCCAGAAGCGGTTGTAGGCGTCCTCGTGGATCGACCGCCAGCGATAGGTCTCGTCGGTGCCGCTCCACAGGACGCGGCCGGCGCCGACCAGATGCGTCGCCACCACCGGCATCAGGCGCCCGTCGCGGCCGAGATCCGGCGAAGGGTGTTCGATCATGACGCTGGCGGCGGGCTTCGGCCGCAGCACCGGGAACCAGAAGTAGTAGCCCGGCAGCCGCGCCCACAGCAGCGCGCTCTCGTCGCGGTTCTCGGTGATGCGGGTCACCTTGGCGGCGATGCCGTCGCTGCCCTCGGGCGTGATCTGCCAGGTCCACGGCGTGGTCCAGGCGCGGCCGAAGCCGATGAACACCTGGTCGGCCTTGTCCATGTCGGGCACCACCGGCAGCAGCTCCGCCAGCGGCCGCGTCGACGCCATCGGCCGCATCGCGTCCAGCGAGTACTTCTCGCCGGCCACCCACCAGATGCCGCAGCCGTTCTCCAGGCACTGCCGGCGCAGCAGGTCGCAGAACGTCGGCAGCAGCTTCGACTGGTCCGGGTCCATCAGGATCACCGCGTCGTAGGCGTCGAGCTCCTTGCGGTCCTCGGGCAGCTTCTCGATGCGCACGTCGACGTCGCCGTCCTGCGGGAAGCCCGGGTCGGCGCTCTGCAGCCAGCACGATACGTCGATGGTCTTGTCGCGGATCAGCAGGTTGCGGAGCACCTGGAACTCGTGGTTGGCGCAGCCGGCGAGCAGCAGCACCCGCGTCTTCTCGCCGAGCACCTCGATCGGCGTCTCCTTGCGGTGGCGTTCCGGCGCCGGCGGCTCGCCACCCGGCGGTTCGATCTCGACGCGGTAGACGAACCGGCCGGTCTCCTCGGAGGTGAGATCCTTGAACTCGACGCGCGCCTCCGGCTGATCGCCGCCCAGGCTGACCGTGCGGCTGGTGACCTGGGCGTCGGCGCCCTTCTCGTCGGTGCGCAGCAGCCGCACGTTCACCGACAGGTTGTCGTAGCCCTGGCTGCCGATCTGCGCGCTCAGCTCGAACGGGTCGCGCTGGAACACCTTCTCGGGGGCATCGACCCGCAGCACCTCGACGGTCTGGGTCTCGCTCGGGTCGCCGATGCCCAGCACGAAGGTGTGCGGCACCTTGCGCTGGTTGAGCAGCCGCGCCAGTTCGGCGCCCTGCGGGCCGACGTTGCGCCGGCCGTCGCTGAGGATCACGACCGCGGCCACCTCCGAGCTGCGGCTCTTGTCGAGGGCCGCGCGCAGCGCGCCGCCGAGATTCGAGGCGCGACCGTCGGCCTGCAGGGCGGCCAGGTCGAGCCGCGGCGGCGGCGGCGGACCCTGGGCCGCGGCGGGCGTCTGGGTGCCGCCTTCGCCGTTGCCGGGGCCACCCGGCGGCGCCGGCGGCGCCACCACCGGCAGATCGCCGAGGCCGGTGGCGAAGCCGTAGACCTGCACCTGGTTGCGGGCGCCGAGCTTCTGCACCAGCTCGCCGTCGCGCAGCGCCAGGGCGGCGCGGGCCAGGTCGATGCGGCGGGCGGTGGCGGGGTCGCCGACGCCGGCGTCGCGCCAGCCCTGGGCCAGCGCCTGCACGCCTTCGCGACGGAACGCATCGACGTGGTTCATCGACTGCGAGACGTCGACCAGCAGGATCGTGTGGCCCGGGCGGGTCTCCTTCTTGACCGCCACCAGGTTCGGCTCCAGCAGCAGCAGCACCGCCGCCAGCAGGGCGATGGCGCGCAGGCTGCCGAGCACCAGGCGCTGCCAGCCGGTGAGGTTGTGGCCGTCGCGGCGGTAGATGAAGGCGGTCAGCAGCAGCACCAGCAGCACGCCGAGGATCACCAGCAGCGCCATGCCGCCGGTGGGGAAGCGCGACAGCTCGAACTGGAGCTCGGCGCCCTCCTCCAGGGAGACGCCCTTCCAACCGGCCAGCCAACGAAGGAAGTCCTGCATATCGGGGTTCCGCTAGCGGCGGCCAAACCTCCAGGCCAGCAACGACTCGACCAGCAGGCCGACCAGGAGGGCCGCTGCCAGCACGTACCAGAGTTCGCCCTCACCGCTGCCGGAGCCGGCGCCCAGCCCTTCCTCCCGGCGGGTCACCCGCTCGAGCGCCTCGGGCGGATAGGCCCGCTGCAGCGCGGCGGCGTTGGCGCGGGCCAGCCGGCTCTCCTCCAGGGGCAGACTGCGGGTGAACAGCCGCTTCTCCACCAGGTCGCCGTGGCCGCGCAGCTCGACCTCGAACGCGCCGAGTTCGCGCAGGTCGGCCATCGACAGGTCCAGGGTCAGCATGGCCGGGCCCGGCGGCACCGGCGGCGGCGGCGTGCCCGGCGCCGCGGTCGGCGGCTCCGGCATGGTGGCGGTGAGGGTGCGTTCCTCGCCGTCCGGGCCGACGCCGCGCACCAGGACGTCGGGCTTGTAGAGGCCGGCATCCAGCGCCAGGCGGTAGACGCCACGGGTCAGGAGGTTGTGCGCCGAGACGTCGTGCACGCGCACCACGTGCCGGTGGATCTGGTGCGACATCACCACGTTGAGGTCGGTCTTCGGCCAGTTGGTCCACTGCTGGTCGGCGGTGATCGCCAGTTGCACGACCTCGCCGCCGGTGCCGAAGGCGCGGACGGCGATCGCCGGCGAGCCCTCGGCGTCGCGGACGCGGGCCAGCACCGCGGCGGTGGCGCCCGGGGGCTCCAGCATGAGCAGGTGCCGCTTCACCAGCAGCAGCCGCTGCATCAGCATCGACACCAGCTCCGGGAAACGCGCGACGATGGCGTGGTCCCGGTTGACCAGGGTCATGCGTTCGGGGCGATCGACGTCGCCGACCAGTTCGCCGTAGGGCAGCGGCAGCAGACCCTTGCCGTCCTTCCAGAGGACCTCGCCGTAGCGCGCCGGATCCACCTGGCTGCCGGCGAACACCACCAGGCCGCCGCCGGCCGCCACGTAGGCCTCCAGCTTCGCCACCAGGCTCTCCACCGGCGCCGGCACGTTGCACAGCCAGATCGCGTCGAACGGCTGCAGGTCCATCTCCTGCAGCGCCACGTCGCTCACCACCTGCGGCTCGATGCCCGACACCGCCTCGCCGCCCGGATCGAGGGCGGCGCCGATGTAGAAGGTCTCGGCGTTCTCGCCGCCGTCCTCGGGTTCGCCATCCACCAGCAGCACGCGGGCGCGATCCTTCACCTCGAGGGCCAGCGTGCGCCGGTCGTCGATCAGGAAGCGGTCGGTGGGGGGCAACGCGGCCTCGACGCGATGGAAGCCGGCGGAGTGGAAGGTGTGCACGACCGGCACGGTGATCCGCTCGCCGGGCGCCACCACGTCCACCGGCCGCACGACGCGGCTCTTGCCGTCCACCTCGATGGCCAGTTCGGTGGGCTGGCTCGGATCCAGGCCGAGGTTGGTGATGTCGACGCCGAGCAGGGCCGGCACGCCCATCACCGCCAGCCGGTCCAGCCGGCGCACCGCGGTCACCGCGAGGTTGTTGGCGTCCTGGCCGCCTACCGGCAGCACCTCCAGGTGTTCGCGGTCGGTGGGCATCGCCAGCAGTTCGGCCTGCAACGCCGCCCGCGCCTTGTTGTCCTCGGTCAGCCAGTCGTGGGCCCGGTCGTCGCCCACCAGGTAGTAGCGGGTGAACGACGCCTCCTGCACCTCGCCGGCGCGACGCCGCACCTCGCGGAACGTCTCGCCGAGGTTCATGGTGCCGTCGCCCGCCGGGAACTCCTTCACCAGCGCACCCACCCGCCGGCCGAGGTCGGCGCCGATGCGCAGCGCCCACAGGTCGGGTTCCGCCGCCCGGGTCGTGCGCACGACGCTGAACAGGTCGCCGCCGCGGCTCTCGGCCAGCGAATCCGCCAGGGTGCGGATGCGGTCCTGGGCCCGGTCGAACAGGTTGGTGCTGCCGAGCAGCTGCGCCATCGACGCGGTGTCGTCCAGCATCACCACGTGGTGGGTCCGTGCGCCGAGCAGGGCGCCGCCGGCGAGCTGCGGTCGCGCCACCAGCAGGGCCAGCAACAGCACCGCCAGCGTGCGGAGCAGCAGGACCAGCCACTGCTCCATGCGCAGCCGCTTGCGGTTGCGCTTCATCGCGTTCAGCAGGAACTCCATCGCCGCCCACGGCACGCGCTTGAAGCGGCGCCGGTTGAGCAGGTGGATGACGATGGGCACCGCCGCCAGCGGCAGGGCCCACAGCAGCAGCGGGTTGAGGAACGCGAGGCCGTGCATCGGGGATCAGCGCTGGTAGATGGGCGCCAGCGAATAGGGCAGCTGCAGGATCGTCAGCGCGATCGACGTGCCATAGACCACGCCGACGCCGTCGCCTTCCCAGCCGCCGTCGCGCTTCTGTTCCTTCATCAGCCACGCGGCCATCCGGGCGTAGTAGTCGTCCCAGTCCTTGCCGCCGCGCTGGTAGAGCGCCTGGGCCATGTAGAGATGCGCGTAGTAGTGATGGCCCGTGGTGTTGGACGTCACGCTGACCGTCCGCATCGCGTACTTCATCGACTTCTCGGCGAGCTCGTCGTCGTAGGAGCCGGCGTTGTAGAGCACCGCCACCGCGGCGGCGGTGATCGCCGGCCGCCCCTCGCCGCCGGAGCCGGCGCTGTAGCGGATGCCGCCGTCGCCATTGGCGCACTTCTTGATGTAGCCGACGGCGCGATTGATGGTCGTGATCGGCACGTTGATGCCGGCGTTGCGACAGGCGCGCAGGGCCTGGATCTGGGTCACCGTCACGCTGCCCTCGTCGCCGCCCGAGTCCGGCGTGTAGAGCCAGCCACCGGCGCCGGACTGCGAGTTCGAGATGAGCTGGACGCCCTTGGTCAGCACGGTGTGCAGCCGGCGCTGGCGGTCGGTGTCCTCCTCCATGCCGTAGACCTGGGCCAGGAACAGCATGGCGAAGCCGTGGCCATACATGCTCCGGCCTTCCTCCTGCGGCACCGAGATGACCCCGGTGCTGCCGTCGGCGTTCCGCATCAGGAACTCGGCCGCCTGCCGCACCTGCCGCCAGTAGGTGCCACGGGTCGGCGTGGAGCCGCTGGCGATCAACGCCATGCCTGCAAGGCCGGTCATGGCCGCGGGATAGGTGCCGTAGCCGCCGGCATTGCGCCAGCTGCCGTCATTGGCCTGGTTCTTCGACAGCCACTCGAGCCCACGCTTGATGCTGGCCTCGATCTCGGCATTGACGCCAGGCGGATAGGCCTTCTGCGCCGCGAGCGGCACGGCCAGCCCGAGCGCGGCGATGGCGGTGAGAGCGACTCGGATCGGGCCCACGCTACTTCTCCTTGCCTTCCATGAAGCGGTAGAGGCTCAGCTGCTCGCGCTCGAAGGCGCCCAGGTCCTTGGTGGCCTGGAACAGTTCGAGGCGGGCGAGGTGCCAGTTGAGACGATTGGTCCGGGCGGTGACGAACGGGCGCACGCGGTCGAGGACGGCCACCGCGGCCGCCGGCTCGCCGCGGCCGGCGAGGCGGCGGCTGTGTTCGGCGGCGAGTTCGAGCAGGCGCGCGGCCAGCGCTTCCTGCCGCTCCGGCGGCTCGCTGCCCGCCGTCAGCCGGCCCTCGAGATCGGCCATGGCGCCAGCGACGTCGCCGGCCTGGGTCAGCATTCCGGCGCGCGCCAGCGGTTCCGCGGTCGCGGCCGCCAGGTCACGCAAAGGTCCCGGCGCGCTGTAGACCTCGAGCCCGCCCTCGTAGCAGACGCCCAGCCAGGGCCCGGCCAGGAACAGGTTGTTGGGTCCGGTCAGCGGCTGCTGGCCCTCGCCGAACGCCGGCAGGGGCAGGCGGCGCGGCTGGCCGCCGCCGGCCGGCACGATCACCACGTCACGCGCCCCCGGCAGCAGCACGACGTCCTCGGTCACCACGCCGCGCCCGCGCCAGCGGCCGAGGGCCTGGTCGGGGGCGATGGTCGCGAACCACTTGCGCACGCCCGAGCGGAGCCCGATGCACAGGAGCGCATCCTCCGTGGCCGCATAGATCGAATGGGAGTTGGCGCCGACCAGATAGTGCAGCCGCTGGAAGCCCTGATAGCGCGTGCCGCCGTCGATCATCCACACCGGCTGGCCGGTGGCGCCGTCCAGACAATGGATCACCTCGCCGTCGACCGGTGCGAAGATCACCAGCCCCTCGGCGACGATCAGATCGCTGGGCAGGAACGTGGTCAGGTCGGCCTCGCTGAACTGGATCCCCCAGCCGTGGTTCTGGACATCCGCCGTCCGCAACGGCCCGCGATGCTGCCGCAGGGGATGCCGGCGTTCATAGCGGCGGATCCACTTCAGCTCGCCGGAGAACGCGTCGACCGCGGCCAGACCGCCGGCATTGGTGAGCGTGTAGGCGATGCCGCCCTGCACGCGCACCGGCACCGCCGGCGCCTTGAAGTAGACCGTGCCGCCGGCGTGCAGCCGCGTGCGCCACATCGGCCGGCCGGTGGCCCGATCGAGGCATTGCAGCTCATAGGCGTCCTGCCGCCGCGTCGGCAGCAGCAGCCGCTCGCCGAACACGACCGGTGCGGCGAGGAAGGTGACGTCCCGCAGGCCGTCGTCGCCGTCGTGCCAGTCGCGACTGCTCCAGGCCTGCGCCAGGGTGCCCTTGTCGTAGGCCACCAGGTCCGTGGTCTTCAGGACGTCGAGCGTGCTGGTGTTGCGGCCCGAATAGCCGATGACGGCGAGGTAGCGGCCGTCGTCCTCCACCGGCCGCAGCATCGCGTAGTCGTAGACCGGCACCCGCGGCCGCGGCTGGTTGTCCCGCGGCGGCGGCATCTCGGTGGTGCCATTGCCGGCATGGGTGATCAGGCCGGTGAAGGCGTCCGCCCGCCGCAGGCAGAAGTGGTCGAAGAACAGGGCGGACTCCGGTGCGCCGCCGGGCATGTGACCGAAGAAGGCCACCGACGTGCCGGTGCCGTACTTGGTCGCCGGCGGCGACACGTTCCGCACCTGCCCCTCGCTCATCACGATGAAGCCGTCGTTCTGGTTGCGATTGGGCGTCGGCCGATAGGGCTGCGGCTCGCCGTAGCGGAACTGCCAGAGCGGCACCAGCGCCTCGGCGCCGGCGATCCAGACCGGTCCGGTCCTTCCCCCGGCCCCGGTCTCGACCTCGCCGGCGCCGGTGGCACTGCCCCCGAACAGCGTGCTCTGCGGCAGGTCCTTGACCGCCTGCAGCTCACCCATGATCCGCAGGGTGCCGTCGGGATGATCGGCCGCCATCTTCTCGGCCGCCTCGCGCGCCGAAGCCGCCTCGCCCGCCATCCGCATCGCCAGGGCGATCTTGAACCGCAGCCACTCGTCCTGGATGCCCAGCTTCGCCCGGTTGTCGGCGGGGTAGACCTCCAGCAGGTCGCGCAGGACCTGTACGGCGGCGCGGTAGCGACCGAGGTGCAGCAGCCGGTCGGCCAGGGTCTGCATGGCCCTGCCGCCGGCCAGGGTCACGAAGTAGCGATTGCCGACCTGCTCCAGGGCCGGCAGTTCGCCGGACTCCAGGGCGGCCTCGAACAGGCGATCGGCGGCGGCGCCATGGTTGGTGCGGTAGAGGTCGAGGCCCTCGGCCGGCATGGTGGCCAGCAGCTCGTGGCAGAGCCGCCGCACCGGCCGATAGAGGCGGCGGTCATCGCTGAAGACCGCCTGGCTCGGATCCGAGAGATGGGCGGGGTGGTTTCCGCCCGCCGCACCCGGAGCCGCGCCGGGAACATTGCCCGCCTGGACCCCCGGCTTGGGCTCGGGCGGCGTCGCCGGCTGGTCAGGGGGCGCATCCTGGCCCGGCGTGACCGGCAGGGACTCCACCACCTCCAGGGTCCGTCCCTCGATCACGTCCTGCAGCACCGTGATCGCCGCCAGGTAGTCCTTCGCGTCGAGGAAGCGGTGGGCCTTGCGCAGGTAACGGTCGAGGTTCGGGTTCTCGAACATCTCGACGGTGACCCCGACGTCGTCGCCATCCCCCGCGCTCCCTGCCGGCGCCGCCGGACCCTGGCCGATCACCGCCGGCGCCTGCACCTGCAGGACCTGACCCTTCTGCGCCGGAACCCCTGCCGCGACCACGGCGAGGGTGCAGAGGACACGAAGTGGCAGTTTGCGGCTCACGTCGGGGCGGGGTCGGTTCCTTGGGGCTTCGGGGAACGGGCGAAGCCGGGGGAGGGTTGGGTGGTCAATCTACGTCAACCCGGACCAACCGGCGAGGCTCGCGCCTCGTTTCCAACCGGCCGCCGAGCGTCAGCGCCTAAGATCCCCGGCTCGACCCGAGGTTCCCGCCAGACGTCCGAGCGGACCCAGACCTTCCCACGTGCGCATGACGATCCGATCCGCCGCCCTTCTCCGCACCCTGACCCTCGCCGCCGCCATCGCCGCCCCGGCGGTGGCCCAGAACTGGACCGACGAGCAGCTCACCAACGAGTCGCAGGGCTTCCTGCAGCCGGCGCTCGAGCCGCGCCTGCGGCAGCTCGGCGCCCTGCTCAGCCACGCGGAACAGGCGCAGCAGGCGATCGCCGCCCGCATCCATGGCGACCACCGCGAATACCTGCTGAAGATCGAGCGCCTGCTCAGCGAGCTGTCCAACGACCGCTGGGCGGTGCGGGAACAGGCCGAGCGGACGCTGGTGGAGGTGGGCGCCCGCGCCCGCAGCATGATCCAGCAGCGCGCCGAGAGCGCGGCGATCCACGAGGAGAGCATCCGCTGCAAGCGCATCCTCGACCTGCTCACCGCCCGGGGCACCCAGCAGGAGGAACGGGAGACCATGATCCTGCGCGGTCTGGTGTGGACCGCCCTGCACATGCCGAAGGACGACCGGCTGCTGCGGGCGCTGCGTTCGGCCCTCGGCCACACCGACTCGCTGGTGGTGGATGCGGCGGTGCGGGCGCTGGGCAGCCACGGCGGCGACGACGAGGCCGATGCGGTGCTGCAGCTGCTGGAGTGGAAGGGCGGCATCCACCGCCCGGTCGTGCTGGCGGCGCTGCCGCGCATGTCGGGATCGCGCGCCCTGACGATCTGCGCCGAGCTGGCCGCCGGCGGCAAACTGCGCCCGTCCGAGCTGGTGTCGATGCAGCGCGCCCTGCGCCAGCGCGCCGATGCCGGCGAGCTGATGGCGAAGCTCGCCGCCCACGCCGACCCGGTCGTCGCCAAGGCCGCCGCGGTGCCGCTGCCGGAGGCCGCCGGCGCCCCGGCCAGGGTCCGGGTCACCCTGGCCGACCGCACGCCGCTCGAGGCCGACTTCCTCGGCTTCACCGGTGACGGCCTGTGGCTCGGCAAGCCCGCGGAAGGCCTCGCCCGGGTCCTGCTGCCCTCGAGCGAGGGCGAGATCCTCGACTTCCCGCAGCACCCAGCCGAGCCGGCGCCGGGCATCCGCGTGTTCCTCAACCAGGGCAGCCTGGTCACCGGCACGCTGCAGGCGATCGATCCGGATGCGGTGAAGGTCACCTCGCCGGTGTTCGGCGCCCTGACGCTGCCGCGCTCCCAGATCCAGGGCATCGCGATCGACCCCGAACTGGATCGCCTGGTCGGCGCGTCGCCGCAGCACGACCGCGTGCGGTTGAAGACCAACCAGTTCGTCGACGGCACGCTGGTCAACGCCAGCGCCACCGAGGTCCTGGTCCGGGCCGAGGGCGGCGAGCAGCGCCTGCCGATGGCCGACATCGCCGGGATCCTGCTGGTCCGGCCCCGCCTCGGCGAGCCCGACCCCACCGTCTACAACCGCGTCGACCTCACCAGCGGCGATCGCATCCTCGGCTTCATCGCCGGCAGCAACGGCGGCAGCCTGGTCCTGTCGGCGCCGCTGCTCGGCGCCGTGGCGCTGCCGCTCACCAAGGTGATGCACGTCGAGATGGGCGTCGGCGGCGGCGCCATGTGGGGCTTCACGCTGATCGCCGACTACTCGGACAACAAGATCGTCGAGGTCGACGACCAGGGCCGCGAGCGCTTCGTCATGGCCGACGTCTACGGCGCCTGGGACGCGGAGTGCCTCGACAGCGGCAACCTGCTGATCACCGAGTTCTCGGTCAGCCGGGTCCGCGAGGTCACCCGCAAGGGCGACACCGTGTGGATGTTCGAGGACCTGAAGAACCCCTACGACGCCGACCGCCTGCCCAACGGCAACACGCTGGTCACGCTGCGCACCAAGG
>CAZMGG010000117.1:0-17950 GCA_964565715.1 uncultured candidatus Brocadiaceae bacterium | reverse complement strand
TGGGCCGGCGGCACGACCCGATGGGCGTGCCGTTCTACAACTGCCCGACCCAGGGCCACGACGTGGTGGTGCCGCTCGAGGAAGCCGTGATCGGCGGCCGCGAGGGCTGTGGCCGCGGCTGGCAGATGCTGATGGAGTGCCTGGCGGCGGGCCGCGGCATCTCGCTGCCGGCCACCAGCACCGGCGGCGCGCAGCTGGTGGCGCGGGCGGTCGGCGCCTACGCGGCGGTGCGGCAGCAGTTCGGCCTGCCGATCGGCCGCTTCGAGGGCATCGAAGAGCCGCTGGCGCGCATCGCCGGCGCCGCCTACCTGCTGGAGGCGGCGCGCCGCTACACCTGCGGCGGGCTCGACCAGGGCCAGAAGCCGGCGGTGGTGACCGCGATGACCAAGTTCCACAGCACCGAGCTGTGGCGGCAGGTGATCAACGACGGGATGGACGTGATGGGCGGCGCGGCGATCTCGCGGGGCCCGCGCAACCTGCTGGCGCACGGCTACATGGGCACGCCGATCTGCATCACCGTCGAGGGCGCCAACATCCTGACCCGCACGCTGATGATCTTCGGCCAGGGGGCGATCCGCTGCCATCCGTTCGCCTTCCGCGAGATCGACGCGCTGGGGCGCGGCGATCTGCCGGCGTTCGATCGCGCCTTCTGGGGCCACATCGGCCACGTCGTGCGGAACGCCACTCGCGCCCTGCTGCTGAGCGTGACCCGCGGCCGGCTCAGCCGTTCGCCGCAGAGCGGCGCGGCCGCGCCCTATTGGCGCAAGCTGGCCTGGGGGTCGGCCAGCTTCGCGTTCCTCGCCGATGTGGCGATGGGCGCGCTCGGCGGCGACCTGAAGCGGCGCGAGAAGGTGACCGGCCGCTTCGCCGACGTGTTCTCGTGGCTCTACCTCGGCAGCGCCGTGCTGCGGCGGTTCGAGGCCGAGGGTCGCAAGGCCGAGGACCTGCCGCTGATGCGCTGGGCGATGGAACACGCCCTGCGGCAGATGCAGCAGGGCTTCGACGGGCTCTACCAGAACCTGCCGGTGCCGGGGCTCGGCTGGCTGCTGCGCGGGCCGCTGGCGCTCTGGTCGCGCCTCAACCCGATCGGCACGGGTCCCAGCGACCGGCTGGGCCAGAAGGCGGCGCGGGTGCTGCTGCAGCCGGGCCCGCAGCGCGACCGGCTGACGCCGCTGGTGCACCTGGACGAGGACCCGACCTCGGGTCTCGGCCGCCTGGAACACGCGCTGCGGCTGTGCAGCGAGGCCTTTGCCGTGCAGCGCCGGCTGAAGGACGCCCAGAAGCAGGGCAGCCTCGCCCGCGGCCGCCCGGCCGACGTGCTGCAGGCGGCCCTGCAGCAGGGCCTGGTCAGCGAGGCCGAGGCCCAGCTCGTGCGCGACGCCGAGACGGCGCGGCAGGCCGCCATCGCCGTCGACAGCTTCACCCTCGAGGAGTACCGGCTGCTGGGAGGCGCCATGCCCGACCACGCCGATCCGGCCGGCATCGGTTAGCCACCGGCCATTGGCCCCCGGCGGTGCCGGCGCCTACGCTGGCGTGGGCCGATGCTACTGTTCGTTGTTGCCGTCACCGTCGCGCTGGTGGTGTCCTTCCTCTGCTCGCTGTGCGAGGCGGTCCTGCTCAGCCTGAGCAACCCGCGCGTCGAGCGCCTGGCCCAGACCGGCTCGTCGGCAGGCCTGATCCTGCGCCGATTCCGCCATCAGCCCGACATCCCGATCTCGGCCATCCTGGTCCTCAACACCGTGGCCCACACCGCCG
This sequence comes from uncultured candidatus Brocadiaceae bacterium, assembly GCA_964565715.1. Lineage (GTDB taxonomy): Bacteria > Planctomycetota > UBA1135 > UBA1135 > UBA2386 > CAZMGG01. Next base: position 16,195 of record CAZMGG010000117.1, on the reverse strand, counting down.
GCGCCGCCGTGGCGGGTGCGCAGCTCGAGGAAGCGCTGCCCCACCTCTCGCCGGTCTGGTTCGTGATCGCCTTCACCATCGGCGTGCTGCTGCTGACCGAGATCGTGCCGAAGACCCTCGGCGTCGGCCACGCCGACGCCCTGGCGGTGCCCGTCACCCACGTCGTCCACTGGCTGGTCTGGCTGGTGTGGCCGGTCCTGCTGGTGACCCAGCGACTCACCGCGCTGCTGCGCCGGCGCAGCGCGAACCAGACCGCGTTCCTCGAGGAGATCCGGCTGCTGGCCACCGCCGGCCGCAGCCAGGGCAAGGTCGGCACGCTGACCGCCGGCATCATCGAGGGCGCCACCCGTCTGCGCGATCTGCGCGCCCGCGACGTGATGGTCACCCGCACCCGCGTCGCCTACCTCGCCGGCAACCGGCCGATCGAGGAGAACCTGTCGGTGGTCCGCCGCTCGGGCCACAGCCGCTTCCCGTTCACGCCGACCGGCGATCTGGACCAGGCCGAGGGGATCGTGCTGAGCAAGGAGCTGCTGTTCCACCTGCGCACGCGGCCGGCGCCGGACTGGAGCGAACTGCTGGTGCCGCTGCTGGTGGTGCCGGAGACCGCCGCCCTCAACCACGTGCTGCGCCAGTTCCAGAAGGAGAAGCGGCACATGGCCATGGTGGTCGACGAGTACGGCGGCATCCAGGGCATCGTCACCCTGGAGGACGTGCTGGAGGAGATCGTCGGCGAGATCGAGGACGAACTGGACGAGGACGTCACCCACCTGCTGGAACGGCCGGACGGCTCGCTGCTCTGCCGCGGCATCGCCGAGGTGCGGCCCGTGTTCCGCCAGCTCGGCATCGACGACAGCGAGGTGGACAGCAAGACCCTGTCGGGCTTCCTGGCCGAACGGCTCGGCGGCGTGCCCGAGGCGGGCCAGGACCTGGTCTACGCCGGCCACCGCTTCACGGTGACCAAGGCGAACAACAAGCGTGCCGAGCGGATCCGGATCGAGAAGCTGCCGCCGGAGCCCGTCGCCGCCGAGTAGCGGCGCCTAGCGCACCCGGCCGGTCGCCGGATCGATGCGCAGGCCGAGCCGCTGGTCGCGTTCCACCCAGAACAGGAACGCGTACATCATCTCGTCCTCGGTCTCGAGGCCGAACCGCACCGGCACCGTCGGATCGGGGTTGAACGGGTTCCACGCCGAGTTGTCGAAGTGGGCCAGGGCCTCGATGCGGGTGCCGCGGGCGAACGGCCGGCCGGCGGTGTCCCAGCGGTAGGACTGCTGCCAGTCGAAGGCATAGCCCGGCACCAGCAGCAGCGACTCCGGCTCGCCGTCCGGCGGCTGCGCGGTGACCCGCATGTCGCGGCCGCGCAGGTGCATGTGCACGAACAGGCCGATGCCGAGCGCGTCGGCCGGGAAGCGCCGGACCGCCCGCACCGGATGCGCCCGCGCGCCCGGCGGGATCTCGAACCGGAAGTCGGCGGCGATCATCACCTGCAGCTCCTTCTGCACCAGCTGCCGCGGGAAGCGCAGCCCCACCGACAGGTGGTCCACCTCGGCCTGCCCGGTGGTCACGTAGTGCGCCTGCAGCGCCAGCGCCGAGCCCTTCGGGATCCGCACCGCGGTGCCCGGGTCGAGCACCATCGGATCGCCGCCGGGCACGTAGCCGGTCACGAAACCGTCCTGGGTGAACTTCTCGCCCAGCCTCACGCGCGCCAGGTTGCAGTGGTGCAGCACCCGGCGGTTCTCCGGCCGGATCTCGATCGCCTCGACCCAGGTGTCGTGCGCGAAGTGGAACGGCAGCACGAAGTACTTGTAGGGAACGTAGCCGTCCGCCGGCACCCGGATCGGCACCGGCACCTTCAGCACCAGGTCCGGCTCGCCCATCCGCCACGGCCCCTCGGCAAACTGCCGCGGCGCCGGCGCCCGCTCCGGATCACCGGCCGGCGCGCCGGCCAGAAGCCAGCCCAGCAGCAGTTCGCGTTCGGCGGTGCCGAGGCCGCGGTGGTTGACGAACGCGCCGTGCCGCTCGCTGCCGTACCACGGCGGCATGCGGCCCTGGGCCACCACCTCCGCCACCATCGCCGCACGGCGGCGCAGGTCGTCGGCGGTCAGCAGGTCGAAGGGCCCCTCACCGCCGGGCCGGTGACAGTCCTGGCAGGCCCGCTGCACCAGCGCGCCGATGCCATCGGCCCAGGTCGCCGTGTTCGGCCCGACCGCCGTCGGGAACGTCAGCTTGCAGCCCTCCCAGGCGGTCGCCGCCACCGACACCGCCGCGCCGTCGAGCAGTTCGGTCAGCGCCTGCCGCAGGTCCTCGCGGCCGCGCTGCGGCGCCGCCCCCGAGTAACGGTACTGGCCGTCGATCCGGCCACGGAAGACGAGGCGTTGGCCGGCATCCAGCACCACCGCGGCGGCGCTGCGGTCGACGCCGCAGGCCCGCGCCAGGGCGCCGTCGAAGTCCTTGCCGGCCACGAGCGCCGGTGCCAGTTCCACCACCTGCGCCGCGGCATCGGTGAGGCCCTCGCCAGCCTGGCTGTTGACCGCGACGAACACCACGCCGCGCGGGCCGAACTCCAGCGCCAGCTCCTGCAGCCGCGGCAGGTAGCGCCGCACCAGCGGGCAGTCGACGCCGGTGAAGAACAGCACCGTCGCCCGTTCGGCCCGCAGGTCCGGCAGCGTGCGCGGCAGCCAGCGCACGTCGGTGAAGCCGGCGGTCACCCTGCTGCCGATCGCCGGCACGGTGGCGTCCTGGGCGACGGCGCCGCCGGACAGGAGCAGGGCCAGCAGCAGACGAGCGGCGGGCGATCGCTTCATGGCGCGGTAGCGTCCGGACCTTCCGGCCCGTACACAATCCCCCGCCGATGGAACCGTCCCCGCCCGCCCCGCTCCCGCCGGGCCGCACCACCGTGGTGCTGCTGTTCGCGTTGCTCTGCCTGATCTGGGGCAGCACCTGGCTGGTCATCAAGGGCGGGCTCGTCGACCTGCCGCCCTACACCAGCGCCGCCGCCCGCTTCGTGCTGGCGGCCGTCTGCATGGCGGCGGTGGCGCCCTGGCTGCGCGCCCGGGAGGGCGGCACGCGGCCGCCGTTCTGGCTCAGCGCCATCCTCGGCGTCACCAACTTCGCCGCGTCCTACGCCATCGTCTACCGCACCGAGACGCTGCTGCCGTCGGGGCTCACCTCGGTGCTGTGGGCGGTGTATCCGCTGCTGATGGCCACCGCCGGCCACTGGTTCCTCGGCGAACGGCTGCGCCCGGTGCAGGGCCTCGGCTTCCTGCTCGGCTTCGCCGGCGTGCTGGTGCTGTTCGCCACCGACCTCGCCGACCTCGGTCCGGCGGCCGCGCCCGCCGCCCTGATCCTGTTCTTGAGCCCGCTGGTCTCGGCGATCGGCACGGTGTTCGTGAAGCGCAGCGGCTCGGGTTGCAGCTCGGTGCTGCTCAACCGCGACGGCATGGCGGTCGGTGCCGTGCTGCTGGTCCTGCTGGCGCTGCTGCTCGAACGCGATGCCGCACCGCGCTGGAGCGCCGCGGCGATCGGCTCGGTCGTCTACCTGGCGGTGATCGGCACCTGCCTCAGCTTCGGGCTGTGGTTCTGGCTGCTGCGCTACGCCCAGGCCAACCAGCTCAGCCTGATCGCCTTCCTGACGCCGGCCATCGCGCTCCTGCTCGGCTGGGCTGTCGGCGGCGAGACCATCGCCCGGAGCACGCTGCTCGGCAGCGGGCTCGTGGTGTTCGGTGTCCTGCTCGCCGGGCGCAAGCGTCGCCGATGAGGCACTTCCGCGAGCCGGTGCCGCAGCCGCGGCGGGACGCCAGGACCCCGGGCACGGTGGCGCTCCTGCTGCGCCTGCTCGGCCCGATGCTCCTCGGGCTCGGGCTGGCGGTGACCGCGGCGCTCTGCACCAGCGGCCCGCCCCGCTCGCACTGGAACCGCACCGAGATCCTGCGGGCGATCCGGCTGGTGGAGAGCGGCGGCCGCGCCAACCCGCCCGACGGCGACGGCGGCCAGGCCATCGGCCCCTACCAGATCTGGCGGATCTACTGGCAGGACGCCGTCGCCTTCGACCCGGGGCTCGGCGGCGACTATCAGGACTGCCGCCGGCAGGACTACGCCGAACGCGTCATCGACGCCTACATGCGCCGCTGGCAACCGGCCGCCTGGCGCCAGAACGACGCCGAGGTGATCGCCCGCACCCACAACGGCGGCCCCGACGGCGCCCGCAAGGCCCAGACGCTCGGCTACTGGCAGAAGGTGCGAGCCAAGCTGCCCGACCGCTGACCCAGGCCGCTCAGGCCAGCTCGGCGCGCACCCGTTCGAGCAGCCGCAGGGTGGCCAGGATGCCCGCGTCCTCGTCGAGCCTGCCGCCCTCGTACTCGATGCCGACCCAGCCGCGGTAGCCGGCGTCGTGCACGATCCGCAGCATCCGGTGGTAGTCGGTGTGGATCTCCTCGCCGCGCTCGTCGAAGTCGTGCGACTTGGCCGACACCGCCCGGGCGAACGGCATCAGCTCGGCGACGCCCTGGTAGCGGTCGTACTGCTCGGTCGGGCTGATGCGGAAGTTGCCGAAGTCGGGCAGCGCGCCCACCCGCGGGTGGTCCACCCGCCGCAGGGTCCCGGCGAGCCAGCCGCCGTGCGACGACAGCCCGCCGTGGTTCTCGACGATCACGTCGATGCCAGGGCCGGCGGCGTGCTCGCACAGCGCGCGCAGCCCGTCGGCGGCCCGTTCCTGCTGTTCCGCGAAGCTGCCGCTGCTCTGCGCGTTCACCCGGATCGAGTGGCAGCCGAGCACCGCCGCCGCATCCACCCAGCGCTGGTGGTTCTGCACCGCCTGCCGCCGCCGGCCCTCGTCGGCGTCGCCCAGCGCCCCCTCGCCGTCGCACATGATCAGCAGGCTCTGCACGCCGGCATCGGCGCAGCGCTGCCGCAGCTCACGCAGGTAGGCCTGGTCGGTGGCCTTGTCCTTCCAGAACTGGTTCACGTACTCGACGCCGCGGATCCCGAACGAGGCGGCCTTCTGCGGGAAGCCGAGGTTGTCGAGCTGCCCGGACCGCAGGGTCCGGTGCAGCGACCACTGCGCCAGGGAGATCTCGAACGGCCGCTTCGGCCCAGGTGTCATCGCGCAACCGGAGAGCGCCACCAGGGAGCCGGCGCCCGCGCCGCACAGGAACTGCCGCCGATCGAAACCATGGGTCATCGCCGGCATTGGACGGCGCCGGGGCGTGCGGGGCAATGATGCGCCGCTCCACCCTTGCGGCCGGTCCGCGGTCCCGAACACTGCCGGCATGCGCCGCCGCCACCCCGCGTTGCTCCCGTTCGCCCTCCTGCTGGCCGGTCCGGCCCCGCTGCCCGGCCAGCAGGCGCCGGCCGCGCCGTTCCACGCCACCATCGACGCGCGCCTCGACGAGCTGGAAGCGCTCTACCGCCACCTGCACCAGCACCCGGAGCTGTCCTTCCAGGAGAAGCAGACCGCCGCGCGCTTCGCCGACGAACTGCAGAAGCTCGGCCTGGAGGTCACCCGTTCGGTCGGCGGCCACGGCGTCGTCGGCGTGCGCAAGAACGGCGCGGGCCCGGTGCTGCTGCTGCGCGCCGACCTCGACGCCCTGCCGATCGCCGAGCAGACCGGCCTGCCCTACGCCGCCCCCCACCTCGGCACCAGCGCCGAGGGCCGGCCGGTCGGCATCATGCACGCCTGCGGCCACGACCTGCACATGACCAGCCTGATCGGCTCGGTGGCGGTCCTCCTCGCCCACCCGGATCGCTGGCGCGGCACCATCGTCGCCATCGGCCAGCCGGCCGAGGAACGCGCCGGCGGCGCCCGCGCCATGCTCCGCGACGGCCTGTTCGAGCGCTTCCCGAAGCCCGACTTCGGCATCGCGCTGCACTGCTCGGCCACCGGCCCCACCGGCATGGTCGGCGTGCGCCCGGGCTACGCCATGGCCAACGTCGACAGCGTCGACGTGACCCTGTTCGGCCGCGGCGGCCACGGCTCGGCGCCGCACCAGACCGTCGACCCGATCGTGCAGGCCGCCGCCCTGGTGCTGGAGCTGCAGACCATCGTCAGCCGCGAGGTCGATCCGATCGAACCCGCCGTGGTCACCGTCGGCGCGATCCACGGCGGCAGCAAGCACAACATCATCTCCGACCAGTGCAGCCTGCAGATCACGCTCCGCAGCTACGCGCCTGCGGTGCGCGAGCAGCTCAAGGCCGCCGTGCAGCGCAAGGCCCGCGCCGTCGCCGCGGCCCACCGCGCGCCGGAGCCGCGCATCGAGTTCTCCGAGCCCGCCGCCGCCCTGCACAACGACCCCAGACTCACCGAGCGCGTGATCGCCGCGCTGCGGGCCGAGTTGGGGGCGGAAAACGTCGCCGACGAACCGCCGACCATGGGCGCCGAGGACTTCGCCGAGTTCGGCCGCGCCGGCGTGCCGATCTGCATGTTCCGGCTCGGCACCATCGCGCCCGAACGGCTGCAGAAGATGCGCGAGAACGGCGCCGTGCCGTCCCTGCACAGCGACCGCTACCATCCGGACGTCCGCGAGTCCCTGCGCACCGGCATCCGGGCGACGGTGGCGGTGGCGCTGGACCTGCTGCGCTGACGACCGGCGCTCAGCGCGCCGCCCGTTCGAGCACCAGCGCCGCCAGATGGTCGGCGGCGCCCGGCGCGTGGCGGAAGAACAGGGACGGCTCGACGACCTCCAGCTCGGTCAGCACGCAGTCGCCCTGGTCGTCCCACAGGAAGTCGGTGCGCGCGTAGAGCAGCGGCGTGCCGTCGGCGCCCGGGCACGGCCCGCGCCGATCGTGCAGCAGCGCGGCGGTGCGTTCGGCCAGTTCGCGCTCGGCCTGGCTCGGCGCGTAGACCTCGTCGTGGGCGCCGAAGTCGTCCTGCACGCGGTAGTCGCCCGGCACCGGCACCTTGCGCACCGCGTGCGAGAACGCGCCGCCGAAGAACACGGCCGACCACTCGCCGCGGCTCTCCACCGCCGGCAGGTAGGGCTGCAGCATCAGGTCCTCGTGCGGCAGGAGGCGTTCGGCGTGGGCCTGGGCGTGCTGGATGCCCGGCGGGTCGGCCTCGAACCGCAGGGTCTCCCGGGCGGTGGCGCCGACGCACGGCTTCAGGAAGCCGCGCCGCCAGCCGCGTTCGGCCAGCAGACGCCCGAGGTCCGGCCGGCTGCCGCGGTCGAGCCAGAGGGTCGGCGCGATCGGCACGCCGTGCGTCTGCAGTTCGCGCAGGTAGCGCTTGTGGGTGTTCCACGCCACCACCGGCGCGGGATTGCACAGGCCGGTGAGCGCGGCGGTGCGGAAGGCCCAGTCGACGAAGCGGTCGCGCTTCTCCTGGTAGTCCCAGGTGGTGCGGATCAGCACCAGATCGAACGCGGCCCAGTCGATCGTGGGGTCGTCCCAGGCCGGCCGGTGCAGTTCGGCGCTGCGCCGGACCAGCGCCTCGTGCAGGGGCCGGTCGTCGACCTCCCAGGTCGGCAGGTTGCTGCAGGTGGCGAGGGCGAGGCGCATGGTGGTTGCGGCGGGGCGGGGATGATGCCGAGGTGCACCCTGGCCCGCAACAGGCCAAACCACGGCCATCCAGGGTGGCACGCTGCGCCCCTCGCCGGCATGCTTCCGCACCCCATGACGCAACCCAAGGACCTGACTCCGCTCCTGCAGGGCGCCACCGCCTGGGTGCGGGAGGTGCAGCAGGTGCTCGAACGCGCCGAGGTGAAGGCCTGGACCGGACCGCTCCCCAGCGGTTGAGGCACGCGCGCCTGGCTCGCGGTCGCGAGCCACGACGTCGAACGGGCGAAGCAGGCCTACGATGCCTACCTCGACCGGATGCTGGACACCGAACAGGCGCGGCGCTCGGTCCATGCCAGCGCCGACCTGGACGCCGACGAGACCGAGTGTCCGGCCTGCAACGCCCGCTTCGCCACCGCCGGGGTGACTCGCTGCCCCGAATGCGGCCTGAAGTTCGGCAACTAGGATCCCGCGGGCGGTAACCAGGGATCGCACCCCTGCGCTGGCGCGGCTAGAGTCGCCACGCTCGCCATGGTTCTGCATCCTGCTGGTTTCCCTCTCGCCGGTGCCCTGCTCACCGTCCTCGCCACCGCCCTGCCGGCGCAACACCGCACCGCCACCGGCGCCAGCGCCGATCCGGCGCTGTCGGCGCTGCCCACGGCGCCGTTCCTGCGGCTGCCCGGCATCGTCGATGATCTGGTGCTGGACGGCGGTGGCCAGTTCACCGAACTGCCGAATGGCAGCGCCTGGCTGCACGCGCGGCTGGTGAGCGCCACCGCCGCCAACCACGTCTTCCTGCTGGACCTGCAGCTCGGCGGCCGCATCGATCCGGGGCAGCCGGCGCACCCGCCGGCGGGCAGTCCGGTGCTGCAGCTGCTGCCGCAGGCCTACCTGCCGGTGGGACCGGTCGATCCGGCGCAGTTCCGCTACTACACGACCGGCAGCGGCGGGCTGATCGGCCTGGACGGCTATGCCGGCGGGCGCATCGCGCTGTCGCTCGGCGCCTCGGCGGTGCAGGTCGGCGCCGGCGCCAACCAGCGCAACGGCCTGCTCGGCCTGGATGCGGCGTTCGCCGTGCAGATCCTGCAGCAGCCGTTGTTCCCGTGGACCAGCAGCGGCGATGCGACGCTGGCCCTCGACCTGACCGAACGGGCGCTCGCCGCGACCCACGTCATGGTGGATCCGGCGGTGGCCACCGGCGCCGAGTTCGCCCTCGATCTCCCGGGCGTGGCCGGCGACTACCTGTTCGTGCCGGCGGGGGCTCTCACCGAACGGAGCGACGGCACGCTGCTGCTGCAGGGCACGCTCGCCCGTCTTCTCCAGCTCGACGATGGCTGGGACGTGTCGCTGACGCTGGGCGGCCGCGTCGATCCGGGCGAGGCGGGGCATCCGCCGGCGGGCGCGCCGGTGCTCGGCCTGCTGCCGGGGGCCTACGCGGCGATGGGCGGGCCGATCGAGCCGGGCCGCTGGCACCACTACACGACGGCGAACGGCACGCTGCACGGCCGCGGCGCCAACGCCGGCGGCGTGATCCAGCTCGGCACCCAGGGCCCGCTGCAGGCCGGCTTCGGCGCCAATCAGGCCAACCTGCACTACGGGCTGTGGGGCACGCTCGCGGCGAACGTGCAGACGCAGCCCACCGGCCGCACGCTGCAGCTCAGTGGCAACGCCACGCTGGCCCTGTCGATCGCCACGGTACCGCTGCTGCCGGCGCCGGTGCTGACCGTGCCGGCGAGCCCGCCGTCGCTGCCGACGCTCACCGAACAGGGCTTCGTGCTGCAGGGCAGCAACCTGGCCTGGGTCGAGCAGGTGGCGATCGGGCCGCACATCGTCGCGCCCGGCGACGCACGGCGCTGGCGGGCCGGCTGGTTCCGCCTGCTGGACGCGCAGACGCTCGAGGTGCATCCGCGGCAGGGCGAGGCGCCGGGGCTGGTGCCGCTGTCGGCGCTCGACCGGCGCACGCGTTCCAACCAGATCCAGGTGCAGTTCACCGCGCCGGTGGTGCCGACCCTGCTGACCGAGCCGGTGCTGGACGTGACCGATCCGCGGCAGCACGTGCTGGTGCACTCGGGGCCGGTCAGCGGGCCGACGCTGTCGGCGATCGGCCTGTCGCCGGACCGGCTGCCGACGGTGATCCCCGGCATCGCCACCCTGGGCATCGGCCTGCAGTTCTTCAGCCTGACCGTGGTGGAGGGCGCCTTCGCCCACGATCCGGCGACCGGCATCGCCACGCTGGCGATCGCCAACATCCCGCCGGCGATCCGCGGCATCCAGCTGCACTGGCAGGCGGTGGTGGTGGATCTCAACGCCTTCGCCACGCCGCTGCCCACCACCACGATCGCGACGACGTCCTACCTGCCCTGAGGCGCGCTCAGCGGCGGCGGCGGCCCCAGAGGCGGCGGACGATCTCGTCGGCCGAGGCGCCCAGCAGGATCACGCCGCCCACCACGGCGAACTCGAGCTGGTCGGAGCGCGCCACCAGCCGGATCGTGTTCTGCAGCACCTGCATGACCGTGGCGCCGGCCAGCACGCCGACCACCGACACCTCGCCGCCGCGCAGCGCGCAGCCGCCCAGCACCGCGCCGGCGATGGCGTAGAGCTCGTAGAAGTTGCCGAAGCTGGCGGCCTGCGCCGAGTTGACGTCCAGCACGAACAGCAGGCCGCCGGTGGCCGACAGCACGGCGCAGGCGACGTAGGCCAGCACGGTGAGCCGGCCGGTCGCGACGCCCGACAACCGCGCCGCCTCGGCGTTGCGACCCAGCGCCAGCAGATGCCGGCCCCAGACGGTGCGGCCGAAGAACAGCGCCGCCAGCAGCGCCAGCAGCAGGAGCAGCAGGGCCGGCACCGGCAGGCCGAAGCCCGCCAGCGGGATGCGCCCGGTGGCGAGCCAGCGCAGGCCCTGGAAGCCGTCGCCGAGCCCCATGCTCTCGTCGGCGGTGACCCAGCGCATGAGGCCGCGGTAGAGCAGCAGCCCGCAGAGCGTGACCACGAAGGGCTGCAGCCGCACGACGACCACCAGCAGGCCGTGGAACAGCCCGATCAGGGTGGCCACGGCCAGCAGCGCCGGCAGCGCCAGCCAGGGCGGCCATTCCCAGCGGGTGAGCAGCAGCGGCAGCAGGCAGCCGATCACGCACACCACCGAGCCGATCGCCAGGTCGATGCCGCCGGTGACGATGACGAACGCGGCGCCGAGGCTGAGGATGCCGAACAGGGCGCTGCGCTGCAGCAGGTTCTGCAGGTTGTCCGCCGACAGGAAGCGGTCGGAGCCCAGCGCGGCGAACAGCACGATGGCCAGCAGCAGCCCCAGCACGCCCAGTTCGCGCCTCATGCCACCGCCTCCGGGGTCATCAGCTGCATGATCGCCTGCTCGCTGGCCGCGCCACGGTCGAGTTCGCCGCGGATCCGGCCGTGCGCCATCACCAGCACCCGGTCGGCCAGCGCCAGCACCTCCTCCAGCTCGCTGCTGACGAACAGCACGCCGAGCCCGCGCGCCGCCAGCTCGTGGAGCTGGCGGTAGATCTCCTGGCGGGCGCCGACGTCGACGCCGCGGGTCGGCTCGTCGAGCAGCAGCACGCGGGGCCGGGTGGCGAGCCACTTGCCCAGCACGACCTTCTGCTGGTTGCCGCCGGACAGCGCGCCGACCGGCTGTTCGGCATTCGGCGTGGCGATGCGCAGGCCGGCGATGGCGGTCGCCGCCAGTTCGCGCTCGCGGGCGCGGTCCAGCAGCAGGCCCCGCAGCGCCGCCAGGCCGACGTTCCGGCGCACCGACCAGTCGAGCAGCAGCCCCTGCTGCTTGCGATCCTCCGGCACCAGCGCCAGACCGGCGGCCATCGCCTGCCGCGGCGAACGGATCGGCCGCAGCACAGAGTCGATCCGCACCTCGCCGCCGCGCGCCGGCAGCGCACCGAACAAGGCCTGCAGCAGCTCGCTGCGGCCGCTGCCCAGCAGCCCGGCGATGCCGACGATCTCGCCGGCCCGCACCTGCAGATCGTTCGCCACCGCCGGGAACGCCGCGGTGCGGAGCCCCCGCACCGCCAGCACCACCGCGCCGGGCGAGCGGCCGGTCGCCACCGCCGGCGGCAGCGCGCGGCCCACCATCATCGCCACCATGCGGTCGTGGGTGGCCTCGGCGCCGGCCAGTTCGCCGGCGTTCCGGCCATCGCGCAGGGCCAGCACCCGGTCGGCCAGTTCCCGCACCTCGCCCAGCCGATGGCTGATGTAGATCACCGCCGTGCCACCGGCCCGCAGGTCGCGCACCACCGCGAACAGCCGCGCCGTCTCGGCATGCGTCAGGCTCGAGGTCGGCTCGTCCATGATCAGCAGCCGCGCGCCGAGCCGCAGCGCCCGGGCGATCTCGACCAGCTGCCGCTGGCCCGGCGCCAGCGCCCCCACCCGCGTGTCCGGATCGACGTCGAGGCCGACCCGCCGCAGCGCCACCGCCGCCGCCTGCCGCATGGCGGCGAGCCGCAGGAACGGCCCGCGCCGCAGCTCGGCGCCGAGGAACAGGGCGCCGGCCACGGTCAGGTTGTCGCACAGGCTCAGCTCCTGGTGGATCAGCGCGATGCCGAGCGCGTTGGCCAGAGCCGGCCCGGCCAGCGCCACCGGCTCGCCCTGCCAGCGGATCGTGCCGGCGTCGGGGCGCAGCACGCCGGCCAGGATCTTCATCAGGGTGCTCTTGCCCGCGCCGTTCTCGCCGATCACCGCCAGCACCTCGCCCTGCCGGACCTGCAGCTGTACGTCCTGCAGCGCCTGCACGCCGGGGAACGCGCGGCCGACCCCCGCCACCGCCAGCAGCGGCGCGCTCACCGGCCGAGCTTCTGCTGCAGCTCCTGGCGGAACGCGGCGATCTCGGCGGTGCGGATCGCGCGGGCCGGGATGTCGAGGAAGCCGCCCTTGGGCAGCAGCGCCGCCCGCTTCGCCGCGTCCGGCTCCCGGGCCAGCGCCGCCAGCAGCCGCACCGACTCGCGCCCGTAGCCGTACGGATCCTGCACGATCGTGGCGTGGATGTGGCCCGCCTCGACGCCGGCCATGGTGGCCTCGTTCTCGTCGAACGCCACCATCTTGACGCTCCCCAGCCGGCCGGCCTCCTTCACCGCCTCCAGGATGATCGGCGGCTCGTACTCGTAGAGCCCCACCATGCAGCCGAGGTCCTGCCAGCGCGTCAGCGCGTCCTGGGCCGCCGCCTTCGCCTTCTGCGGATCGGTCTGGTCAGTGAACGTCGCCAGCACCGTGTAGCGCGCGCCCTTCAGTTCCGCGTCCTGCGGGTCGAAGCGCAGCGGATCCGCCGGCCGCTCCAGCAGCACGTCGATCACGCCCTGCCGCCGCCGCCGGGCGTTGTCGGCGTCCAGCCCGCCCACCAGCAGCACCACCGTGCCGCCCTGCGGCAGCGCCTCGCGGATCAGCTCGCCGCACAGCCGCCCGGCCTGGTAGTTGTCCACCCCGATGTAGCACAGCCGCCGGCTCTGCGGCGCGTCGCTGTCGTGGGTCACCAGCAGCGTGCGGGCGGCCACCTGGTCCAAAAAGCCCGTCTGGTTCTGCGGATCGATCGGGCTGACGGCGATCCCCGCCACGCCGCGCGCCAGCAGGTCCTCCAGGATCCGCTTCTGCTCGTCGGGCTTGCCGGTCGGCGGCTTCAGCACGCTCACCTCGCAGTCGGCTTCGGCCGCCGCGTGCCGGGCGCCGGCCTCGGCGATGCGCCAGAACGGCGACACGTTGTTGGTGACGTAGGCGACCTCCAGCCGGCCATCGCGGCCGCCGCACGCCGGCAGCCCCAGCAGGGCCACCAGCAGCGTCACCAGCAGGAACGGCAGGAACCGGGGAGCGCGGACCGGCACGGAGGGACACACCATGGGGGCGACACCATAGCTGCCGCCCGTTCAGCCGGCGAGATACCGCCGATGGAACAGCCAGCGCGCCAGCCCGAACGCCACCACCGCGAAGCCCCACTGCACGGCGAGCGCCTGCAGCATCGCCGGGTGCGTCCACGACCACTGCTGCCAGAACATGCCCTGGTAGCCGCTCATCGCCCACCAGGTCAGCGTGCTGCGCGTGATCGCCTCGGCATACCACGGCAGCTCCGCCATCTGCACCGGGAACCAGCAGCCGCCCAGCGCCGCCATCACCAGGATCAGCAGCGTCGACAGCCCCTCGGCCTGCTTGCCGGTCCGCGCCCAGGCGGCGATCAGGAGCCCGAACGAGGTGGCACAGGCTGCCCAGCTCAGCGACAGCACCAGCAGGGTCACCGGATCGCGGAACGTGCCCACCGAGAACAGCAGCTCGCCGAACGTGAACAGCACCGCCAGCTGCAGCAGGCCGACCAGCAGGCCGAACAGGAACTTGCCGAGCAGCACGCTCTCCCGCGGCATCGCCGCGGCCAGCAGCCGCCGCAGGGTGCCCTTCTCCCGTTCCTGCAGCAGCGTCGTCGCGCACGCCATCAGCCCGAACATCAGCATCATCACCGTCATCCCGGCGATGCTCTGGGCGGTCTGGTAGGTGACGTTGCGCGGCCGCGCCGGCGGCTGCACGTCGGTGGTGGTCATCGGCACCAGCCCGGTCAGCATCGCGTCCATCGCCACGCCGCCGTCCTGCCCGCCCGCGCCACTGCCCGCCGCCGGCTCGGCGTTGCCGAACCACGAGCGCAGCACCCCCTGCAGACCCTCGGCGGCGCCGACCAGGCGCGTCGCATGGTCCTCGTCCATGCCCTGCTGCCGCAGGACCCGCCCCAGCATCGCCGGCCACAGCGCCCCCTCGCTGGCGGCGAGGAAGGCCTGGCCGATGCCGATGCCGACGATGCGCGCCTCCATCACCCGGCCCGGATCGCGCACCAGCTCCAGCGCCGGCTCGCGGCCCGCCGCCAACGCCGCCCCATAGCCCGCGGGCACCAGCAGCACGTGGTGCGCCTCGCCGTCGCCGACCTTCTGCCGCGCGTCCGCCAGCGGCAGCGCCGGCTCGCCGGGCCGCGGCCGGATCGCCAGCATCTCGACGGCCCGCAGCTGCGCCACCAGCCGCGCGCTCGCCGACGACCCGTCGCCGTCGGCCACCCACAGGGTGACCTTCGGCATCGCCGAGCCGCCGCCGAACGCCACCTGCATGATGAAGCCGAACACGGCGATCAGCGCGATCGGCAGCAGGAAGCCGAGCAGCATGCCGGTGCGATCGCGGAAGAACGCGCGCAGGTCCTTGCCGAGCAGCGCCCGGGCCGCACCCCAGACGCTCATGCCGCACCGTCCCGCAGATGGCGCCCGGTCCGCTCCAGGAACACGGTCTCCAGGTCGGCGCCGGGGCAACCCGCCCGCTCGGCCAGTTCGTCCCGGGTGCCGACGTCCAGCACGCGGCCGTCGTGCACGATCGCCACCCGCCGGCACAGCCGCTGGGCTTCTTCCAGGTAGTGCGTGGTGTAGATCACCGTCCGGCCGCGCCGCACCAGTTCCTGCAGGCAGCCGAAGATGTGGTTGCGCGACTGCGGATCGACGCCCACCGTCGGCTCGTCCAGCAGCAGCAGTTCGGGCTCGTGCAGGTCGCCGATCGCCAGGTTGAGCCGCCGCTTCATGCCGCCGGACCAGGTCCCGACCCGGTCGTCGGCGCGCTCGGCGAGCCCCGACAGGGCCAGCGCCGCCGTCACCCGGCCCTCGATCGCCGGCCGGGGCACGCCCTGGACCCTGGCGAAGAAGGCCAGGTTCTCCCGGCCGGTCAGTTCCTCGTAGAGGGCGAGGTCCTGGGGCACGAGCCCGATCCGCTCCCGTTCGACGGCGTTCCGGGCCGGGCGGAACGGCGCCCCGCGCCAGCGCAGTTCGCCGGTGAAGCCGCCGAGCAGCCCGGCGATGCAGCCGAGCAGGGTGCTCTTGCCCGCGCCGTTGGGCCCGAGCAGGCCGAGGACCTCCCCCTGCTGGCAGGCGAGGTCGGCGCCGGCCACCGCCGCGCGCTCGCCGTAGCGATAGCCGAGGTCGTGGACGGTGAGCAGGGCGTTGGGGGCTGGGGGTCGGTCACCGGGCATGGGCGGTCATGTGCGCGCGAGAGCCGGAAGATTGTCGCGGGCCTGGGCGTGGGCCCAGGGGAATGTGGGAATGCTGTCGTCCGCAGGTCCGGCGCGCCAGCGTCACGCAACCGCCGACCGATCCCATGCCTGAAGCACGAGCCTGAGCCAGAGCAGCCAGGCCAGCGCCAGGACGCCGGCCAGCACCGCCGCCCGCGACACCCGCCTGCCGTCCCGGAAATGCACGACGATGATGACCATCGCCATCAACGCGGCACCGTAGACGAGTGGCGCCGCCACCCATGCCACGCATGGCAGATATGCCACGAACATCATCGCGAGTGGGACCAACCCGCAATGCTGCTCCAAGGGCCTGCTTCTGGATGGTCCGGGATCTTCCATAGGCCGCACCTGTAGTAGCGCACGTCACCTCATTGCACTCGCAACCATCTGAGCCGACAGGATACCGTGCGGCACCAACCTTGTTTCGATCATCCTGAAGGCGGCTCGGCTGCTATCCGCACGCATCCTAGAAAGCCACTTGTGCCATAGATCCTCATTCAGGCCATGAACTCCGCTGTCGCCCCAGCATGCAGACACCGCAGCGTGCAGATCTCCAACTTTGATCATATGGGCCAGGCCTACGCGTCTATCTGGCGACAATCTCGACCACGCCAGATCCACTAGTGTAGTGCGTTGGAAATAGCGGTAATTATGTGTGAGGCGGCGCGTTCTGTA
>CAZMGG010000116.1:3039-18039 GCA_964565715.1 uncultured candidatus Brocadiaceae bacterium | reverse complement strand
GCCATCACCGCCGGCATCGCCACGTCGCTGCTGCTGGAGACCCTGGTGCTGCGCTGGCGCGAGGGGCTGGCGTTCGGGCCCGCGTTCCGCATCGCCTGGGGCATGAGCCTGATCTCGATGATCGGCATGGAGCTGGCCATGAACGTCACCGACTGGCTGGCGATGGGCGGCGAACGCATGCACCCCGCCCACCTCGGCTACTGGCTGGCCTGGCTGCCGGCGCTGGCGGTGGGCTTCCTCCTGCCGCTTCCCTACAACTACCATCGGCTGCGGTCGCTCGGCCGCGGCTGCCACTGAGGCACGCCATGGCGGACCGCACCCAACCCCTGCTGCAGCACCTCGACCAGTTCGTCGCGTTCGCGCGGCGGCACCTGCACGACGGCGACCTGGCCGCCGACGCGGTGCAGGACGCGCTGACCAAGGCGCTGGCCAAGGCCGGTGACCTGCGCGACGACGACCGGCTGCTGGCATGGTTCTATCGCGTGCTGCGCAACACCATCACCGACCTGCAGCGGCGACGGCAGCGGGAAGGGCAGCGGCGCGCGGTCGCCGACGCCGCCGAAGCGCCGGCGCCGCCGGACGAGGCCACGGCCTGCGCCTGCCTGCGTCCGGCGGTGCGGGCCCTGCCGGCGGCCCAGGCCGGGATCCTGGAGGCCGTCGACCTCGACGGCCGGCCGATCGCCGAGGTGGCGGCGGAGCTGGGCATCACCGAGAACACGCTCAACGTGCGGCGCCACCGCGCCCGCAAGGCCCTCTACGAACAAATGCGCAGCACCTGCCGGGTCTGTGCCACCCACGGCTGCGTCGATTGCGATTGCGGCCGATGAAGCGCCACCGGCAGCGCCTCGGAGTTCGTATACTCGCGCCCGGCCCGATGAACCGACTGCGCCGTTACGCCGCCCTGATCCTGTGCGCGCTCCTGCTGCTGGCAGGCGCGCCGCGCGCGGCGACGGTGCCCTGCGGTGGCGCCGAGCACGCAGCACGCACCTGCTGCCAGGGCGAGTGCCACTGCACGGAGACGGCGCACGCCGACGACTGCTGCGGCGAGAAGCAGCCGGCCACGCCGGAGGCCCCGGCGCCGGCGATGCCGAAGCCGCCGGCGCTGCCCGACCAGCCGCTGCCCGAACCGGCCCCCTGCGAGCCCGGCGTGCACGCCGCGTTCGCCGCCCGCGCGCACTTCGTCCTGCGCGTGGGCCACGACGTGCGGGAGGGCCGGCTGCGCCACGCGGTCCTCTCGGTCTGGCGGAACTAGGCGGCCCGGGGCGGGAGCACTCCGTACCCAGGGCATCGTGACCCTGGGGCACGCCCCGCCCACGCGCCACGACCCCGGCGGCCAGGCGCCGCCGTGCCTGCCGTTCCATCCGTTCCGCACCGCCTGACCCGAGGTCCCGCCCATGGGCTTCTTCCGCTCCGTCCTGCCCGCTACCGCGTTCTTCGTCCTGCTCGCCGCCGCCGCCGGCATCGGCTACTGGTTCGGCACCCAGGCCTCCGCCTCTGCGACGCAGAGTGACAAGGTCTACACCTGCTCGATGCACCCGCAGGTGCGCAAGGACGGGCCCGGCCTGTGCCCCATCTGCCACATGGAACTGGTGCCGCTCGACACGCTCGCCAAGGACGAGGGGCCGGCGCTGACCATCGATCCGGTGGTGGTGCAGAACATGGGCGTGCGGGTGGCGACCGTCACCGAAGGGCCGCTGCGGGCCACCGTGCGGGCCTTCGGTGTGCTGCGGGAGGCGCAGACCCGCCAGTTCGACATCGCGCTCAAGGTCGACGGCTTCGTCGAGACGCTGGCGGCCGACACGGAGGGCATGGCGATCCAGGAGGGCGACCTGCTGTTCGAGCTGTACTCGCCGGAACTGGTGGTGGCCCAGGCCGAGCTGATCGCCGCGCGGCGGAGCGGCGACCAGGGCCTGCTGGCGGCCGCGCGGCAGAAGCTGCGGCTGTGGGACGTGCCCGACGCCCTGGTGGCCGAACTGGAGCGACGCGACGAACCCTTGCGCACCCTGCCGTGGCGCAGCCCCGTCGCCGGCACCCTGCTGCGCCGCGACGTGGTGCCGGGCGCGCCGGCGATGAAGAACCAGGTCCTGCTGCGCATCGTCGACCTGTCGGAGCTGTGGCTCGACGCGCAGGTGCCCGAGCAGCAGCTGCAGGGAACCGCCGTCGGCGCCGCCGCCACCGCCACCATGCCGGCGGTACCCGGGCTCGAGCTGCCGGGTGAGGTGATCTTCGTCGCCCCCACCCTGGACGAGCCGACCCGCACCGGCACCGTGCGCGTGGCGGTGCCGAATGCCGACCTGACCCTCAAGCCGGGCATGTTCGCCCGCCTCGCCCTGCCGCGCACGCTGGCCGAACGCGCCGTGCTGGTCCCGGCCGAGGCGGTGCTCGACACCGGCCACCGGCAGGTGGCCTGGCTGGCGCTCGGCGGCGGCCGGTTCGAGCCGCGCGAGGTGCGCACCGGCCCAGCCGGCGACGACGGCGTGGTTCAGGTGCTGCGGGGCCTGCAGCCGGGCGATCGCATCGTCGTCTCGGGCCAGTTCCTGATCGACGCCGAGAGCCGCCTGCGCGAGGGCACCCGCAAGATGGGCCACCACGGGCTGATGCCCGACGGCCGCCAGCTGCCGCTGCGCGATCCGCTGCCGCTCACCGCGAGCCAGCAGCAGGCCGTCGACGAACTGCTGCGCGCCTACTTCGCCGTCACCGCGGCCCTGTTCGCGGATCGCGACGACGACGCCGGCTGGCAGCGCCTGCTGACGGCGCTGGACGCGCTGCACGGCGACGCGCCGCAGGGCCTGCACGGCGACGTGCACGCGCTCGCCGGCGCGCTGCAGGCCGACGCCGCCGACGCCCCCGCCCGCCGGCAGGCCCTGCTGGCGGCCGGCAAGCCCCTGATCGGCTTGGTCGAGCTGGCCCGGCCGAGCCAGGCGCTGGGTGAGCGGCTGCACATCGTGCACTGCCCGATGGTGCCCGCCGACTGGCTGCAGCAGACCGAACGGGTCGACAACTTCTTCGACCTGAAGATGCCGCACTGCGGCGAGGTGCAGGGCCAGATCCCGCTGCGGCAGGGAGACGGGCGATGATCGAACGCATCGTCGAAGTGTCGGTGCGCCACCGTTCGCTGGTGCTGCTGGTCACCGCCGGCCTGCTGGCGCTGGGCCTGTGGGGCTACCGCAACGTCCGCCTCGACGCGATCCCGGACCTGTCCGACGTGCAGGTGATCGTCACCACCGAGTACCCGGGCCAGAACCCGCAGGTGGTCGACGACCAGATCACCTACCCGCTCAGCAGCGCGCTGCTGGCGGTGCCCGGCGCCACCGACGTCCGCGGCATCTCCATGTTCGAGCAGTCGTTCTGCTACGTGCTGTTCGAGGACGGCACCGACATCTACTGGGCGCGCGCCCGTGTGCTGGAGTACCTGTCGACGATCCGCGACCGGCTGCCGGCGGGCGTGCAGCCCAAGCTCGGCCCCGACGCCACCGGCGTCGGCTGGGTCTACCAGTACGCCCTGCGCTCGGATCGCCACGACCTGGGCGAACTGCGCGCGATCCAGGACTACTACCTTCGCTATCCCCTCAGCTCGGTGAACGGCGTCGCCGAGGTGGCGGCGTTCGGCGGCTTCGTCAAGGAGTACCAGGTCACCCTGGATCCCGAACGGCTGCGCGCCTTCGGCATCCCGCTCGGCAGGATCGCCGAGGCCATCGAGGCCAGCAACCGCGACGTCGGCGGCTCGGTGGTCGAGCGCGGCGAGCAGGAGTACATGATCCGCAGCCGCGGCTACCTGAATGGCCTGCAGGACCTGGCCCAGGTGCCGCTCGGCGTCGGCAGCGGCGGCACGCCGGTGCTGCTCGGCCAGGTCGCCGACCTCCAGGTCGGCGGCGAGGCCCGCCGCTCGGTCGGCGAGCTGAACGGCCAGGGTGAGGCGGTCGGCGGCATCGTCGTCGCCCGCTTCGGCGCCAACGCCTTCCAGGTCATCCAGGACGTCAAGCAACGCCTGCAGGAACTGCGGCCCGGGCTGCCCCCCGGCGTCGAGATCGTGACCACCTACGACCGCTCCCAGGTCATCGGCCGCGCGGTCGGCACGTTGCAGCACGCCGTGTTCGAGGAACTGCTGGTCACCGGGCTGATCTGCATCGTCTTCCTGGCCCACGTCCGTTCGGCCCTGGTGGCCCTGGTCATCCTGCCGATCGGGCTGCTGGTCTCGCTGCTGCTGATGACCCTGTTCGGCATGAACGCCAACATCATGTCGATCGGCGGCCTGGCGCTGGCGATCGGCGTGATGGTCGACAGCTCGGTGGTGCTGGTGGAGAACGCCCACAAGCACCTGCAGCGCGCCCGCGACGAGCACGAACGCGACGGCACGCCGATGCCGTCCCAGCCCGCCCTGGTCACCGCCGCCGCCAAGGAGGTGGCGCCGAGCCTGTTCTCGGCCCTGCTGATCATCACCGTCAGCTTCCTGCCGATCTTCGTGCTCGGCGGCGAGTCCGGCCGCATGTTCGGCCCGCTGGCCTGGACCAAGACCTTCGCCATCGGCGCCGCCGCCATCCTCGGCATCACCGTGGTGCCGGCCCTGATGGTCTGGTTCGTGCGCGGCCGCATCCCGCGCGAGGAGAAGAACCCGATCAACCGGTTGTCGGAGGCGGTCTACGAGCCGTTCTTCTGGATCTGCCTGCGGCACCCGTTCGCCACCCTCCTCTGCGTCCTGCTGCTCGGCGCCTCGACGCTCTACCCGCTGCAGCGGCTCGGCTCCGAGTTCATGCCCAAGCTCGACGAAGGCGACCTGCTCTACATGCCCACCACCGATCCCAGCGTGTCGGTGGGCAAGGCCCGCGAGATCCTGCAGCAGACCGACAAGCTGATGATGCTGGTGCCCGAGGTCCGCACCGTGCACGGCAAGATCGGCCGCGCCGACACCGCCACCGACCCGGCGCCGCTCAGCATGGTCGAGACCGTCGTCCAGCTCGAGACCGACCGCTCGAAGTGGCGCACGCGGCCGGTGACGCAGTTCTGGCACTCGCTGCCCGACTGGCTGATGTGGCTGCGCTGGCCCTTCGAGCACTCCTTCTGGCCAGCCGAGCGGCCGATCACCATGGCGGAGCTCAAGTACGGCTGGACCGGGCCCGACGGCAGCCATCACCCGGGTATCGACGACATCGTCCGGCTGCCGGGCATGGCCAACGCCTGGCCCTATCCGATCGAGAACCGCATCAACATGCTGGCCACCGGCATCAAGACGCCGGTCGGCATCAAGCTCTACGGTCCCGACCTCGGCGTGCTCAACGAGCTGGCCGAACGCACCGCCGCCGCGGTGATGGGCGTCACCGGCACCACCTCGGCCTACGCCGAGAACAACCTCGGCGGCCTCTACCTCGACATCACGCCCGACCGCACCGCCGCCGCCCGCTTCGGCATGACCATCGGCGACGTGCAGGAAGTGATCCAGACCGCCATCGGCGGCATGCCGGTCAGCACCGCCGTCGAGGGCCTCGGCCGCTATCCGATCAACCTTCGCTACGCCCGCGAACTGCGCGACGACCCGCAGGCCCTGGCCCAGGTCCTGGTCGACACACCGCAGGGCGCGCAGGTGCCGCTCGGCGAACTGGCGACGATCCAGATCAGACCCGGCCCGCCGATGCTGCGCTCGGAGAACGCCCAGCGCACCGCCTGGGTCTATGTCGATCTGGAGGGCCGCGACCTCGGCGGCTACGTGCGCGAGGCCCGCGCCACGGTCGACCAGGCGGTGCCCCTGCCGGCGGGCTACAGCCGCGTCTGGTCGGGCACGTTCGAGTACCTGGCCGAGACCGAGGAGCGCCTCAGGCTGGTGCTCCCGATCACCGGCCTGCTCATCATCCTGCTGCTCTACATGGGCAACGGCTCCTGGTTCCGCGTCGGCGTGATCCTGCTGGCCGTGCCGTTCTCGCTGATCGGCGCCTTCTGGTTCCTGTGGGCTCTCGACTACGACATGTCGCTCGCCGTCTGGGTCGGCATCATCGCCCTGCTCGGCGTCGACGCCGAGACCGGCCAGGTGATGCTGCTCTACCTCGACACCGAGTTCGACCGCGCGCAGATGAAAGGCCGCATGCGCAGCGTCAGCGACCTGATGGCGGCGATCCACCACGGCGCGGTGAAGCGCATCCGGCCGAAGACGATGACGGTGGCCACCGACATGATCGGGCTGCTGCCCCTGCTCTGGGCCACCGGCACCGGCGCCGACGTGACCCGGCGGCTGGTGGCGCCCCTGATCGGCGGCATCACGGTCAGCTTCCTGATGGAGCTGCTGGTGTATCCGGTGATCTTCCTGCTGTGGAAGCGCTGGCAGCTCCGCGGCCAACTGGAGGTGACGTCGTGAGGCCGTTCCTGCTGTCGTTGCTCCTGCTGTCCGCGTGCGTGGTCCGTCCCGAGGGCGAGCCGGCCGAACGGGACCGCGCGCTGGCCGCCGGCACGCACTACGCGAAGCCCTTCGCCGAGCGGGAGGTGGAGGCGCTCGGGCCCGAGGCGCCGCTCCACGCGTTCCTCGCCCACGCCGAGCGGCAGAACGGCGCCCTCGAGGCGGCCTGGTTCCGCTGGCTCGCCGCCCTGGAGCAGGTGCCGCAGGCGAGCACGCAGCCGACCACGGCCATGCTCGGCGTCGAGCACACGCTGGACGGCGGCGCGGCGCTGGACCGCACGGCGTTGCTGCTGATGAGCGACGCGATGCGCAACCTGCTGTGGCCGGGCCGGCTCGCGGCGCAGGGCGAGGCGGCGCTGGCCGAGGCGAGGGTGGCCGGCGCTCGGTTCGTGCAGGAACGCCTGCGGCTGCAGACCGCGGTGGTGACGGCGTATCAGGCGCTGGCGCTCCGCGACCACGAGATCGCGGTGATGGAACGGATCGCGGCGGTGCTTTCGGTGCAGGTGCCATCGGTGGCGGCCCGCGTGCAGGCCGGCCAGGGCATGCAGATGGAGCTGCTGCAGGCCCAGGTGGCGCTTGACCGCGTGCGGGCGGATCTGCAACGCATGCAGGCCGAGCGACCGGGTCTGCTGGCGGCGTTGCGCGCCCTGTGCGGCGCCGGGCCCGAGCTCCTGGACGTGCGGGCCGTGCTGGCGGAGCTGGCGCCGCTGCGGCTGGCCGAGACGGCCCTGGTCGAGTCGGCGTTGCGTGACAACCCGGAGCTGGCGATGCGCCGGGAGGAGGTGGCGGCGAGACTGGCGGCGGTGACCGCGGCGGAGTGGGAGCGGGTGCCGGAGTTCTCGCTCCGAGGCGCGGTGATGGGCTCGGTGAACCAGACGCTCGGCGTGGCGATGTCGCTGCCGTGGCTGCGCAGCACCGCGATCGACGCGGCGGTGCGGCAGGCCGAGGCCAGCGTGCGGGGAGCCGAGGCGCTGCGCCGCCAGGCGGGGAACGACGCGGTGGCGATGGTGCTCGGCGAGGCGGCGCTGCTGCAGGGGCTGGAAGCCGAGCACGCGGTGCTGGTGGCATCGGTGCTGCCGCGGCTGCGGCAGATGGCCGAGGTGGGCAAGGCCAACTGGGCCGCCGGGGGTGGGACGTTCGGCGACTGGGCCTCGGCGCTGGTGATGGAGCTGGAGGTGGAGCGGGCGGTCCTGGGGCTTCGGCGGGATCACGCGGTGGGCCGGGCGCGGTTGGCCGAAGCGCTTGGTGGGGCTGATGGGGTTCTGTAATCCATTTCCCTACGGCATCTTAGGTCACTATTCGTATTTTCGCCTTCTCAGAAGGCGAACTTTCGGCATTTTTCGCCTTCCTATACGGCTCAAATTCACTGTTTTTCACCTTCCAGGAAGGCGAAAAGGCATGCATGTCGGACGACCCCACCTCGCGCCTGCAGGCGCGGTTGACGGCTCGCCTGGCGGACTCCCTGGCGGGGCCCCTGCCGCCGGGAACGCCGCGGCAGGTCCACGGAACGATCGCGCTGCCCGGCAAGGCCACGGCGGTGATCGGCATGCGTCGCGCAGGGAAGACCATGCTGCTGCACCAACTCCGCCGCGAGCGGCTGGCCCACGGCATCCCCCGGACCCGCCTCCCCTACGTCGACTTCGAGGATGAGCAGCTTCTCGGTCTGCAGGCAGAGCACCTCCACCTGCTCCTCGAGGCGTTCTATCGCCAACACCCTGACGTGCGCGGCAGCCAGGTCGTGACCTGGTGCTTCGACGAGATCCAGGTGGTGCCAGGCTGGGAGCGATTCGTGCGCAGGGTGCTGGACACCGAGAAGGTCGAGATCTTCCTGAGCGGGTCCTCGGCAGCGCTCCTCAGCCGCGAGGTCGCCACCGCCATGCGCGGTCGCGGCTGGGAGGTCGTCCTGCACCCCTTCGGCTTCGGTGAGTACCTGGCACACCACGGCCAGCCGGTGCCGGCAGACGCAGATGCCGTCGACTCACGACAGCGCTCGGCCGTCGAGCACGCGTTCCTGGCCTGGCTCACCGTCGGCGGTTTCCCGGAGGCCCAAGGGCTCGATCCGGGCACCCGGCACCAGCTGCTCCACGACTACGTGGACGTGGCGATGCTGCGCGACGTGATCGAGCGGCACGGCGTGACCAACGTCACCGGCCTGCGGTGGCTGGTCCGGCACCTGCTCGGGAATGCCGCGGGCTCCTTCAGCGTGCAGAAGTTCTACGACGCCTGCCGCAGCCAGGGGCTGAGCATTGCCCGGGACACGGTGCATCAGATGGCGCAGCATCTCGACGACTGCTTCCTGGTGCGCACGGTGTGGCTCGAGGCCGACTCGGAGCGCCGACGCATGGTCAACCCGCGGAAGGTGTACCCGGTGGATCCGGGGCTGATCCCGGTGTTCGACCGCACCGGCCGGGCCAACCTCGGCCACGCGCTGGAGACGGCGGTGCTGCTGGAACTGGAACGCCGCCGGTGCCAGGTCACCTACGTGAAGACCCAGGAGGGGCACGAGGTGGACTTCCTGGCCCGGCATCCGGGTGGCGGGCTGGAGCTGGTGCAGGTGTGCACCGATGCCCTGGACGACGCGACCGCCGAACGGGAACTGCGGGGCCTGATCGAGGCCGGCCGGCAGTGGCCCCGCGCCGTGCAGCGGCTGCTGGTGCTGACCCACGACCGGCTGCCGCCGGCCGTGCCGAAGGGGGTCGTGGCGCAGCCGGCGTGGGCGTGGCTGCTGGGCGGCAGTGGTGAGGGCGATCAGGCCGCTGGCGATTGAGTGCGATGGCACCACCTGCGTCACCGCGGTAGCGTGCATCCACACATGGGCGGCCTCGTCACGCATGCCTGAGAACCCCGGACACCTGCTGGACGGCGTCCGCGAGACCCTGCGGCGCATGGGGAAGTTCCGCCACCGCGACTACCGCACATACATGCCGGCGTCGCTCCTCGCGGTGACGGACCTGGCCGAGCAGGGGCTGGTCGGCGCCGACGGCGTCGTTGCCGTGGATGCCTACGCCAAGGCCTTCAAGCGGATCATGATCGAGACCTGGCCAGCGCAGGAAGATCGCTGGTACCGACCGCTGCTTCACGCGAAGCAGCACCGCATGTGGCACCTGCGGCTGGACGGCGAGATGGTCGACTACCCGAAGCAGCGGATCTCCTCGCTGCGATCCGAGCGACAGGCGGGCCAACTGGCGGACAGCTTCGTCCTCGATCCTCATCTGACGGCAGCGCTCCTTGATGTCACCGATCGGGACCGGGTGAGGTCGGTGGTCTATGACATCCTTGCCAGCGACCACGAGCCGCGGAGCACCCGCCTGGCCGAGGTCCACAGCCACCAACGCAACTCCGACGACTGCCAGGAGCACCTGCAGGATCTGTTGGCCTGGGAGAACCAGCAGCACGACCGGGATGCCTATTGGGACCGTCGGATCCGTCGCTTGCAGATGGTGACCGTGCGGCAGGGCCAGACGACCTTTCGCAGCGAACTCCTGCGCGCCTACGGCAGCCGATGTGCGATCTCCGGAGCCGATGCACCCGACGCCCTGGAGGCGGCGCACATCTTCCCCTACGGAGGCGCCCACACCCAGGGAGTGACCAATGGCCTGCTGCTGCGCGCAGATCTTCATGTGCTGTTCGACGAGCGGCTCATCGCAGTCCGTGGCAGCGATCACCGTGTCGTCGTGATGGGCGCCCTCCAGGACACGGTCTACCGCGAGTGGCACGACAAGGAACTGCTCCTGCCATCGGTCATTGCCGATCGACCAGACCAGGAGGCGCTGGACTGGCACCATCGCAAGTGCATGGGCGATTCCTGGGCACCCCCCCTGAGGTCACCGGGGTGGTTCGCCCCGACGCAAGACCCAGAACAGTAGCCTGCCCCTTGGCAGCCCCACGCCTGCCGTGGCACACTCCCCCCCGTCTCGTCGAGGGAGTTTCTCGCCATGAAGCTCGAGCCGGTGTTCCTCCTCGCACCCAGGCCCGCGCCGCCGTCGATGCCGACGCGGCGCGCTTTCCTCCTCGCCGGCAGCACAGCTCTTCTCGGTGTGGCAACCGGAGCCACTGCCGGCGTGCTGGCGACGCGGCCCCCATCCCAATCCGACGGAACCCTCGACGCCGAGGCCATGCGGATGCTGCGTTGGGCACGCGAACTCGCGCAGCCAGCAACGCCCATCGATGAACTGGTCCAGCACGCCGGGGCCATGCTGATGGTCCTGGCCGAGTACGCCCCGGCCGACGCCGAGATCTGGCGTGCCGTGGACCGGCTGGCGCGGCACGTCACGACCGCAGACCGCCGGACAGATCACGCGGCGCTGGCCCACCACCTCCACGTGACCATCGCTTCGCTGCCGCAGGCCGCCGAACATGGCCTGCACCACCATCTCGCTGCCCTGCGGAGGGCGATGCGGTGAGACCCGCGCAGCAGGGCGGCGGTGGCATCAAGGGTCCGTCGACCGCGGCGCCCGGCAGCACGATCGAGATCGAGGCGCCGTCCGGGGCGACCGGCATCACGGTGCAGATCGGCGCCGGACCCGCCACCAAGTTCCCCGTGGGCCCCGGCGGCAAGACCTCCATCCCGATCCCGCCCGAGGTTCCGCCGGGCACCAGCGTGTTCATCCGCGACAACCGCATTCCGCCCTCGTTCCTGCAGATCGAACTCGTCGCACCATCTCCCTGAGGATCCCATGCGCAAGGTCATCGCCGCTTCCCTGGCCCTCTGCACCGCCGGTCTCGCCGCCGCCCAGCAGAGCCTCGTGGTGCCAGCCGGCCACGACACCACGGACGCCGTATCGCAGGTCTGGTGCGCCGGCTTCACCAACACGATGCGCCAGCAGGTCATCGTCGATGCCTCGCACCTGACGTCGATCGTCGGCCGGACCATCACGCAACTGCAACTGCGCCGGAACCAGACCACCTATGCCTTCGCCGGCGGTGACGCCGTGTTGACGGTGCGCCTGTCCACCACTCCACGTGATTCCCTGGGCATGCGCATGGTTCCGGCCCAGAACCACGGCACCAACCAGCAGACGGTCTTCCAGGGCACGGTGGCGCTGCCAACGTCGCCAGCGCCGGGCACCCAGGTCGCGTGGACCACCGTCAACACAGCCACGATCGCCTTCCAGACGCCCTTCCTCTATGGCGGTGGCAACCTGTGCGTGGAGATCGAGGGCACGCCGGGGCAGCAGGCCACCGATTGGTGGCCGGTCGACGCCGCCTGGGACGGGACGCAGGGCGTGTCGGTCAACGTCGGGGCCGGCTGCGGGCCACGCGGCCAGGCGTACCAGAACGGCGAGTGGTCGCTGGTCGACGAGGGCAGCCTGGTGGCCGGCGGCACCGCGCGCTTCGTGGCGTACGGCGCGCCCGGTGACCTGGCCTGCCTGGCGCTCGCCGCCCAGGCAACGGCGAATGTCATGGATCTGGAGCCACTCGGCATGGCCCAGGGCTGCCGGGCGCACGTGACGGGGATCCTGAGCCATGCCTTCAGCACCTTTGCACTGCAAACCGACCCTGGCACCGCGCGCCTCGGCTCGCCGGCCCAGATCCAACTGCCGGTCCCCAATTCACCTTGGGTGCTGGGTGCGAGCTTCGCGAGCCAGTGGGTCGAGCTGGGCGCCGACTTCGTCGCCAGCAATGGCATCCAGTGGACCATCGCCCACGCCGCGCCAACCCTCGGCATGGCGACGCTGCAGCAGGTAGGCCTGATCGGCGGCGCCTGGAGTGAGCCGAGCATCACGACGCAGCGGGCACCGGTGCTCCGTTTCACGGTACAGTGAGCGATCCGGGGTGCTGGTCGGCCTTGGGCTGACCGGTTGACCGCCTGCGTGCTCGGCTGGTGGCGCTGCTGGCAGCGCTCGCCCTCGGATGGCGCGTTACCGGGAACGGTCGTCGCGCCACTACCATTCCCCGTCATGCCGGTCGCCCGCAGCCTGTTCCTCACGCTCGCCACGGCCCTCGCCACCACCCTCGCGCCGGCCATCCCCACCCAGGCACCGCCGGCGCCACCCCCCGCCACGCTCCCCAACATCGTCATCCTCTACGCCGATGACATGGGCTACGGCGATCTGCACGCCAACAACCCCGAGTCGAAGATCCCGACGCCGCACCTCGATCGCCTGGCCACAGACGGCATGCGCTTCACCGACGCGCATTCGTCGTCCGGCGTCTGCACGCCGTCGCGTTACGCGCTGCTGACCGGCCGCGCCCACTGGCGGCAGTTCCACGGCATCGTCGACAGCTTCGGCCCGTCGGTGCTGCCCAAGGACCGCCTGACCCTGCCCGAACTGCTGCGCGACCGCGGCTATCGCACCGCCTGCATCGGCAAGTGGCACCTCGGCTGGGACTGGCAGGCGATCCGCAGACCCGACCGGACCGGCAACGGCGCCGAGGCCTTCGATTGGACCAGGCCGATCCCCGATGGGCCGCTGGCGCACGGCTTCGACCATTACTTCGGCGACGACGTGCCCAACTTCCCGCCGTATGCGTGGATCGAGGACGACCGGGTCGTGACGCCACCGACCGAGCCCTACGCACCCGACCCCAAGCCGCCGGAGGGCGCCCACGAGGGCCGGCCGGGGCCGATGGTGGCCGGCTGGCGGCTCGATGCGGTGATGCCCGAACTGACCCGCCGGGCGGTCGCGTGGATCGGCGCGCAGAAGGGCAGCGCGCGGCCGTTCTTCCTGTACTTCCCCTTCACCTCGCCGCACGCGCCGATCGTGCCCACCGAGGAGTTCCGCGGCCGCAGCGAGGCCGGGCCGTACGGCGACTTCGTCCTGCAGACCGATGCCACCGTCGGCGCCGTGCTGGCGGCGCTGGACGAACACGGCCTCGCCGCCAACACCCTCGTCATCTTCAGCTCCGACAACGGCCCCGAGCACTACGCCTTCGAACGCGTGCGCAAG
The DNA here is from genome assembly GCA_964565715.1 of uncultured candidatus Brocadiaceae bacterium. Classification (GTDB taxonomy): domain Bacteria; phylum Planctomycetota; class UBA1135; order UBA1135; family UBA2386; genus CAZMGG01. The sequence goes on along the minus strand of CAZMGG010000116.1, from coordinate 4,767 downwards.
ACCGGCCACCGCAGCATGGGCCAGCTGCGCGGCGTCAAGCGCGACGTGTGGGAAGGTGGCCACCGCGTGCCGTTCGTGGTGCGCTGGCCCGGCGTCGTGCAGGGCGGCGCGGTCAGCAACGCGCTGCTCTGCCAGACCGACGTGATGGCCACGCTGGCGGCGGTGGTCGGCGCCGACCTGCCGCGGGACGCCGCCGAGGACGGCTTCGACCAGCTGCCGGTCTGGCGCGGCGAGGCGGCCGCGGTGCGGACCTTCGCGGTGCACAACACCTCGGCGCGGCGCTGGGCCGTGCGGGAGGGCGATCACGTGCTGATCGAGGATCCGACCGGCAGCGAGACCCGGGTGCCGGAGTGGTTCGCCGCGGCCGAGGGCTGGGCCGCCGAGCCCGCACCGGCGCTGCTTTTCGACCTGCGGCGGGATCCGGGCCAGCGCCGGAACCGGCTGCACGAGGAACCGGAGCGGGTCGCGGCGCTGCGGGCGCTGCTGGCCCGGCTGCGGGACCAGGGCTGGTCGGCGCCGCGGCTCGGGCCGCGCTAAGCCGGCGCGTGCATCGAGACCGGCACCGGGCCATGCTGGTGAGGGTCGCGAGGTGCCTGCCGCATGGAACGCTTCGACTATCAGCTGGTCCTGATCGCCGTGGTGCTGGGGCTGGCGCTCCAGCAGCTGCTGACCTGCGTCGCCCACATCCTCCTGTCCCGGCACCGGACGCGGCCCTACTGGGTGCACCTCGTGTGGCTGCTGACCCTGTTCCTGATCGCCGTACAGTACTGGCACGTGATGTACACCTGGCGCAGCATCGGCGATTTGGGTGACACCTTCTTCCACTACCTGCTGACGCTGCTGTTCCCGGTGACGCTCTACGTGGCAGCGACCATGATCGGCCCGCAGGTGCCGGCCAGCGCGCCGCTGTTCGACTTCCGCGAGTACTACTACGAGAACCATCGCGGCATCTTCACGGCGTGTGCGGTGGCGTTGCTGACGATGATCGTCGGCAACACCGTGCATCTGCGGGTGCCCTGGCTGCACACGGTGAACCTGGTGCGCTACGGCGCCCTGCTGCTGCTGGTGGCGCTGGCCTGGTCGGGCAACCGGCGGCTGCACGGGATCGCCGCGCTGGCCCTGCTGCTGACGTTGCTGGCGTTCGTGGTGCTGCTGACCACCGGCTGACGGCGGCGGCAGCGCGCCTTGCCATCGGCACTTGCCGGCGTCGGACCCGGACGGACGGGGGCCGCGGTCGGCACGGTGGGGTCCTTTCTGCTACCCTGGGCCGGTTGGCCCACGGTCTTCCATGCGGCCGCGGGCCCTTTTCCGAAAGGAGCACGCCATGGGATTCACCAAGCGCGAGGAGCTGCGGCGGCTGCTGGGAACGCCGCACGCCGCCGCCCACCGTACCCTTGCCGGCTACGACCTCTCGGCCATGAACCTGGCCGGCACCGATCTGGAGGGCTCGGTGCTGCGCCGCACGGATCTGAGCCGGTCCGATCTGCGCGGCGCCAACCTGCAGGAGGCGCACCTCGAGTACGCCAACCTGGTCTACGCCAACCTCTGCGACGCCGACCTGCGCGGCGCCTTCCTGCGCGGCGCCGATCTCAGCCACGCCTACCTGCGCGGCGCCGATCTGCGTGGCGCGCATCTGGAGGGCGCCAACCTGACCGGGGCGTACCTGAGCGACGCCTGTCTGGATCCGCAGTGGCAGCACCTGTCGGCCGGCGGCTCGGCGCAGATGCA
>CAZMGG010000116.1:0-3029 GCA_964565715.1 uncultured candidatus Brocadiaceae bacterium | reverse complement strand
GGGCGGCGCGCCGCCGTCCCTGGCGCCGCGGGGGGGCCCCCCCGAACCCCCCGCCCCCCCCCGGGCCCCCGCGGCCGGACGGGGCGTCGACTCCAGTCAGGCGACTACAGGGTGCCCAGCTCCAGGCGCAGGCCGTTGCTGAAGATCACGCCGAGCGCGTTGAAGCCCGCCGAGAACGTGGCCGTCTGGGTGTAGGCCACCAGGCCGCTGAGGGCCGGGTTGTTCGGCAGGGCGAACGAGAACACCACCGTCGGGCCCGACGGCAGCAGCAGGTGCGACACGTCCGCGCCCACGTACTGGAAGCAGCCGTCGGCGCCGAGCGCCGTCAGCGGCAGGCCCGGGTTGTACTGGGTGAAGCTCATCACCTGGCCGCCCACCAGCGTGCCGTTCGGCACGTTGGTCGTGGTCAGGTTGACGGTGGTGCCCAGCACGGGCCGCTGCGGCACGTTGAGGGTGAGCGGCAGGTTGCCGTCACCGGTCGAGAACGGCAGCGTCGCCGAGATGTCCCGGCTGCCCGGATCCGACACGTTGCCGCCCGGGCTCCAGCCGACCAGGGCCTGGTAGAGGGCCGGGTTGCAGCCGCGGTAGCGGTATTCGACCTGGCCGCTCTGGTGGAAGGCAACCTGGAAGGTGCTGAGGTAGGTGTTGGTCTGGGTGCCTTCCCACAGCGGCACGCCGAGCCAGGTCACGTAGACGGTCTGGTTGCTCGGATCGACGTCGAAGTGGATCGAGCCGTAGGGCAGGTTGGTGGTCGGATCCAGCGCGGCCGGGTTGTGGTCGGTCCACAGCGGCACGAAGCGGGCGCCCTGCGCCAGCAGCGCCGCCGGGTCTGCACCCGGATCGGTGGTGCCGCCGGTCTGCATCCAGATCGAGCCGTTGGAGCCGATCTCGAGGGCCGTGGTGGTGCCGCCGGTGTAGGGGAACGTGAACGGCAGCGCCTGCGGCGGCGAGACCGAGTCGTCCAGCAGACCGAGGTCACCGCTGGTCGGCGTGTACCAGCCGGTGACGCCGGGCAGCGCGACGTAGCCGCCGTTGCCGACCGGGGTCAGGGTGAAGCCGGTGGTGCCACCGGTGGCGCTGCCGAGGTCGAAGGTGCCCGCAGCGAAGTTCTCGTAGAACGAGAGCGGCCGGTGGTAGCAGCCCTGGCCGTAGGGCGTGCGGCGCGCGAGGCCGGCGGGATCCTGGAAGTCGATGCTGATCACCGGCGCGAAGAACGACAGGGCGCCGACGGTCGTGCCCGGGTTGGCCGGGTCGGTGTACGTGCCGTTCGACAGGCGCCGGGCGCGGGCGTTGTTGCCCTGGTTGGCGGCGCAGTCGATCTGCGGCAGGTTGCCGTTGGGCAGCGTCGGGCCGGCCTGGCTGGCGAACTCGATCAGCAGGTTGCCGGCCAGCGGGTTGTAGACGAACGGGGTGGTCAGGGTGATGTCGACGACGTAGTTGCCCGGGCTCAGGCCGTTGCCCTGGGCCACGTTGACCACGCCGTTGTAGACCTCGATGTCGTTCGGGCCCTTGTTGGTGGCGAACGTGGTCGACATGTTGATCCAGTCGCTGGCGCTGGTCGACATGCGCACGGCGACGTTGCTGTAGCTGCCGGCGGCGCCGACCGTGTTGCTGCGCCAGCGCAGCCGCGTGATCGAGATCGGGTAGTCGATGCCGCGACCGGTGAAGTGGTCGCTCATGTAGAGCTGCTGGCAGTAGACCGGCGTGTTGCGCCAGACGAAGGCGCTGGTGCCGGCGCCGCCGACGTTGGCGTAGATGTCGGGACAGACGATGTTCTGGGCCGGCGCGAAGGTCGCCGCGGCGACGAGCGCCACCAGGGAAAGGGACAGGTTCCGCATGAGAATCGGTCTCGCAGGGATGGGGAGAGGGGAGAAGGGACTCGACACGGCCAGGAAGGCCGCGCGAGGGCGCGGAATGCTACCGCAGGCACCACCGACGTCATTCCGGGTTCCGGAGGGTCGGCGCCAGGGCGTTCTTCCCGCGACGGCGTGGGGTCGGTGCGATCGGCCGCATGAGCCGAACGGCGCGCCGAATCCCGCGATGCGACCGGCTGCTTGCTTGTCGGCGTGGGTGCTGGCCGGTAATCCGTTCCGCCCATGAGCACGATCCTGCAGGTCCACGGGCGCGAGGTCCTCGATTCCCGCGGCAATCCCACCGTCGAAGTCGAGGTCACCCTGGAGTCCGGCGCCGAGGGCCGGGCCATCGTCCCGTCCGGCGCCAGCACCGGCGCCCACGAGGCCGTCGAGCTGCGCGACGGCGACAAGAAGCGCTACCTCGGCAAGGGCGTGCAGAAGGCCGTGGGCAACGTCAACGAGGCCCTGGCCGAGGGTCTGGTCGGCCAGCCCGCCGACGATCAGGCACAGCTCGACGCCCTGCTGTGCGAACTGGACGGCAGCCCGAACAAGGGCAAGCTCGGCGCCAACGCGCTGCTCGGCGTGTCGCTGGCCGCGGCCCGGGCGATGGCCCAGGAGTGCGGTGTACCGCTCTACCGCTACGTCGGCGGCTGCAATGCCAACCGGCTGCCGGTGCCGATGATGAACATCCTCAACGGCGGCGCCCACGCCGACAACAACGTCGACTTCCAGGAGTTCATGGTGATGCCGGTGGGCGCGAAGTCGTTCCGCGAGGGCCTGCGGATGGGCGCCGAGGTGTTCCACACCCTGAAGGCGGTGCTGAAGCAGAAGAAGCTCGCCACCGCGGTCGGCGACGAGGGCGGCTTCGCGCCCGACCTGCCGAGCAATGCGGCCGCATTCGAGGTGATCCTCGAGGCGATCAGGAAAGCGGGCTACAAGCCCGGCAGCGACTGCGTGCTGGCGCTCGACGCGGCCAGCACCGAGATCTTCAAGAGCGGCAAGTACACGCTGGAGGGCGAGGGCAAGACGCTGGATCGCAAGGGCATGGTCGACCTGCTGGCCGGCTGGTGCGGCGAGTTCCCGATCTTCTCCATCGAGGACGGCATGGCCGAGGACGACTGGGAGGGCTGGCAGGCGCTGACCGCGGCGATCGGCCAGAACGTGCAGCTGGTCGGC
>CAZMGG010000115.1:0-18068 GCA_964565715.1 uncultured candidatus Brocadiaceae bacterium | reverse complement strand
CCCAACCCGGCCACGACCCACGGGCCAGCCTGCCCTGGGCGGTGCCGAACGCGCCGGCGCTGATCGGGCTGTCGCTGTGGGTGCAGGCCCTGGCGGCACCAACCCATCTCCCGGCGCGACTCACCAACACTGTCGCCACCATCGTGAGTTGAAGGCTGCCGAACGAAGCGCCCGCGTCCTCACCCGCCGCGCACCGCCTGTGCCTCGCGTTCCCCCTGCGCCAGCACCGTCCGGAGCTCGCCGAGCCAGTCGCTGTGGCCCTTGCCCGGCATCACTAACAACCGCGCCGGGCCGCCGAACGCCTGCGCCAGCCGCCGCGCGCCGTCGAGCGGCAGCGCATCGTCGTGCTCGCCGTGCACCAGCAGCACCGGGCACGTGACCGCGGGGGCACTCGCCAGCGCGTCATGCCGGTCCCCCGGCAGGACCCGCCCGAACGTTCCCGCCGCCATCACCGGCAGCACATCGTAGCCCGACAGCACCACCAACCGCCGCGGCGGCGTTCCATTCCGGCACCAGCCCGCCACCAGGTCCACCGCCATCGCCGTGCCGAGCGAGTAGCTCCACACCTCCACGTCCGCAGCCCGAGCGCCGAGCCCTTGCAGATGCCCCCACACCGCCGCCACGTCCTGCGCGAACGCCGCCGGGGACGGCGTGCCGCCCGAGCTGTCGAAGCCGCGCCAGGCGCAGAACACGAACCCGCGCGGGTCGTCCTTCACGACCGGGTCCAGCACCTGCCGGAAGCCCGCCAGCAGGTCGCTCGAGTTGCCGGGCAGGAACAGCACCCAGCCCGCGTCGGCGCGCGACGGCGGCCGCAGCAGCCCGTGCAGTTCCTCGCCGGGCGCGGCGGTGACCCGCAGCGCCTGCCAGCCGTCCACCGCCAGCTTCGCCGCATGGTCCGCGGGCTTGCGGTCGATCCAGTAGGCGAAGCGATGCAGCTTCGGCAGGACGACCCAGAGGCCGGCGAGGCCGATCAGGACGAGGCTGGCGACGATCCAGGGCATGCGCGACATGGTGGGGCGAAGTCGCCATGCTATCGACGGTTTGGCGCCTCCGCCCTGGTGCGGTTGAGCCTCCGTGCCGGGCGCGCCGATGCCATGGGGCGCGCCGTCCGCCTCCGCCATGTCCGATTCCGTGCTCACCGCCGTCTTCATCGGCTCCGACACGCTGCTGCTCGAATGCGCCGAGCGGTGGCTTCGTCGCGGCCAGCGGATCGCGGCGGTGGCCACCGACGCCGACAAGGTGCGGCGCTGGGCCGAGGGCAAGGGTCTCTGCGTGGTGGATGCGGGAGCCGACCTCGCCGGCGAACTGGCGGGCGTTCCGTGCGACCACCTGTTCGCGGTGACCTGGCTGCGGCTGCTGCCGGACGCGGTGCTGGCGCTGCCGGCGCGGTCGGCGATCAACTTCCACGACGGGCCGCTGCCGCGCTACGCCGGCCTGAACGCGCCGGTGTGGGCGATCCTGGCCGGCGAGCGCGAGCACGGCGTGACGTGGCACCGGATCGAGAGCCGGGCCGACACCGGCTCCATCCTGGTGCAGCGGACCTGGCCGATCGGGCCCGACGACACCGCGTTCTCGCTCAACGTGCGGTGCCTGCAGGCGGGCATCGAGACGTTCGCGGAACTGGTGGACGCGCTGCTGGCGGGGACGGCGCGGCCGCGGGCCCAGGATCTCGCGGCGCGGACGTTCTTCGGGCGCAGGCACCGGCCCGACGCGCACGGCTGCCTCGACTGGCGGCGGGCGGCTGACGCGAATGCGCGGCTGGTGCGGGCGTTGGACCACGGCGGCTATCCCAATCCGGTGGCGGTGGGCAAGGTGCTGCTGCCGGACGGAGCGGCGCTGGCGGTGGGGACGGCGGCGGTGGTCGACGGCGGAACGGCCGCGCCGGGCACCGTGCTGGCGGTGACGGCGGAGACGGTGACCGTGCAAGGTGCCGCGGGGGCGCTGTCGTGCGGGGCGCTGCGGCACCTGGACGGCGCGGCGCTGCGGGCGGGCGAACTGGCGGAACGGGGCGTGGTGCCGGGCGCCCTGCTGCCGGTGCTGGATGGGGCGCGCGCGGGTTTCCTGACGGCGCTGGCGGCCGCCACGGCCGCGGGCGAGGACGAGGCCGTGCGGGCGGCCCGGTTGCCGCCGGTGGCGGTGCCGGGTGCGAGCGCCGAACCGGGCGCCCACCGCGGAGCGGTGGCGACGGTGACGCTGCCGGCGGCGTTGCGTGAACACGCCGCGGCGCTGTGGCTCGCGTTCGTTCTGCGGCGCACGGGTCGCAGCGAGCTGACGGTGGGCGTGCGGTGGAACGGTGAGGCCGGAGCGCAGCCCTTCGTGCTGCCGAGCACACTGCGGCCGTTGCGCGTCGATCTGGACTGGGCCTGGGCGAAGGTGCTGCCGGCGCTGCGGCAGTGGCTGGCGGTGGCGGCGGCCGCCGGCCCCGTGGCCCGGGACCTGGTGCTGCGGCGTCCGGACCTGCGGTCGGGCTGGGCGCAGACCGCCTGGCAGATCGACCTGGGCGAAGGTGCGGCCGCGGCGCTGCCCGGCGCGCTGACGTTCCGCGTGGCGGACGCATCGCTGCACTACGACCAGGGCGCGCTGCCGGCGGTGGCCGCCGAGGCGCTGGCGCGGCAGTTCGAACGGTTCGCCGAGCGCGTGCTCGGGGCGCCGGCGATCGGCGCGGTGCCGCTGCTGGGGGACGAGGAACTGCGGCAGGTGCGGGCGTTCGGCCGCGGCGCCGAGGTGGACGACGGCCGGCCGGCGAGCATCACGGCCCAGTTCCTGGCGCAGGTGGACCGCACGCCCGACCGCGTGGCGTTGCGCTGCGGCGAGGTGGCGCTGACGTACGCGCAGATGGAGCAGCGGAGCGCTGTGCTGGCCGGGCATCTGCGCAGGCTCGGCGCCGGCGCGGGCGAGCGGGTGGGGCTGTGCCTGCCGCGCGGCGCGGAACTGGTGGTGGCGATGCTGGCGGTGCTGCGGTCGGGTGCTGCCTACGTGCCGATGGACCCGGAGTATCCCGGCGAACGGCTGCAGCAGATGGCCGGGGACGCGCGGCCGAAGGTCGTCGTCACGCTGGGCAATGCGGCGCCGGCGGGCGACCACGCGGTGGTGGACCTGCGGCGCGAACTGCCGGCGGGAGCCGACGCCGGGCTGCCGGAGGTCGCCGGCGACGACCTCGCCTACGTCATCTACACGTCGGGCAGCACCGGTCGGCCGAAGGGCGTCCGGGTGGCGCACCGCAACGTCACCAACTTCTTCGCCGGCATGGACGCGGTGCTGCGACCAGACGCCGATCCGGGCACGTGGCTCGCGGTCACCAGCCCGAGCTTCGACATCTCGGTGCTGGAGCTGCTCTGGACGCTGTGCCGCGGCTTCACCGTGGTGGTCTGGCAGGGCGTGCAGGGGGCCACCGCCGGGCGGCGCCCGAGCCCGAGCTTCAGCCTGTTCTACTTCGCCAGCGACGAGGGCGAGCAGCAGAGCGCGGGCAAGTACCGGCTGCTCCTGGAGGGCGCGCGCTTCGCCGACGCGCACGGCTTCGAGGCGGTGTGGACGCCGGAGCGGCATTTCCACGCGTTCGGCGGTCTCTATCCCAATCCGGCGGTGGCCTCGGCGGCCCTCGCGACCATCACGAAGAACGTGCGCATCCGCGCCGGCTCGGTGGTGCTGCCGCTGCACCATCCGATCCGGGTGGCCGAGGAGTGGGCGCTGGTCGACAACCTGTCGCAGGGCCGCGTCGACATCGCGTTCGCCGCCGGCTGGATGCCCAATGACTTCGTGCTGCGGCCGGAGACGTTCGCCGAGCGCAAGCAGGCCATGCTCACCGGGATCCGCCAGGTGCAGGCGCTGTGGCGCGGCGAGGCGGTGACCTTCCCAGGGCCGAAGGGGCCGGTGGCGGTGCGCACGCTGCCGCGGCCGGTGCAGCCCGAACTCGGCACCTGGGTGACGATCGCCGGCAATCCGGAGACCTTCCGCCAGGCCGGCGAACTGGGTGCCAACGTGTTGACGCACCTGCTGGGCCAGTCGGTGGAAGAGGTGGGCCAGAAGCTCGACGCCTACCGGCAGGCGTGGGGGGCGGCGGGCCATCCGGGCCAGGGGCGCGTGACGATGATGCTGCACACCTTCGTCGGGCCCGACGCGGCGATGGTGAAGGCGACCGTGCGCGAGCCGATGAAGAACTACCTGCGCTCGGCGGTGGACATTGTCAAGGCGGCGGCGTGGTCGTTCCCGGCCTTCAAGAGCCGCGTCGGCCAGGATCCGGCGCGCATGCAGGCGCTGCTGGAGGGAGGGCTGCGGCCCGACGAACTCGACGCGCTGCTGGAGTTCGCCTTCGAGCGCTACTACGGCAGCAGCGGCCTGTTCGGCACGCCCGAGGAGTGCGTGCGGATGGTCGAGCGGCTGATCGGCATCGGCGTCGACGAGGTGGCGTGTCTGGTCGACTTCGGCGTGCCGAGCGAGCTGGCCCTGCGGCACCTGCCGCACCTGGACGAGGTGCGAAGGCTGTGCGCCGGGCGCTTCGGGGCGCCGGGCGCGATGGCGGCGGCGGTGTCGGCGCCGGCCACCGTGCCCGAACTGCTGGTGCGGCATCGGGCGACCCATCTGCAGTGCACGCCGTCGCTGGCGGGCATGCTGCTGCTGGACCCGAAGGCGGCGGAGGCGCTGGGCTCGCTGCGGCATTGGCTGGTGGGCGGCGAGGCGCTGGCGCCGAAGCTCATGCGGGAGCTGCGCGGCCTGGTGCCGGCCCTGCACAACATGTACGGCCCCACCGAGACGACGGTGTGGTCGACGTCGTGGTCGGTGCCGGCGGACGCGACCGAGGTGTCGATCGGCGCACCGTTGGCCAATCAGCAGGTCCACGTGCTGGACGAGTGCCGGCAACCGGTGGCGGTGGGCGAGACCGGCGAGCTGTGGATCGGCGGCGCCGGCGTGGTGCCGGGCTACTTCGAACGTCCGGAGCTGACCGCCGAGCGCTTCGTGTCGGATCCTGCCGGCGCGCCGGGGGCCCGGATGTACCGCACCGGTGATCTGTGCCGCTGGCGGCCGGACGGCGTGCTCGAGTACCTGGGGCGTGCCGACTTCCAGGTGAAGATCCGCGGCCATCGCATCGAGCTGGGCGAGATCGAGGCGGCCCTGGCCGGGCATCCGACGGTGCGGGCGGCGGTGGTGACGGCGCACGGTGCCGGCGCCGACGCGCAGCTCTGCGGCCATGTCACGGCGCGCGATGGCGCGGCGCCGGATCCGGCCGTCCTGCGCGCGTTCCTGCGCGAGCGGCTGCCGGAGATCATGGTGCCGGCCTGGCTGGTCGTGCTGCGGGAGCTGCCGCTCACGCCCAATGGCAAGATCGACCGCAAGGCATTGCCGGCGCCCGACGCGGCGGCGGCGGTGCGGGCCCGGCCGGCGGCGGCCGCCGCCAATGAACTGGAGGACCGGATCCTGCAGGTGTGGAAGTCGGCGATCGGCAGCGACGAGGTCGGCGTCGAGGACAACTTCTTCGACGTCGGCGGGCACAGCATCCTGGCGGTGCAGGTGCTGCGCGAGCTGGAACAGGCCCTGGGGCGGACGATCGCCATCACCGACCTGTTCCGCTTCCCGACGGTGCGCAGCTTCGCGCGGCACATGGGCGCAGCCGACGGCAGCGCGCCGACCGCGGCGCAGCAGGCGGTGGACCGGGCCCGCGCGCGCCGCGAGCGGCTGGGGCGCGGGCGCTAGGCGACCGGGCGCCTAGTTGTTGAACAGCATGTAGCCGATGGCGGTGCCGATCACCGCCAGGATCATCACGCCGTGGAGCGCGGTGAAGCGGAACTTCTCGCGCTTCTGGTCCATCCGTTCGCGGATCGATCCCTCGCGCTTCGGCGCCGCGGCGGCGGGCTTCGGCGCCGTGGCCTTCGCCGCCGGCGCCGGTGCCGGTGCGAACCCGGCCGCAGCGGGCTCGGCGACCAGGAACGGCGTGCCGCAGGACTTGCACTTGAGCTTGCGGCCCAGATGCTCGGACGACACGCGATGCGGAGACTGGCAGGCGGTGCAGGGCACCGTCAGTACAGAGGCGTTCACCATGGGACGGGGACAGGGACGGAAAGCGACCGCGCGGAGGGGTCCACGCGCGATCGGAGGGCAGGCCGGACGCGGCCGGCGGCTTGCACGCCGCCGGGTTCACGCTAGCGGCGCACCTCGCGCGTGTTTCCCGGCGCGCGCGAATTCCTCAGCGTGCAATGAACATGCCCATGGCCTCAAGAGAGCATCAAGGTGCGCGCAGCAGGCCGTGCACCGCCCACAGCGCGTCGCCGGCGCGGCAGACGAGTGGCTTGCCCGCCTCGGTGCGCAGCGGCTCGGTGGCCGGCACCGCGCGGCCGGGCGTCGCGCACGCCGCCAGCAGGTCGCGGTCCTGGTCGGTGAGCACCCGCACGGTGATGCCACGGTTGCGGCACAGCTCGAGGAGTTCCGGCAATGGCTGGGACGGCAGGCCCATCGCCTCGGCGAAGGGCGCGGCGTGCAGCCAGGCGGCGGCCGTCGGCGTGCCCGGCTGGTTGCGGCACAAGCTGAACCAGGCGGCCAGGTCCTTGCGCAGATCGTCGGCGAGACGATCCTCGCTCCAGGCGGCGCGGTGCCGCAGGGGGAGTTCGCCGACGGTGGTCCAGACCGCGTAGGTGGCGGCGTCCTCCTGCGGGTCGGCTGGCGGCTCGACGGGTTTCGCCGCGGCGAGGCGTTCGGCGAGCGCGCGGGCGGCGGTCACCTGCTCGGCGGTGAGGGTGAACTGACGGGCCTCCTGCAGCCGGAGACCCGACCAGGCCACCAGGCGGGCCTGGCCGCCGGCGTGCACGTCGCATTGCTCGTGCAGATCGGCGGTGCGCTGGAGCGACAGCACGGGCAGGGCGCTGGGCGGTGCCTGGGAGCCGCAGCCCGCCGCCAGGAGGGCGGCGAGCCACGGAGTGGCGGTGGTGCGGTTCATTCGAACTTGGTGCTGGTGGTCACCGCCGTGCCGGTGATGGTCACCGGCTGGCTGGAAGTGGCACCGACCGCAATGACGCCGGTGGTGGGCAGCTGCAGGGTCAGGTTGCCCTCGATGCGCAGGGGCGCGCCGCGGTTCTTGCTGCGGCAGGCGGTGAGCCCCAGCGCCAGCAGCGCGATGAGCACCGCCGTGAGCCCCGCGGTGCGCGCGGGCAGGGCGTACTGCGGCCGGCGGCGCAGCAGCAGCCAGCCGGCGGTGGCCAGCGTCGCCGCGGCGAGCAGCCAGGGCAGCAAGGGCGGCCGCGGCGCCGGGGGCAGCGGCGGTGGCAGCAGGTTGGCGGTCGAGGCGAGGCGTTCGTCGCCCAGCGTCACCAGCAGGCGCGCGCTCTCGGTGCCGCTCAGGGTGCGCAGGCCGCCCGGCGGGGCGAAGGTCAGCGCGCCGCCCTGGATGGAGGCCATGGCCAGCGGCACGCTGGGCGAGTCGACGGCGCCGTCGGCGTCGGTGTCGAGGTGCAGCGCGAAGGTGCCGACCTTGGACGGATCGGAGTCGACGGCCGCCGCGATGTCCAGGCGATCCAGCTCGAGGGTCTCGCCGGCATTGGCCACCAGCGTCACGTCCAGCATGACCGCGCGCACCACGTCCTTGCCCGACAAGGTGCGCCCATCCAGGGCGGTGTTGCCGCTGAGATCGAGGGTCGAGGTGCCGATGGTGGCCGGCACGCCGGTCACCGAGCCGGAGCTGGAGACCAGGGCGCGGAACGGCGGGATCGGGATGGGCAGGCTGCCGTCCTCCTGGCCGGTGGCCACCGGCGGGCACTCGGTGAAGGTGCTGGCGGTGCCGTTCACGTTCTCGACGGTGATCTCGAAGGTGTAGCTGCCCGAGCCGCTGGTGTAGCCGAACCAGCGGGCGCTGTAGACGCCGTCGCCGGGGAACTGGTCGCCGTTGGCGGCCGAGCCGTCGTCGTGCAGCGTCACCTGGTTGGGCAGCCGCTGGCCGTTCGGATCGATGACCGAGGCGGTCACCTGGGCGCCCGCCACCGGCCAGCCGGCGTTGACCGCCACCTGCACCGGGATCGGTTCCGGGAACGCCGCCGCCGCGGTGCCGGAGTCGGCCACCAGGGACAGCGTGTCGGAGCGGGCGATCATCAGCAGGTCGTAGCCGAAGTTCTGGTTGCTGCCGCCCGCACTCACCGTGGCGGTCCAGGCGCCCTGCTGCGGGTTGGTGATGGTGAGCACCTGCTGCACGTTGGAGGTGATCAGCGTGGCGTTCGGGAAGGTGCCGACGCTGCCCGCATCGATGATCTGGCCGTCGGGCCGGCGCAGCGACAGGGTGAGGGGCGAGCCGGCGCCGTAGCCGAGGCTCACCGCCAGCTGCGAGGTCAGCGCCGGGACCTCGCCCACCAGGTCGGCGCTGGAACCGCTGGCCAGGCTCTGCTGGGTGGCCTCGTTCACCGTCACGCCGCCCTGCACCTCGACCAGGATGCGCTGGAAGATCGCCGGCAGCTGTGCTGGCGTGGTGGCGGCGAAGAACTTGCCGCCGGTGGCGACCGCCACCTGGGTCAGCGTCGCCACGTCCACCGAGCTGCCGAGCGCAATGGAGTAGACCTTGGTGCCCGCCGCGGTCAGCGTCGGGATCGTGCTGGCCGGCGTGGGGCCGGAGTTGGAGAAGCCGTCGGACAGCAGCACGATGATCTCGGCGCAGCCGGTCACCGCGTCGAGCTGGGTCTGGCCCGCCAGCAGGCCGGAACCGATGGCGGTGCTGCCGCTGGCCACCAGGCCGCCGATGGCGGCGTTGGCCGCGTTCCGCGCCGCCGCGTCGATCACCCGCATCGACATGTCGACGCTGGTGCTGCTGGAGAACGACACCACCGCCAGGTTCTCGCCGTCGCTCATCAGGCCGACGCCGAGCTGGGCGCCCTGGATGGCCAGCGCCATCGGCGTGCCGCCCATGCTGCCCGACCGATCGATCACCATCGCCACCGCCAGCTGGCCGTCGATGGTCTCGAAGGTCAGGTCGGTATGACCGGCCTGGTCGGAGCCAGGCTCGGCGGTGGGCTCGGTGAGCCCGCCGACGCCCGATTCCACCATGCGGGCCCAGCACGACTTGCCGAGCCGGTACTCCTGGTTGTTCTTCACCGCCACGCCGGCGGCGTTGTTGGCGCCGGTGTTGTGCTTGGTGTTGGTGAAGCCGGTGGTGCAGAACTCGGTGCGGCCGTTGTTCGGCGTGATGGTCGTGCCGCCGTCCATGATGCAGCACGAGTTGGAGCCGTCGGTGACGCAGAAGTGCAGGGCGTCGCGCTGCTCCGTGTCGCCGACGTAGCCCTTGTACTCGTCGAGGATGCCCCACAGGTAGTGACCCGCCTCGTGGCAGAGGCCGAACTGGCCGCGGGTGTTGCCGGTGGTGCTCTTGTGCGTCTGGCTGATGGTGATGTGGCGGCCGCGCACGCCCAGCCCGTTCAGGTGTGCGCGGGCGCCGCTGTTGTCGTTCAGGATCCAGACGTCGGCGCGTTCCTTCAGCAGGCGGCACTTGGTGAAGGTCACCTTGCCGAGCTGCAGCTGCTTCTGGGTGCCATCGTAGAGCAGCTTGCTGAACTCGGTGAACACGGGCTGCCACGAGGCCATGTCCTGCTCGTCGTAGGCGAAGTAGACGAGGATGTTCAGCTTGCCGTTGCTGATGGTGCCGTCGCCGGCGGGCAGCGAGGGCGCGAGGACCGGCGCGCACAAGGCGAACGCGAGCGGCAGCAGCCGCGGAGAGAGGAAGCGCATGGAGGTCTCCTGAGGGTTGCGGGTGAGTCGGTCTTCCCTTGGCGAAGGCCCCGATCGTGGGCAGCCGACGGCGTCCGGCAACCCCCAGCGGCGGTCTTTCCCGCGCCGCCGCGATCCGCGTCGACAGCAACATGCGGACCGGGCACGCCGCTCGCAGCGCGCTCAGCAAGCGCCGTTCCGCGTGCGTCAGCGGTTGGCGGCGGCGAAGTCCCTGGCGTAGTCAGCGTCGCGGAACTCGTAGTCGATGCCGTCGCGCGTCACGGTGATGTCGAACACCGGTGGCCGGATCGCCCACCACATGCCGATCGGCAGGACGATCGCCGCCAGCGAGCCCAGCTGCAGCAGGCGCGTCCACTGCCGGTTCCAGCCGAACGACTTGATCCAGGGCCCGAGCACGACGGCCGCCGCCACGACCACGGCGACCAACGCCAGCAGCCGGATGCGCCGTTGGCGCAACGCGTCGCTGCGGCACGGCGGGCAGAACGGTGCGGCGCAGCGGAACGGCCGGCGCAGGAACCAGACCCAGGGCAGAAGCAGCTCCCACGGCGCGGCGCGTCGCCGTGCCACCGGCAGGACGTCGCCGGGCCGCGGGCGGCCGCAGGCGCAGCAGCGGTCCGGGAACACCGGAACGTGATCGCGGGGCAGGCGCACCTCGGCGGCGAGCGGCATTGGCGCGGCATGGTAGCCGGGCGCCCCTGGTTACCATTGCGCGGTGCGCGGATCCGACGCCGACGACCTGTACGACGAGTGGCTCGACGCGGCGTTGGCCGGCGACGTGCGGGATCCGGAGCGGTTCGGCGAGGGACGCGAGGGTGACCCGGCGGCGATGGCGCAGTGCCGGGAATGGCTGCGGCCGCTGCACCGCGACCTGCTGGCCGCCACCGCCGCGCGCACGGCCCAGGACGCATCGCTGCCCGCCGGCCGGCGACTCGGCGACTTCGTGCTGGAGGAACTGCTCGGCAGCGGCGGCATGGGCCAGGTCTGGCGCGCGCGGCAGGAGTCGCTGGACCGCGTCGTGGCCCTCAAGGTCGTGCGCGGTGAACTGCTGGGCTCGGCCACCGCAGCCCTGCGCTTCGAGCGGGAGGCCAAGGCGCTCGCCGCCGTGCGGCATCCCCACGTGGTGACGGTGCACGGCTCCGGTGTCACCGACGGCGTGCACTGGCTGGCGATGGATCTGGTGGCGGGACGGAGCCTGCAGGAGGCGCTCGCCACGCGGCCGCCGGTGCTCACCATCGTGCGCTGGGGCCGGCAGGTCGCCACGGCGCTCGGGGCGGTGCACCAGGCGGGCCTCGTCCACCGCGACGTCAAGCCCGACAACGTGCGCATCGATGCCGCCGGCAACGCCGTGCTCGTCGACTTCGGGCTGGCGCGCACGCTCGACGCCGAGCGGGCCCGTCTGACCTGGGGCTTCGCCGGCTCGCCGGCCTACGCGGCGCCCGAGCAGCTCGCCGGCGACGACGACATCGACGGCCGCGCCGACGTGTATGCCCTGGGCGCGGTCCTCTGCGAGGGCCTGTCCGGCGCGGTGCCGCACGCGGCCACCTCGGTGGAACGCCTCCTGCAGCGGATCCGCCGCCGTGGGCCGCCGCGACTGCGCGCCCGCAATGCCCAAGTCTCGGTCGACCTCGAGCGCGTCGTGCAGAAGGCGTTGGCGGCCGAGCCCGCCGACCGCTACCCGACCGCCAACGCCTTCGCCGACGACCTGCAGGCCCTGCTCGAACTGCGGCCGGTCAGCGCCCTGCCGCTGCCGTGGCCGCGGGCCTGCTGGCGCTGGCTGCGGCGCCATCCGGGCCCCGTCGCCGCCGGCGCCCTGGCCCTCCTGCTGCTGCTGCTGGCCGCCCTCTGGGCCGAGTGGTGGGAACGGCGGGCCGCGACCGAACTGGTGGCGACGGCCCAGGGCGGGCTGCAGGCTCTCGGCCAGGTGCGGGCGGATTGGGAGAAGGTGCGCTGGCAGGTGGTCGGGCTCGAGGACCGCCAGCGCCACGAGTTCCTGCCCGAGGTCGACGAGCGCCGCCTGCTCGCCGGGCGGCGCCGCCTGCACGAACTGGAGCGGGACCGCGAGAAGGGCTACGCCGCGGTCGCCGACGCCGCCGCGCAGGCCGCACGACTCTGGCCCGGCCAGCCGGACCTTCCCGCGGTGCAGGCCGGCCTCTGGTGGCAGCGCTGGCTCGACGTGCGTGGTCGCGGCACGCCGGTGGCGGACCTGTTCCGGGACCTGATGGTGCGCGCCGACCCCGACGGCTCGTTCCAGCAGCGCCTCGCCGGCGAGCGGCAGTTCTCGCTCTCTGCCGAGCCGCCCGCCGACGCGTTCCTGTTCCGCTACCTGCCCCGCGCCGACCTGTCCGGCGCGCCGGCCGACTGTGATCCGGTGCTCGATCCGGTGCCGTGGGGGGGGAGGCGTCCGCCGACGCCGGCCGGCACGCTCCTCGAACCCTCCCCGGCGGCCGCCGTGGGCCGCACGCCGCTGCCGCCCCTGCCGCTGCCGCCGGGCGCCTATGTCGTGCTGTTGCGCGCGCCCGGCCACGAGGATCTGCGGGTGCCGTTCCACATCGATCACGCGTTCGAGCACTACAGCCACGACCAGGCCCTGCGGGCCACGCTCCTGCCCGCTGGCCGCACGCCCGCGGGCTTCGTGCGGGTGGCCAGCGAGTCCTATCCGTGGCCGGAGCCGGGCTTCTGGATCCAGCGCGCCGAGGTGACCAATGCGGCGTGGCTCGCCTTCGTCAATGATCCGGCGGTCTTGCGGGAACGTCTCGCCGGCGAGGGCCCGCCGCTGGTCCCGCGCGCCGAAGACGGCACGCTGCGCTGGCCGGTGGCCGCCGACGGCACCTGCGCCTTGCCCGCCGACGAGCCGCCGGACTGGCCGGTGCGCGGCATCTCCTGGCACGACGCCGAGCGCTATGTCGCCCATCGCAATGAACGGGACGCGGCGATGCTGGCCGGGCGCCGCCATGCCCTGCCGACCTTCCAGCAATGGTCACGCGCGGCCCACGGCGGTGACTCCCGCAGGCTGCCCTGGGGCGATGTCTTCTGGGCCCGTGCCTGCCGCTCGCGCTTCGCGACGCGGGAGCCTGGGCCGGCACCTGCCGGCAGCCATCCGGCCGATACCTCGCCGTTCGGCGTCCAGGACCTGGCCGGCAACGTCGCCGAGTGGTGCCGCGACGCCGATCCCGGCGGCCGCCGTCTGCGCGCCGGCGGCAGCTTCCTGGACGCCGATCCCGCGCTCTTCGCCACCGAGGCGCCGCGCTGGCTCGCCGCCGATGCGGTGGATGCGGGCACCGGCCTGCGTCTCGTGCTGGAGCCCGGCCCGCCGCCGCTGCCGGCCCGCGGAGGCGCACGATGAACGTCGGCGCCCTGCTGCAGTCACGCCAGCCGGCCCTGCGGGACTGGCTGCGCCAGCATGCCGGCGGCGTGCTCCGCTATGAACCGCTGGAGGATCTGGCGCAGGGCGTGGCGGTGCGGGCGCTGGCGGCGGAGGCGGCGTTCGAATGGCGCGGCGAGGCGGCGGCCTGGCGGTGGCTGGTGACCGTCGCGCAACGGCACGTGGCCGACCGCTGGGATCATTGGCGGGCATTGCGCCGCCGCTCCGGCCGGGTGCTGCGCATCACCAGCGCGCCGGGCACGCGCAGCGGCGTGGCGGTGGCCGGGGAGGGCCGCGGTCCGGGCACGATGGCCGAGGCGCGCGAGCATCTGGTGCTGGCAGCCCGCGCGCTGGGGCTGCTGCCTGAACGCGATCAGTTGCTGGTGCGCTGGCACAGCGAGGGCGTGGCCCTGGCGGAGCAGGCGATGCGGCTCGGGATCGCGCACGGCGCGGCCCAACGGGCGGCGCACCGGGCCCTGGAACGGTTCCGCAAGGTGTTCGCGCTGCTGGGCCGCGATCCGCACGCCTGAAGAATCGCCGCCCGCCTGTCTGCCCCGGCCGCCGCCGCCGATCCAGGGTTGCGTCATGCGAATCCCACTCCCGATCCTCCCCGCCCTGGCGGCCTTCCTGCCCGTCCTCGCCCTGCTGCCCGCCCAGACCGTCCCGCAGCTCATCGGCATCACCGCCGGCGCGCCGCTGCTGCGCACCCGCGACATGGGGCTGTGCACCGAGAACGCCTGCCCGGCCGGCATCGCGCCGATGACCGGGCACCCGGCCGCCGGCGGCACTGGTTACGACCCGCGGCGCGGCGGGGCCTGGGTGACCAACGGCAACGACCTGGCCCTGCTGGCGCCGCAGCGCTGCACGACCCTGTGCGGGCCGCAGGCCCTGCTCGACCCTTCGGTGCAGATGACCGGGCTCGCCGTGGACGAGGTGCGCGACGTGCTGTGGGTGTCCGACACCCGCAACGTGATCCACCAGTACGCCATCGCCTGCCCGGTTCAGCGGCGGCTCGCGCAGTGCGCGGCGAGCGTGCCGTCCGGCCACACCATCGGCGGGCTCGCCACCGCCGACGCGGCGGCCCTGGTGCTCTACGCGACGTCGGACTTCAGCGGCACCGCGCCGCCGGGCAACCGGCTGGTGGTGGCGACCCAGGCGCGGCCCTGCCAGCCGCTGTGCGTGCTGCAGGTCGATCGCTGCGGCACGGCGGTGATGGGGCCGATCCACGGCGTCGCCTTCGACCAGTGCACCGACACCGTGTGGCTCACCGACGGCTATCGCACGGTCGGCTTCACCCTCGACGTGCAACGCTGCTCGCTGGTGCCGACGCACTGCTGCGGCCCGTCGAGCCTGGATCCGTACATCGGCCTGTGCATCCTGCCGAGCCAGCCGACGGCGTTCGGGCGGGCCTGCGCCGCGGGCAGCTGCGTGCCGTGCAGCAGCGCGGTGATCGGCACCGTCGGGGACCCGGCGCTGGGCAACGGCGGCTTCGCCTTCACCCTGGATCAGGCGCCGGTGGGGGCGCTGTGCTGGCTCGGCATCAGCCTGAACGGGCCCTGCTCACCGTTCGGCGTGATCGCGCTGCCGCCGTTCTGCGGCCGGCTGCACGTCGACGTGCTGAACGTGGCGGCGCTGGGGGCGTTCGTCACCGGTGGCGGGACCGGCTGCACGGGCTCGGCGCTGGCGCCGCTCGGCGTGCCGCCCAACCCGGTGTTCTGCGGCCTGCACGCCTGCGCGCAGTGGGTGGGCGTGTGCGGGCCGTCGCTCGGCACCTTCGTCACGCCGGCGCTGTCGTTTGCGGTGAGCGGCACCTGAGAACCTGCGGCCACGGCCTTGACGGTCGGTCCCGGCGTAGCTACACAGGCGCGCCTACTCATCCAGACCGGCCGAGGGACGGGCCCGACGACGCCGGGGCAACCACCGACAGGATGTCGGGAAGGTGCCAACTCCCGCGGGAACGCAGGTTCGCCGAAAGATGAGTCCGGAAGCCCCCTTCCGGATCATTGCTCGCGCGGCCGGTTCGCCCGCCGCGTGCGGGCAGCCGGCCGTGGGAGACGGTCGCACCGGCACCGGCGGGAGCCTGCGGGCCCCGACCGAGGCTTGTACCGTGACCGCGATCACTCCCGATACCGCTTCCCAGGAAGGCCCCGACACCGTGGGCTTCCGTTCTTCCGGCCCTTCTCCCACCGCCGTGCGCACCGTGCACCTGATCGGCCCCGGCCAGGTCGGCCGCCGCTTCCTGCGGCTGCTGGCCGCGCAGCCGGACCTGCGGCTCGTCGCCGTCAGCGACTCGACGGGCACCGCCTATCGGCGGGAAGGGCTCGAGCCCGAGGCGGTGATCGCCCACAAGGCGGCGGGCCGCCCGCTGCGGGAATGGCCGCGCGCCGAGGCGATCGCCACCGAACTGGCGATCTCGGTGGTGCAGGCCGACGTGGTGGTGGACGCGACCACCAGCGACGCCGGTGGCACCGCCGCGGCGGTGGCGCGGACCCGGGCGGCGTTGCGGCACGGCGCGTTCGTGGCCTTGGCGGGCAAGAACGCGCTGGCGGCGGCGGCGCCGGAATGGCTCGGCTCGCCGTTGCGCCGGCAGATCGGCTGCAACGCCACCCTGGGCGGCGCCGGCCTGCGGCTGTGCCGCGAGCTGGACGAGCTGCGCGGGCGCTGCGACGAGCTGCTGCTCTGCGGCAACGTCACCACCACCGTGATCGTGCAGGCGATCGAGCGGGGTGCGTCGGTGGCGGAGGGCATCGAGCACGCCCGCCAGCTCGGCATCCTGGAGACCGATCCCGAGCTGGACCTGGGCGGCAGCGACGCGGCGGTGAAGCTGCTGGCGGTGTGGGGCGCCGTCTTCGGCGAGCCCTTCCTGCAGGCGCCGGGACTCGATCGGATCCCGCGCCAGCACGTGCGCGAGCTGGACCCGGCGCTGCTGCAGCAACGGTTCGCACGGGGCGCGACCACGCGGCTCCTGGCCAGCGGCGGCCGCGAGCCCGGCTCGCTGCGCGTCGCCTTCGTCGAACTGCCGCGCAGCTCGCCCCTGGCGGCGCCGCCGGACCGGGTGGTCTACGGCTACCGGCTCGGCGGTGACCTGCGCGTGCACACCGGCTTCGGCGTCGGCTACGAGGGCACCGCGGCGGCGCTGCTCGACGACGTGCGGGGCGCGGAGGTGCGGCGATGAGCGGCTCGCTGACCGTGGCCGCCGACGCGGCGGTCTGTCACCTGCCGGCGCCGTTCCCGCTGCGGCGGGGCTCCGTGCTGCCCGATCCGGTGCTGTGCTTCGAGCTGTCCGGGCCGCCCGGCGCGCCGGTCGTCGCGGTGCTGGGCGGCATCTCGGCGGGCCGCCGGCCGGCCGCGTGGTGGCCCGGCGTCGACTTCGGGCAACGGCGCGTCCTGTCCTTCGACTGGCTCGGCGGCCGGCAGGCCGACCCAACCTGTCCGGCGGTGACGCCCGACGACCAGGCGGCGGCGCTCGTTGTCCTGCTGGACCACCTGCAGATCCCCGCGCTGCACGCGCTGGTCGGCGCGTCCTACGGCGGCATGGTGGCGCTGGCGTTCGCCGCGAGCTTCCCCGAACGGGTGGCGCGGCTGGCGGTGCTGGCGGCGGCGCACGAGCCGCATCCGCTCGGCACCGCGTTCCGCACGGTGCAGCGCGGCATCCTCGACCTGGCGGGCGCCGGGCGCGAACGCGACGGCGTGGCGCTGGCCCGGGCGCTGGCCATGGCGACCTACCGGGGCGCCGACGAGCTGGCCCGGCGCTTCGCCACGGCCCCGGTGGCGGACTACCTGCAGGCCCGCGGCCGCGCGTTCGCCGCCGACTTCCCGGCCCACGCCTACCGGCGGCTGTCGCAGTCCATCGACCTGCATCGCATCGAGCCGGAACGGGTGCGCGTGCCGGCCTGGCTCTGTTCGTTCGCCGGCGATCAGCTGGTGCCGCCCGCGCAGGTGGCGGCGCTGGCGGCACGGCTGCCGTTCCTGCGCGGTCACACCGTGATCGCCACCGCCTGCGGCCACGACGGCTTCCTGGTGGAGACCGACGCGGTGAGCGCGTTCCTGCGGGAGGTGCTGTCGTGAGCGCCAGCGATCTCCGGCCGCGCACCCGCGCGGTGCGCGCCGCCATCGACAGCGACACAGCCCATGGCGCCGTGGTGCCGCCGCTCTGCCTGTCGGCCAACTTCAGCTTCCAGGGCTTCGGCCAGAAGCGCGCCTACGACTACACGCGGTCCGGCAATCCGACCCGCGACCAGTTCGCCGCGGCGCTGGCCGACCTCGAGGGCGGCGCCGGCGCCGTGGTGACCAGTTCGGGCATGGCGGCGGTGCACCTGTGCCTCCTGCTGCTGGAGCCCGGTGATCTGGCGGTATTCCCGCACGATGGCTACGGCGGCACCTGGCGCCTGGTGACGCACCTCGCCCGGAAGGGCCACTTCCGCGCGCTGCTGGTGGACCAGCGCGACGAGTGGGCGCTGCGCTCGGCCCTGGCGCAGCGGCCGAAGCTCCTGTGGCTCGAGACGCCGAGCAATCCGCTGCTGCGCCTGGTCGACCTCGCCGCGGTGGCACGGGCCGGGCGCGCCCAGGGTGCGCTGGTGGTCTGCGACAACACCTTCCTGTCGCCGGTGCTGCAGCAGCCGCTCGCGCTCGGCTGCGACCTCGTCGTGCACAGCACCACCAAGTACCTGAACGGCCACTCCGACGTGGTCGGCGGCGCGGTGGTGGCCCGGGATCCGGCGGTGCTCGAACGGCTGCGCTGGTGGGCCAACGCGGCGGGCATCACCGGCGCGCCGTTCGACGCGTTCCTGGCCCTGCGCGGGCTCCGCACCCTGCACCTGCGGATGGCCCAGCACGAGCACAATGCGGCGGCGGTGGCCGAGCTGCTGGCCGGACATCCGGCGGTGGCGGCCGTGCACTGGCCGGGGCTCGCGGGCCACCCCGAGCACGCGCTGGCCCTGCGCCAGCAGCGCGGTTTCGGCGGCATGCTGAGCTTCGAACTGCGCGAACCCGCGGCGGTGCCGGCGGTGCTGGCGGC
>CAZMGG010000114.1:0-18350 GCA_964565715.1 uncultured candidatus Brocadiaceae bacterium | reverse complement strand
CACCGCCCCCAGCGTCAGATCGACGCTGACCCGGCCGCTGCAGCCGGTGAAGCCGAACAGCGGACCGAGGTCCACCGGCAGGGGCGTCTGGCCCCACAGGCTGCGGGAGAAGCCGACGATGACGAAGCCGAACGCGCCCGGGCGCAGGCTGGTGCAGCTCGCCACCATCGGCGTGCCCAGGCGCGGCGGCGTCACGGTGAGGGCCGGCACGCCGGCGCTGCCGGCGCAACCGGCACCGAAGGTCACCGCCACCGGTTCGCGGATGTCGATGGTCCACAGCCCGCGGCCATGGGTCGCGGCCAGCAGGCGCGTGCTGTTGTGCAGGAAGGTCACCTCGTCGACGCGGACGTCGGCGGGGCCGTCGTTGGACGTCGACCAGGACGTGCCGCCGTTCCCCGACGCGAACACGCCGACGTCGCTGGCCACGTAGAGATGGGTCGGCAGCGTCGGGTGCTGGCAGATGCCGTAGAGCGGCACCGACGGCAGGCCGGTGACGCCGCTGCCGGTGATGTCGGTGAACGAGGCGCCGTTGTTGGTCGTCTTGCGCAGGTTGTCGCCGTTGAAGCCGCCCAGGGTGACGTAGGCCGTCGTGGTGCTGGTGCGGTCGATCAGGATGCGGGTGATGGCGCGGTTCGGCAGGGGATTGGCGCCGGAGTTGTCGTCGACGGCGGTCCAGGCCGGCGAGGCGGCGGTGCCGTTGCCCGTGCGGTAGACGCGGCCGTCGTTGTGGCCGACCCAGACGACGTTGCTGTCGCCCGGCGCCACCGCGATGGCGGAGATGTTGGAGCCGACCGCGGGCTTGATCGCGGCCCAGCTGACCGAGCTGGCGCGGGCGTCGTTGGTGCGCCAGAGGCTCGCGCCGCCGCCGAGCAGGCGGCGGGGGTCGTTGGGATCGAGGATGAAGGGGGCGATGAAGTTGGCGTTGCTGCCGGCGTCGGTGAGGCCGGTCTTGATGTAGCTGGCCGAGCTGCCGCCGTTGGTGGAGCGGTGGATCTGCAGGTAGGTGTACTCGCCGTAGATGTAGCTGGGGTTCTGCCAGTCCATCGCGGCGAAACCGCCGTCGCCGCCGAAGGTGAGCTGGGCGGTGGTGGTGTTGTTCTGCAGGGTGAGGGAGCCGTTGTCCTGGGTGCCGCCGTTGATGCGGTTGGTCGGGCCGTCACCGGCGGCGCCGTAGAACTGGCTGGCGCGGTAGCTGTGGTCGCGGCGGGTCCAGCCCGAGGACTGGCTGGCGGTGGTGATGTCGTTGGTGGAGTAGACGCCGCCGTCGTTGCCGACCCAGAGCCTGCGGTTGCTGGTGCCGTTGTAGCCCGGGTCGCCCAGCAGCACGTGGGTGTCGGGGTGCGGCGCGGTGGTGTTGATGTAGCCGTTGCTGATGTTGCTGAAGGTCTGGCCGGCGTTGGTGCTGCGGTAGACGTAGACGCCGCCCATCACCACCAGGTTGGCGTTGGTGGGATCGACCCAGATGCAGTTGTCGTACCACCAGTAGCCGCTGACGGTGCTGGTGGAGCGCTGGGTCCAGGTGGCGCCGGCGTCGGTGCTGCGCCAGCAGTAGCCGTTGGCCGAGGCGTAGAGCTGGTTCGGGACCGAGGCGGCGAAGGCGACCTCGATGCGGCCGCTGCTGCCGGAGTTGGCGCCGAGCGTGCCGGCGGCGGTGGCCCAGGTGGCGCCGGCGTCGGCGGAACGGATGACGCGGTGGACGGTGCCGGTGTCGCGGATGGAAGCGACGACGCGATTGGGGTCGTTGGGGTCGAACAGGACCTGCATGCCGGCGTCGGCGGCGCGGACCTGGGTCCAGGAGGTGCCGCCGTTGGTGGAGCGGTAGATGCCGCCGGGGGAGCGGACGGCGGCCAGCAGGAGGTTGGGGTCGGCCGGCGAGACGGCGATGCGGTTGACGTACTGCCAGGCGGCGGTGGCGGGCAGCAGGTTCCAGGTGGCGCCGCGGTCGGTGGAACGGAACAGGCCGGCGCCGCGGACGGCGTCGCTGTTGTAGAAGCCCTCGCCGGTGCCGGCGTAGAGGACCGCGGGATTGCCCGGCTGCAGGGCGAGGCAGCAGACGGCGAGGTTGCCGGCGAAGTCGTCGACCGGCGACCAGGCGGCGCCGCCGTTGGTGCTGTGCCAGATGCCGCCGCCGACGGCGCCGGCCCAGAGTTCGGCGGGGTTGTCGGGGGCGATCAGCAGGGAGCGGGTGCGGCCGCCGATGTTGAACGGGCCGCGCTCGACCCAGCCGAAGCGGCCGATGCCGGCGTCGTCGATGGCGGCGTGGAAGGCGACGTTGGCGGCGCGTTCGGCGCGGCCGCGGGCGGGGCCATCGGGGTCGATCACGCCGTGTTCGTCGCGCAGGCGGGTCAGGTGCCACTCGATGGCGCCGCCGGGCTGGTCGGGACGGACGCCGCCGTCCTGGCCGGGCCGCCACGCGGCATGGGGATCGACGGGGAGCGAACAGGCCGCGGCCAGGAAGGCGACCGCGGTGAGGACGCGATGGTGCATCGGGACTCGCTTGCAGGGCGGCAGGCGGAAGGCAGAGCCTAGCCCCTGCGGCCGGCCGGGATCAGCCCCGCAGTCGCGGTTTCCGCGCGGTTTCGTCCCGCCCTGGGACCGTCGGGCGCGGGGTGGCGCCGATGCCAACGGCGGCAGCCACCAGGGCGGGTGCGGTGCGCGGCAAGCCGGTCAAGGGCGTGGCCGGGGTGGCCGAACGGCGCGGGGTGAAAGCGCTCGTCGCCAGCGTGTGCGTGTTCGCCCTCGGCATGGTGGGCTTCGTCGTGCAACACCAGTCGGGCAAGCAGGCGCCGGCAGCCACGGACCACGAGGCGGCCGCCGAGGTGCCGGACGTGGCGATCCTCAGCACGGGCCAGAAGGTGGACATCCAGGCCAGGGTGCCGCGGCAGGGCCTCACCATCGTCGAGTTCACCGCCGACTTTTGACCCGCGTGTAACCAGGTCGGCCCCCAGTTGGAGGCCATCGCCGCCCAGCACTCGCGGATCTTCCTGCGCAAGGTCGACATCGGCGCGTGGGACTCGCCGGTGGCGCGGCAGCACGGCATCCGGCGGCTGCCGACGATCTGGCTGTACGAGGACGGCAGGCTCTACACCAAGGAGCCGGACCGGGCGTCGCGGCGCCTGCAGGAACTGGTGGACCGGCAGATGAACGCGCGGCGGCGCGAGGAGTAGCGGCTCAGCCGCCGACCAGTTCGAACTGCTCGATCGCCCGCTCGACCTGGTCGTAGAGGTAGATCACCGCCAGCGCGGCGCAGACCCGGCCGTAGTTGCCGCCGGCGCGCGACCAGCCGAGCCGGAACCAGACCGCGCCGATGTCGCCCAGGCGCTGCTGCAGCATGCGCAGGCCGGTGCTGATCGAGGTGGTCCAGCTCCGCGGCATCGCCCGCCGCAGCCAGTCGGTGACGCGGTTGGCGCCCTCCCGTTCGTCGGCGAGATCCGGCTCGGCGGCGGCCCGCAGCAGGCCGGCCAGCACGACGCGGGTGCCGTCGCGGGACAGGCCGAGGGAGGCGATGGCGCGGTTCAGCGTCGGATGCAGTTCGGCGAGGAAGCGCTCGGCGTCGTCGCCCCTGGGGGCCTGGCGGCGGACCAGTTCGGCGGCGAAGTGGTCGAACAGCAGGCGCTCGACCTCCTCGTCCTTGAGGCCGGGGTAGAAGCGGACGCCGCAGCGACGGGCCGTGCGGGTCACGATCTCCCACCAGTTGTTGTTGCGGGCGAACGGCGACAGGGTCTCGGGCAGGAAGTGGGTGCGGGCCTGCAGGCCGCGCAGGTTCTGGTTGATGAGCTGCCAGCTCTGCGCCTCGGGGTCGGCGCCGGGCTGCAGGCGGCAGCCGAGCAGCCGGCCGAGCAGCAGCCGGTTGCCCTCGGGCATCCGGGCCAGGATGCGGAACGGGCGCTCGACGCCCTGCTTCTGCGCCAACCGGGAGATGCTGTCGCGCCGCATCATGACTGCCTGGGATGTCCGTCTCGGGGGAGGCGAGGGACCAACGCCAGCGTCCGATTATGACGAGGGCGGGGCGGCGCCGCCATCGCGCAGGATCGGCGTGACGCGCCCGGAACGCCCCAACACCGGCCGGGGTGGCACCGTATCCTGCCCACCCACGCCCACCTGCCCATGGGCGCCCCTTCCGCCGCCCCCTACCGCCGCCAGGAGTTCGTCCGGATGCGCTCCCTCCTCGTCGCCGTCTGCCTCGGTCTGCCCGTGCTGGCCCAGGAAACCGAGTCGTCGCCGCCGCCGGCCCAGCAGGATCCGCAGCCCGGCCCGCGGCGCGGCGGCCAGCCGCCGCAGGAGCCCGCCGAGGTCGCCCCGGAGTCGGTGTTCCGCGCCGACCACTTCAGCGGCCCGGCCTGGCGCAACCTCGGCCCCGCCAACCCGGTGGGGCGCATCACCGACATCGCCATCCACCCGCGCCACAAGAGCACCTGGTACATCGGCACCGGCGGCGGCGGCGTGTGGAAGACCGACAACGGCGGCACCACCTGGCAGCCGGTGTTCGACCGCATGGGCACCGTCTCGATCGGTGACGTCGCCATCGCGCCAAGCAACCCCAACGTGGTCTGGATCGGCACCGGCGAGGAGAACGCGCGCAACTCGGTGCAGTGGGGCGACGGCGTCTACCGGTCGGCCGACGCCGGCAAGACCTGGAAGCACGTGGGCCTGCGGGAGACGTTCCAGATCGGCCACATCGAGATCCACCCCACCGATCCGGACACGGTCTACGTCGCGGCACTCGGCCGCCTGTGGGGCCCGAACGCCGAGCGCGGCGTCTACAAGACCACCGACGGCGGCCGGAGCTGGGCGCGGGTGTTCCAGCTCGACGACAAGACCGGCGTGATCGACGTGCGGCTCGACCCGTCGCGACCCGAGGTGGTCTACGCCTGCGCCTACGAGCGCATGCGCGACAAGTTCGACAGCAACGACCCGGCGGTGCGCTTCGGCGAGAAGGCCGGCCTCTACCGCAGCATGGACGGCGGCGGCAGCTGGCAGCGGCTGCAGAACGGCCTGCCGACCAACAGCAAGTGGGGCCGCTCCGGGCTGGCGATCTACGACAAGGACCCGACGACGCTGTTCCTGATCGTCGAGACCGAGCGCAGCGGCTGGGCCACCGGCAGCCGCGAACGCGGCGGCGCGACCCCACCGCCGGCCGGCCAGGGGCAGGGCCAGCGGGCCGATCGGGGCACCGCCATCATGGGCATCGGCAGCGAGGGCGAGGACGGCAAGGAGGGCAGCCCCGGCGCGATCCTCACCACCATCACGCCCGACGGACCGGCGGCCACCGCCGGCATCCAGGCTGGTGATCGGGTCGTCAAGATGAACGACGAGGCGGTGAAGACCTACGCCGACCTGATCGAGATCATCAACGACTCGCGGGGCGGCGACCAAGTGACGGTCACCGTGGTCCGCACGACCGGCGAGGGCGAGGCCCGCAAGGACGAGGAGAAGGCCGTGGCGCTGACCTACGGCCGCCGGGAGGCCGGCGGCTTCCCCGGCGGCGGCAGCGGCCTGCCCAACGCCGGCCGGCTCAACGGCCAGATCGAGAACCGCCAGGACCGGCAGGGCGAGGACGGCTTCCAGACCGGCGGCATCTTCCGCTCCAACGACCGCGGCGAGACCTGGACGCGGGTCAACTCGCTGACCGAACGGCCCTTCTACTACAGCGTGCTGGCGGTCGACCCGCAGGACAGCAACAACCTCTACTCGGTGGGCACCACCATGTGGGGCAGCAGCGACGGCGGCAAGCGCTTCGCCGCCATCAACCGCGGCATCCACGTCGACTTCCACGCCTTCTGGGTGGACCCCACCGACAGCGACCACCTGATCGCCGGCTGCGACGGCGGCGTCAACGAGACCTGGGACCGCGGCCGCACCTGGCAGGTGTTCGACAACTTCTGCGTGGCGCAGTTCTACGACATCCACGCCGACAACCAGGTCCCCTACCACGTCTACGGCGGTCTGCAGGACAACGGCACCTGGCGCGGGCCGTCGCGCACGCGCAACCGCGAGGGGATCTTCGCCGACGACTGGTTCACCTTCTACGGCGGCGACGGCTTCGGCGCCTGGGTGGACCCGCTGGAGCCGTGGCTGGTGTTCGCCACCAGCCAGAACGGCGCCGTCGGGCTGGTCGACATGCGCAGCGGCAGCCAGGCGCGCATCGAGAAGCTGCGGCCGGGTGACTCTGCGGCGCGCTTCAACTGGGACACGCCGTTCTTCCTCTCGCCGCACAACCGGCTGACGTTCTACCTGGCGGGCAGCCACGCCTTCCGCGCCGAGCGCTACGCCCACCTCGACCAGCGCGACACCCGGCCCGACCAGGGCCCGATCCGCGACGGCATGCGGGCCCGGCCGATCAGCCCCCGGCTCGGGCTCGGCGAGCAGGGCACGGCGGTGGCGTTCGCCGAGTCACCGCGCGTGCAGGGCCTGCTCTACGTCGGCACCGACGACGGCGCGCTCTGGCGCAGCGAGGACGGCGGCGCGGCCTGGGAGCAGATCCAGCAGAACGTCCCCGGCATGCCCGGCCCGCGCTACGTCAGCAAGATCTGGCCGTCCAGCCACCGCGACAACCGGGTCTACGTGACCTTCGATGGCCACCGCTTCGACGACTTCCGCCCCTACCTCTACGTGTCGGAGGATCGCGGCAAGACCTGGCGACACCTCGCCGACGACTTCGCCGCCGCCGAGCCGATCTACTGCGTCGCCGAGGACCCGCGCAACTCCAACCTGCTGTTCGCCGGCACCGAGTTCGGTTGCTACGCCAGCCTCGACCGCGGCGCCCGCTGGTTCCGCATGGGCCGCGACCTGCCGACGGTGGCCGTGCGCGACATCTTCATCCACGACCGGGACGCCGACCTGGTGATCGGCACGCACGGCCGCGGCGCCTGGATCTGCGACATGGAGCCGCTGCGGCAGTTCAGCGCCGCCCTGGCCAAGAAGCCGGCGGCGCTGTTCCGGCCGGAGCCGGCGATCCTGTGGCGGATGCAGAGCCGTGGCGTGTCGGGCCACCGCGACTACCGGGCGCCGAATCCGGCCTACGGCGCCGCCATCTACGTCAACCTCGACGCCGTGCCGGCCGACGCGCCCACCGTGACCATCCACGACATCACCGGCGCCCAGGTGGCGAAGCTGACCGGCCGCAAGATGCCGGGGCTGCAGCTCCTGCAGTGGGACGGCCGCGCCGGCACCCGCCTCGCCGCGCCGGGCGCGTACTCGGCCCGCTGGCAGGTCGGCGGCGAGACCCTGATCGAGGCCTTCGAACTGCTGCCCGACCCGAGCACGCAGGCCGGCAGCCACGGCACCAGCAGCGAGGACCGCTAGGAGCACCGCCATGAGCATCATGCACCCCACCCCCCGCCGGTCCGCCTTCGCCGCCACCGGTCTCGCCGGCCTGCTGGCCCTGGCCGTCCCGGCCCAGACCCCCGACGCCGACTTCCACCGTGACCAGGTGTTCGGCAAGCCCGCCTGGAAGGAGATGGGCCCGGTGATCTTCGGCGGCCGCATCGTCGACATCGCCGTGCACCCGACCCGCAGCCAGGTGTTCTGGGTCGCCGCCGCCAGCGGCGGCCTCTGGAAGACCGAGAACGGCGGCGTCTCGTTCACGCCGCAGTTCCAGGACGAGTGGACCCTGTCGATCGGCGACATCGCCGTCGCGCCGTCGGACCCCGACGTGCTCTATGTCGGCACCGGCGAGGCCAACAACCAGCGCAGCAGCTTCTGGGGCAACGGCGTCTACAGGTCGGCCGACGGCGGCAAGACCTGGCGCAACGTCGGCCTCGAGCGCACCGAGCACATCGGCCGCATCGCCGTGCACCCGCAGAACGCGCAGATCGTGTTCGTCGCGGCGCTGGGCGCCCTCTACTCGCCGAACGAGGACCGCGGCCTCTACCGCAGCACCGACGGCGGCGCCTCCTGGGAGTGCGTGAAGCACCTCGGCAGGGACGTCGGCTTCGTCGACGTGGTGATCGACCCGCAGTCGCCCAACAACGTCTACGCCAGCTCCTACCAGCGGCGGCGGCGCGCCTGGAACTTCAGCGAGGAGGGCGAGGGCAGCCGCATCTGGAAGTCGTCGGACGGCGGCATCACCTGGGTGGAACTGGGCGGCGGCCTGCCGAAGGGCCAGCTCGGCCGCATCGGCCTCGACGTCTACGCCGGCAACCCGGACATCGTGTTCGCCTGCATCGACAACCAGAACCCGGCGCCGACCGGCCGGCCGGAGCCGGCGCGCACCGAGGACGCCGACAAGGACGCCGACAAGAAGGGCCCGCTGCCCGGCGAGCTGTCCGGCGAGGAGCTGGCCGATCCGCTGGCGGTGGCCGAGGCCCGGCATCGCGCGGCAACGGCGCAGGACCCGGTCCGCGCGCCGCGCCGCCGCGCGATCGGCGGCGAGGTCTACCGCAGCGACGACCAGGGCCAGACCTGGAAGAAGATCAGCGGCACGCAGAACGTCGGCGGCAGCCCGGGCTATTACTACGGCCAGATCCGCGTCGACCCGTCGAACGACCAGACCGTCTACGTGCTGTCGGTGCCGGTCCACATGACCACCGACGGCGGCAAGACCTGGACGCCGCGCGGCGGCCGCGGCGGCGGCGGCAGCTTCGCCAGCGGCATCCACGTCGACCACCACGCCCTGTGGATCGACCCCAAGGACGGCCGTCACGCCATCCTCGGCAACGACGGCGGCCTGCACGTGACCTGGGATCAGGGCAAGACCTGGGACCACCTCAACCACCTGCCGATCGCCCAGTTCTACGCCATCGGCGTCGACACGCGGGACGACTACCGGATCTACGGCGGCCTGCAGGACAACGGCTCCTGGGGCATCTCGATCCGCGGCGCCACCAGTTCGGGCCTGGGCCGGCTCGACAGCGAGCGCATCAACGGCGGCGACGGCTTCTACGTGGTCTGCGACCCGGAGGACCCGGACGTCGTCTACAGCGAGTCGCAGTTCGGCGCGGTGAGCCGCGCCAACCTGCGCACCGGTGAGCGCAAGTCGATCCGGCCGCGCGCGCCGCAGGGCAGCCCGGCCCTGCGCAGCAACTGGATGTCGCCGATCGTGCTGTCGCCGCACAACAGCGCCACGGTCTACTTCGGCACCCAGTACGTGCACCGCTCCCGCAACCGCGGCGACGCCTGGGACGTCATCAGCCCCGACCTCACCACCAACGATCCCGACAAGCTGAAGGGCAACGTTCCGCACTGCACGATCACCACCATCGCCGAGTCGCCGAAGAAGGCCGGCATGCTGTGGGTCGGCACCGACGACGGCCGCCTGTGGCGTTCGCGCAACGGCGGCGACCGCTGGGAGGACCTGACCGAACGGCTGCCGGCGGAGGTCCGCAGTCTGTGGGTCAGCCGCGTCGAGGCCTCGCCGTTCGACGGCGACACCGCCTGGGTCAGCTACACCGGCTATCGCGAGGACATCCGCAAGCCCTACCTGTTCCTCACCACCGACGGCGGCGAGACCTTCCGCTCGATCGCCGGCAACCTGCCCGACGAGCCGATCAACGTGGTGCGGGCGCACCCGCGCAACCGCAACGTGCTGCTGGTCGGCACCGAGTTCGGCACCTGGGTGTCGCCCAACCAGGGCGGCAACTGGTTCCGCTTCGGCGCCGGCATGCCGCGGGCGGCGGTGCACGACCTGGTGATCCACCCGCGCGAGCGGCACCTGATCGCGGGCACCCACGGCCGCGGCATCTGGGTCGCCGACGCGTCGCTGCTCGAGGAGGTGTCGGACGAGGTGCTCGCCGCCGGCCTCCACGTCTTCCCACCCCGGGATGGCGTGCTGCTGCGGCGCTCGTTCAGCCCGGGCAACCGCGGCGCCCGCGACTGGTCGGCGCGCAACCCGTTCGTCGACGCGGCCTTCACCGTCTACCTGTCCTCGGACCCGGATGCCGACGTCAAGGTCGAGGTGATCGACGCCACCGGCAAGGCGGTCTGGACCGCGCCGGCGCTGAAGACCGCGGGGCTGCACGAGGTGCCCTGGACGGCGCCCGCGCGCGGCGGCCGTGGCGGGCAGGGCGGCGGCTTCTCCGGGTTCAGCGGCCGCGGCGGTGGCGGACAGCGGCCTGGCAACTTCGCCGTGCGCGTCACCCACGGCGAGCGCGTCGTCACCCTGCCGTTCGCGGTGCGCGACCTGCGCGGGCCGCGATCGCCGCTGGGCAGCGCGCCCGGCGCCGAGGCGGCGACCGAAGGGCAGGTCGAGGAGCAGACCAGCGGCCAGACCGGCCGCTAGTCGCCGTCCTCCTCCAGCACGAACTCGCCGTCGTCGAGGAAGTCGTCCTCGTCGACGGCGATGTCGCCGAGCAGGAAGCTCTGCACCTCGGCCAGGAAGTGGATCCGGAACACGGCCTCGCGCTGCTTGCGGGTGCACCGCTCGAAACCGCCGGGCTCCATGTCGGCGGCGGTCAGCTCGTTCAGCTCGAACAGCGCCAGCCGCGCCGCGTTCAGGCTCGACAGCCAGGCGGCGGTGTGCGACTCGGGCACCGGCAGCACCCAGGTGTCGGTGCGGGCCAGCCGGCGCAGCCCCTTCAGGTCGCGGCGCACCAGCTGGGCCCGCGACAGGAACAGCCGTTCCAGCTCCGGCCGGCCGTGGCGGCGCCAGTGGCTCTCCTGCTCGGCGTCGCCGTAGGTGTCGGGCAGCAGCCGCCGCCGCACGCGTTCGTCGGTGCTCTCCAGCAGCATCGGCACCGCCTTCAGGGTGTCGACGCATACCGGCGTCAGGCCGCCGAACAGCAGCCCGTTCTCGCCGCGCACCGCCCAGAGCCTCAAGCCTCGACGACCTCCAGGCTGGTGAGCAGATGGTGCGCCTGCAGCTTCTGGCAGTAGACCTCGGCCTGCTCCTGGGCCCCGGTCCACACGATCGAACGGCCCTTGGTGTGGACCTCCATCATCAGCCGCCGGGCCTTGTCCTGGCTGTAGCCGAAGACCTGCACGAAGACCTTGGTGACGTAGGTCATCAGGGTCACCGGGTCGTCGTGCACGACCACGTTCCAGGGCGGCGCCAGCTTCGGCTCGGTCTTGCTGCGGGTCTCGACCTGCTCCTTGGTGGCGGGCTTGGCGGACGATGCCATGGCCGCTGAGTCTACCCCGCCCATCGCCGCAGTCATCGGCCCGTCGGCAGCCTCGACCTCAGCCTTCGGCGTGACCGGCGAGTCGCAGGACGAGCCGCCAGTGCGCCGGCGACACCGGCTGCACCGACAGCCGTGAGCCGCGCGCCAGCAGCAGCATGTCCTGCAGGCCGGGCTGCTCCTTCAGGGTCGCCCGGGTGACGGCCGGTTCGAACGCCGCCACCGGCGCGATGTCGACGGCGAACCAGGTCGGCGCCGCCGGATCGCTGTCCGGATCGTGGTAGGGATGCCGCGGATCGAACGCCGACGGATCCGGATAGCCCGCCCGCACCACCTCGGCGATGCCGGCGATGGCCATCGGTTCGGCGTTGCTGTGATAGAACAACACCCGGTCGCCGACCTGGATCTCGTCGCGCAGGAGGTTCCGCGCCTGGTAGTTGCGGACCCCGTCCCAGCAGGTCCGCCCATCCCGCTGCAGGTCGGCGAACGAGTAGACATCGGGCTCCGACTTGAACAGCCAGCGGCGGCCCGCCTGCTTGGATCGCACCATGGCACCGGCAGGGTAGCCACCGCCGGAGACGAGGCCAGGACCTGCTCAAACCATCGGGGCCCGGCGGCCGATCCAGGACCGTGCCCGCGCCGCGCCGGAACGCCTGGCCCGTCCTCCTGCTGCTGCCGTTCGCCGGCTGCGGCGACGCGCCGCCGCCGGTGACGGGTGACCGGGCCCCGGCCCGCGCCGCCGACGCGCCACCGGCGACGCCGCCGGCACAGCCGCTCGCCGCGGGCCGGCACGAACCCTCGCCCTACGCCGCCGCCACCGGCAGCGTGCGGCTGCGGGCCAACGAAACCGCGGTCCTCGCCCTGCTGCGCCAGATCAGCGCCGCGCAGGCCATGCTGCAGACCGCCGGCCGGATCGACCAGGACCAGGACGGCGTCGGCGAGCACGGCAGCTTCGCCGAACTGACCGGCGCGCGCTGGCCCCGCGGCAGCCGGGCCGACCGCATGCTCGCCCCGAGCTGCCTGCCGGGCCTCCGGCCAGGCGCCGACGGCCTGGTCCGGGCCCATGGCTACGCCCTGCGCATCTGGCTGCCGGGGAACGGCGGCGAGGCGGTCACCGAGGACGCCACGGGCTTCGTCGGCGGCACGCCGCACCCGCGCCTGTGCAGCGAGGTGTGGCTGTGCTACGCGTGGCCCGAGCAGCCCGGCCGCACGGGCCTCCGCACCTTCGTCCTCGACCAGAGCGGCGACATCCTCGCCACCGACGCCGGCTCGGCCTACGACCAGGGCCGCGAGCCCGGTCCCTACGCGGCCCTGCCCCAGGGCCGGCGCACGCTCGGCGCCCGGCCCCTGGCCGAGCCCGCCGCCAACGACGGCCACGCCTGGCAGCGGCTGCCGTGAGCCGCCGGCATCACTGCCACAGGCGCCGCAGGTAGTCGCCGACGAAGTCGTTCAGCTCGTGGACCAGGTCCGGACTGGTCGCCAGGCGCACCCGCATCGGCTGGCTCGGACCGCGATCCCACAACAGCAGGCGCAGGAACTGGTCGCCGTTGCGGCGGCACAGCGCCACGCTGGCATCGGGCTCGCCGAGGTCCAGCCGGGCGGCACTGTCGGCGCCCTGGCCGCGCAGGTCGCGCAGCTCGTCGACCAGCCCGCCGACCCAGTCCTGCGGCGCATCCTCGCCATCCCGTCGCCAGCGGCCGTCGACCAGGCGGAACTCGCGCACGGTGTCGCCGCGCTCGGCGCGCACCATCTCCACCACGGCATCGAGCCGCACCACCTGCCGGTCGAGGTAGTCCTGCCAGCGCCGCCGCAGCTTGTCGACCGCCGGCTTCGGCACCGCCACCACCTGGCCGGGCTCGTCGCCGCGCACCGCGTAGGTCACCTCCAGCTCGCCCAGCCGGTCGTCGGCGCCGAAGCGCAGCCCGGTGCCGCCGGTCGAGCCGAACGCCTGCACGTCGATGGCCAGCCCACCCGGCTGCAGGCCGAACCGCGGGTCCTGCGGTTCGCCTTCGACGTGGCGCAGCACCCGCAGGTTGTTGATCGCCTGGATCAGCTCCGCCACCGGCGTCGGCGCCGCCGCGGCCACCACCGGCTCCCGCAGGCCGAACGGGCGGTCGGCGTTGTCCCGTTCGATCACCGCGCGCGGTGCGGAGGCCCCGGGCGCGATCACCACCCGCATCAGGTCGCGGGGCAGGTCGTCGATCGGGATCAGCCAGCGCGCCCGCAGCTGGTCGACGGCGTTGCCGAAGATCTGGTGGTACTGCGTGTCGAGGCTGACGAACGAGATCTGGCGGCTGCGCAGGTCGCCGATCAGGTTGTCGCCCTGGTCGCGCCACAGCCGCACCGACTCGGCGCCGAACGCCCCCTCGACGTCGATCAGCAGGTCGGGGTCGCGGTCGGGGAAGCGCACCACGCTGGCCTGGAACTGGTCGATGCGCAGGCCCAGCAGCAGGCTGACGAAGGTCTCCGCCGGCCCGAGTTCGGTGCGCGACTCGAAGGGCTCCTCCAGCTTCCAGCCGCGCTGCAGGCGCCGCAGGCGCAGCCGTTCGACCACAGAGTCGGCGCCCCGCTGCTGGACCAGGACCATCGTCGCGGTGGCCGGCGCGTTCTGGAACACCTGCCGCTCGCGCAGATCGTCGAGGTTCATCTGCAGCGAGGTGAACAGGGCCAGCCCGCCGCGATAGACCACGCCATCCCGCAGCAGGAAGGTGTCGCCGCCCAGCGGCCCCTCGGCGCCGATCCGCAGTTCGACCTGGCGGCCGTCGCCGAAGGTGGCGGCGAACGTCGCCCGTGGCGTCTGCAGGCCGAGCTCGCCCAGCAGCTTGTCGTCGACCTGCTCGCGCGGGAACGCCTCGGCCATCATCGCCGAGTCGTAGGCACTGGCCAGCGCCTGGATCCGCGCCCGGCTGGCCAGGTCGACGATCGGCTCGACGATGCGGAACGGCCCCTGCGCCTCCCGCCGCAGCTCGATCACCGGCGCGCCCGGCCCGAGCTGCCAGCGCAGGTGCACGCAGTCGCTCAGCGCGCTGCCGGCCAGCACCGGCTGCTGCGGGTTGCCCTTCGGACCGTCCTCGCGGCCGGTGAGCCAGACCAGCGCGCCGAGGCCGGCGACGACCAGCAGCAGCGCGCCCGTGGTGCGTGCGTTCATGGATTGCCCTTCAGATCCTGCTCCTGCGCCACTTCACGAAGAGGCCGAGGGACAGCAGGAGTCCCGGCACCGCCACCACCAGCAGCCACCACAGGCGGTCGAGCTGCTGCGGCGTGACCTTCAGCGAGCGCGCCTCGTAGCGGTCGCCGCGCACGGTGACCAGCTCCTTCCGTTCGCTCAGCCAGTTGACGATGTTCAGCGCGAGATCGCCGTTCACCGGCATGCCGACGTTGGCGAACGCGACGCCGGACAGCACCACGCAGTGGCCGGTGGCGGTCGGCCGGCCGTTCTCGTCGGGCGGGCCGTCGACGTCGGCGACCAGGCCGAGCGTGCGCGGCGCGAACGCCGCCTCGCTGCCCGGCGCCCGCCAGTCGGGCCGGCCGTCGGGCCCGCGCCGGCCGAGCCAGGCCCACGGCCCGGTCACCAGCAGGTCCTCCAGGCGCACGCCGGCCGGCGTCTCGCCGGTGCGCCGGATCTCGCGACCGGCGGCGAACTGCAGGGCGCGGCCGGCCAGGTGCAGCGGCTTGGTGATCGGGTGCTGCGGATTGAGGCCCTGGATGTCGAGCCGCTGCACCCCGGGATTGCCGTCGAGCCCCGGCGCGCCGGGCCGGCGCGGGTCCGGAATCAGGTGGAAGACGATGTCACGGCCGACCTCGAGGCCGAGCAGGCGGCCCAGTTCGCCGCCGGTCGGGTTGCGCTCGTCGATCTCCAGGAAGGAGTAGACCAGCAGCAGCCGGCCGCCCCGCCGCAGCCAGTCGTGCAGCGTGTGCGCGTCGCGCTCGGTCAGCTCGGCGCGCGGCTCCAGCAGCGCCAGGACCGTGGCGTCCTTGGGCACACCGCCGCTGCGCCCCAGATCCAGGTCCTCGACGCGGAAGCCCTCCTGCTCCAGGGCCTGCACCCACAGGCCATACGACAGGCCGATGGTCTGGCTCTGCCGGTCGGCCTCGCCGTAGCCCTTCAGCAGGTAGAGCACCGGCGTGCCCTGCACCAGCAGGCCCTTCACCGCCGACGACAGCGCCTCCTCGCCCTTGTAGTCCTTCAGGATCGGCAGCGCCGACGTCGGCAGGCCCTGCGGCGTGCGCATCGCCGGGTACTCGATCACCGCCAGGTCGCCCTCCAGCGACAGCCGCTTGTGGCGGCCCTTGGCCACCACCACGATCACGTCGCCGCTGTCGCCGCGCACGCCGAACCGGTTGGCCAGGGCCCGGGTCTCGTCGTTGGGTCGCAGCACGTCGTGGTGCTTCACCGTCACCGACGGTCCGCCCAGGTAGGCGTACTGCCGCAGCAGGTCGAAGGTCAGGCTCTGCAGGCGGCCGAGGATCTGCGCCTGCTGCCGCTGCAGCGGGTCGGCCGGCACGCCGGGCGGCAGCGGCTGCAGGAAGGTGTGGAACTCCAGCGGCAGCTCGGCCTTGCGCGCCTCGAGCAGGAGCTGCTCGGTCACCTGGCTCACGGTGAAGGCCGCCTGCGGCGACAGGTCCCACAGCCGCTTGAGCCCCGGCTGCGAGGCCACCACCACCAGCAGCAGCCACACCGCCAGCATCAGCACGCCCGCCGCCAGCAGGTGCAGCCAGCCGAGCGTCCGCCGCACCGCCGTCATCGCACCCTCCGCCACTGCAGGCTCAGCACGGTGAGGAACAGGAAGAAGGCGATGCCGCCGACGAAGAAGGCGATCTGGCTGGTGTCGACCAGCCCGCGCGCGAACCAGTGGTTGAAGTGGTCGCCGACGTTCAGCTTGTCGTACAGCTCGCGCACGTGGAAGTTGCCGAGCCACGGCTCGACGTACGGGTGGATCTGCCGGTGCAGCTGCAGCAGGCCGAGGTTGAACAGGATCGACAGGATCGCCGCCAGCAGCACGTTGTCGGTGAGGCTGCTGGCGAAGCAGCCGAACGCCAGGAACAGCGAGCTGAGCAGGAACATGCCCAGGTAGGCGGTGAACACCGGCGCGAACGCCAGTTCGGCGTCGAGGAACGGCCCCTGCGCCATCAGCCACAGCAGCGGCACCGTCGGCAGCCACAGCAGCGCGTAGAACACCGACGCCGCCAGCCACTTGCCCAGCACGATCTCGTGCTCGCGCACCGGCGCCGTCATCAGGGTCTCCATCGAGCCGGTGCGCCGTTCCTCGGCGAAGCAGCGCATGGTCAGGATGCCGGGCACCAGCAGCACCATCAGACCGGTGCTGCCGATCTGGTAGGTGGCGGAGGTGAACATGTCGAGGTCGCCCTCGAACAGGTGGAAGCCGGTGGCGACGGCGTGCACCTCGAAACCGCGGTAGAGGTAGAACACGACCGCGATCAGGTAGCTGACCGGGCTGCAGCAGTAGGACAACAGCTCCTTGCGGAGCGTGATCCAGGCGGCCCTCACCGGGCGGCCTCCTCCGTCGCCACCGGCGCCGCGGGTTCCCCGGCTTCCTCGGCGCGGTCGCGCCCCTCGGTGACCTGGTGGAAGTACTCCTCGAGGCTCGGCAGGTCGAGGCGCAGTTCACGCACGGCGGCGCCGAGGCCGTGCAGGCGCGCGCCGATGGCCGCGCAGGGATCGCCGCCGGCCGCCGCGGTGGCCTCGCCGGCGGCGAAGCCATCGCCGGCGTCACCCACCGCGATGCCCTGCAGCCCGGCGGTGGCCGCCAGCAGCTCGTGGAGCTGCGGGACCGGCAACCCGGCCGTCACGCGCAGCAGCCGGGCGCCCGCCGCCCCCACCAGTTCGCCCGGCGTGCCGTCGGCGCGGATCCGGCCGCGGTGCACGATCAGGATCCGCGTCGACACGTCCTGCACCTCGGCCAGGATGTGCGAGCTGAACAGGATGGTGTGCTCCTGGGCGAGGTCCCGCACCAGGGCCTTGATGCGGCGCCGCTGGTTCGGATCGAGGCCCGAGGTCGGCTCGTCGAGGATCAGGATCGGCGGGTTGGCCACCAGCGCGTCGGCGAGCCCGACCCGCTGCCGGTAGCCGCGCGACACGTGGCCGACCAGCTTGCGGGCGACCTCGCGGACGCCGCAGCGGTCCATCGCCCGCGCCACCGCCGCCCGTCGCGTGCGGGCCGGCACGCCCTTCAGGGCCGCCCGGTAGCGCAGGTACTCCTCGACCCGCAGGTCCGGGTAGATCGGCACGTTCTCCGGCAGGTAGCCGATCGCCCGGCGGGCGCCGACCGGGTCGCGGTCGACGTCGCAGCCCGCCACCTCGGCGGTGCCGGCGGTGGCCGGATGGTAGCAGGCCAGCACCCGGATGGTGGTCGTCTTGCCGGCACCGTTGGGACCGAGGAAACCGACCACCTGGCCCCGGCCCACCTCGAACGAGATCCGATCGACCGCCAGCGTGGCGCCGAAGCGCTTGGTCAGTTCGGAAACGCGGATCATGGGGACGGACCGTGCCTAGCCAGCTCGCCGGGCGCCAGTAACCGCCGCCGCCCGCTCGTGTTGGGAGCGCGAGAGGATAGGGACGGGCCGGCGAAAGGCCAGTTCGGGCGCGTCGCACCGCCAACGACGCGGGGCGCGACCGTCGCCGATCGCGCCCCGTGTGCGGGTCCGCCTGGCCGATCCCGGGCTACTGCTTCACCTCGAAGTCGGCGTCCTTGATGTCCTCGTCGGCGCCCTTGCCGCCCGACGTCGCTCCCGCCCCGGCGCCGGCGTGCGGCTCCGGTCCGGCGCCGCCCTGCGCGGCGGCGGTCATCGCCTGCACGGCCTGCTCGAACTCGGCGATGCCGGCCTTCAGGCGGTCGGCGGTGGCGCCCTGGTCCTGGCCGAGCTTGCGCAGGTCCTCGATCCGCCGCTCCATCTCCGCCTTGGCGGTGGCGTCGACCTTGTCGCCCTGCTCCTTCAGCATCTTCTCGGCCTGGTAGGCGAGGTTGTCGGCCTGGTTGCGCAGGTCCACCACCTCGCGGCGCTTCTTGTCCTCGCCGGCGTGGGCCTGGGCCTCCCGGGCCATCCGGTCCACCTCGTCCTTGGACAGGCCCGAGCTGACCTCCATCTTGACCTTCTGCTCCTTGCCGGTGCCCTTGTCCTTGGCGCTGACGTTGAGGATGCCGTTGGCGTCGATGTCGAAGGTCACCTCGATCTGCGGCATGCCGCGCGGCGCCGGCTCGATGCCCGCCAGGTCGAACTTGGCCAGCGACTTGTTGAAGCGGGCCTGTTCGCGCTCGCCCTGCAGCACGTGCACCG
>CAZMGG010000113.1:11795-18433 GCA_964565715.1 uncultured candidatus Brocadiaceae bacterium | reverse complement strand
GCTGTTCCAGGACGACCCGCAGACCGAGGGCATCATCATGATCGGCGAGATCGGCGGCACCGCCGAGGAGGAGGCCAGCGACTTCATCCGCCAGCACGTGAAGAAGCCGGTGGTGGGCTTCATCGCCGGCGCCACGGCGCCGCCCGGCAAGCGGATGGGCCACGCCGGCGCGATCATCAGCGGCGGCAAGGGCACCGCCAAGGACAAGAAGGCGGCGATGCAGCGGGCCGGCGTGCACGTCTGCGACACGCCGTCGGTGCTCGGCGCCACCATGGCCGAGGTGCTGGGCCGGAAGACCGCCGCCCGCTAGCCCGCATGAAGCCAGGCCAGTGGTTCCGGATGCTGACGCCGCTGCTGCTGCTCGGCGTCTGCCTGCTGGTCTGGTTCGAACACTGGCTGCCGGGTGTCCAGGCGCTGACCAGCCGGTTCGGCGACGACTTCGTGCTGCGCTTCTGCCTCGGGCTGCTCTGCCTCTACGTGCTGCTGCTGTGGGGCGAGTCCCTGCGCCTGCACGCCATGCTGACCTCGGTGCTGGCGGCGATGCGCGACTTCGGCAAGGCCCGCGCCGCCGACGGCCAGGACGGCGCCGGCAAACGCCTGGAGGCGGCCCGGCTGCTGGTCGGCGCCCTGGAGTCGGCGGATCCCCAGGTCCGGCAGACCA
This sequence comes from uncultured candidatus Brocadiaceae bacterium, assembly GCA_964565715.1. Lineage (GTDB taxonomy): Bacteria > Planctomycetota > UBA1135 > UBA1135 > UBA2386 > CAZMGG01. The sequence continues at coordinate 17,772 of CAZMGG010000113.1, read as the reverse complement.
GCCGGCAGCACCTCGCCCGCATCGCCGGCCGGGACCTGGGCGACGATGCCGCCGCCTGGCGGCGCTGGCTCGCCGAACAAGACGCCGCCGCCGGCCGGACCGGCTCGGCCTGAGCCCGGTGAAACACCGATGGCCCGCGCCGCATTCGCCCCGCTCCTGGTGCCGCGCCGGCCCATCGTTATGATCCCCGCTTTCTGAGGTCCCAAGATGTTCGCCTTCCTCGGTCACTGGGAGCTGATCGCCGTCCTGGTGGTGGCCCTCCTCCTGTTCGGCCACCGGATCCCCGGCATGGCCCGTTCGCTCGGCTCCGGCATCTCCGAGTTCAAGAAGGGCCTGAAGGGCGGCGACGAGGGCAACGCGTCGTCGCAGTCCGGCGAGGGCAAGAACTCCGGCTGAGGGCCGGCTCCTGGCCGCCAGGCCGGACCGGTTTTCGCCCGCCGAACGCCGATCCGCCGTTGCGCCGCCACCCCGCCACCCGGTTTCATGCCCGGCCGCGCATCGACCCCGAGGCCCCGTTGACCGACATCCTTCCCCTGCAGGACCTGACCGCCCTGGTGCGGCCCAAGCTGGAGCGACTCAATCGCGAGTTGCTGCGCGATCTGGCGCCGCGGCACCGGGAGATGGGGGCGCTGGTGGAGATGGTGTCGGGCTACCGGGGCAAGCAGCTCCGGCCGGCGCTGGTGTTCCTGTGCGGCATGGCGGTGCGCGGCAGCGCCCACGCCGAGGGCCTCCCCGACGCCCACCTGCAGGTGGGGAAGGTGGTGGAACTGCTGCACACCGCGACCCTGGTGCACGACGACGTGCTGGACGGCGCCCGCATCCGCCGCCGCATCCCGACGGTGAACGCCATGTCGGGGGTCGAGGTGGCGGTGCTGCTCGGCGACTACATCTACGCGCTCGCCTTCCGCATGGCGGTGCAACTCGACGACCCGACCTGCGCCCGCTGGCTGGCGGAGACCGTGCGCGTGATCTGCCAGGGCGAGATCACCCAGGTCCTGCACCGCTTCGACTTCGCCTGGACCGAGGCGCGCTACTTCGAGGTCATCGCCGACAAGACCGCCAGCCTGTACGCGGCGGCCTGCCGGCTCGGCGCCCACTACGCCGGGGCCAACGAGGGGCGCTGCCAGGCCCTCGAGCAGTTCGGCACCGAACTCGGCATCGCCTTCCAGATCGTCGACGACTGCCTCGACCTGGACGGCGACGAGGCGGTGGTGGGCAAGTCGCTCGGCACCGATCTCGCCAAGGGCAAGCTGACCCTGCCGCTCCTGTGGCTGGTGGCCCGCGAGCCCGGCGCCGGCGAGCGGCTGCGCCAGCTCATGGACGGCGATCCGGCGGCGGCGATGCGGCGGCTGAAGGCGGGCTTCCCGCTGGCCGAGGCCGTGGGCTACGCGATGAACGAGGCCGAACGGCGGCTGCAGCGGGCCCGCGCGGCGCTGGGCGCCCTGCCCGAGGGGCCGGCCCGCGACGCCCTGCACCAGATCGCCGCGTTCGTGCTCAGCCGAAGGGCGTAGGCGGCGCGCGGGGCAATTCGGCCTCCGCGGGCCGGTTCCCATGGGGTGCCGGCGACCGCGTCGTATGATCCGCCGCCCACCATCATGATCCGGTTGTGCAACATCGCCGGCTGCGCCGCCCTGCTGGTGCTCGCCGGCTGCGGCAAGGACGCCGCCGCGTTCGGTCCCGAGGCCACCCATCCCACCGCCGGCCGGCCGATCGTGCCGGGCCAGTCGACCCGCGATCGCTTCGGGCTCGGCCAGATGCCCGGGGCCGCCCACGGCACCGCCGGGCCCGCCGCCGGCGCCACCGCCATGGCGCCCGCCTACGCGGCGCCCACCCCGGAGGGCTGGACCGCGCGGCCGAGCCGGACGATGCGCGACCTCGACTGGCAGGTCGGGGACGCGGCGCTCTCTGCCGAGTGCTACCTGACCACCGGCCTGTTCGGCTCGGTGCAGGAGAACGCCGACCGCTGGCGCGGCCAGTTCGGCATGCCGGCGATGCCGGTGGGCGAGCCGGGCCACACCCTGCTGGAGCGGCCGGCGGTGCTGGTCGAGGCCGCGGGCAGCTTCGGCGGCAAGGAAGGCCAGGCCCTGCTGGGCCTGATCGCGCAGAAGCCCGACGGCGGCATCGTCACGCTGAAGATGACCGGGCCGCAGGCGACGGTCGCTGCCGAGCGGGAGCGGTTCCTGCAGCTGGCTCCGGCGATCCGGCCGGCGACGCCGGGCGCCGCGGCCGCGGCGCCGACCCACGGCCAGGGCAGCAGCCAGGGCGCCGGCGCAGAGCCGCCCGGCGACGACCTCGGCCACGGCGAAGACCAGGGCCTGCAGGTGGGCGTGGCGCCGCCGGGCTGGCGCCTGCAGCCGAAGACCGGCTTCCGGCTGTTCGACTACCGGATCGGCGAGGCCACCGAATGCGCGGTGACGGTGCTCGGCGGCGACGGCGGCGGCCTGCGCGAGACCGCCGACCGCTGGCGCCGCGAGTGCGGCCTGCCGCCGCTCGGCGAGGCCGAGCTGCAGGCGCTGCCGAAGGTGCCGATGCTCGGCGGCGAGGGCGTGCTGATCGAGGCGCAGGGCGACTACAAGAACGCCATGACCGGGCAGAACGTGCCCGGCGCCCTGCTCCTCGGCGTGGTGGCCACCCGGCCGCAGGGCACCCTGTTCCTCAAGCTGGTGGGGCCGCTCGCCGAGGCCACGGTGCAGCGGCAGGCCCTGCTGCAGTTCTGTGACGGTCTGCGCTGGCAGGAGGCGCGATGAAGCCGCTTTGGGATCTGCTCGGCTCGATGAAGCTCACCGTCGCGGTGCTGCTGCTGCTGGCGCTGCTGACCTATCTCGGCACCATCGCCCAGGTCGAGCAGGGCCTCTGGCAGGTGCAGAAGGACTACTTCGAGTCGTGGGTGGTGGCGGTGGACCTGTTCCGCTGGCCGGGCAGCGACCGGATGATCAAGTTCCCGCTGCCGGGCGCCTACCCGCTGATGGTCGTGCTGTTCCTCAACCTGCTGGTCGGCGGCGTGGTGCGCCTGCGGCGGCGCTGGCAGAACGGCGGCATCCTGCTGACCCACCTCGGGATCATGTCACTGCTGCTGGCCGGCTTCGTCAAGCTGCACTTCTCGCACGCCGGTCACCTGGCGCTCTACGAGGGCCGCAGCGGCTCGGTCTACGTCAGCTTCCACGACTACGAACTGGCGCTGCTGCGCCAGGACGGCGACGCGATGGTCGAGCGGGTGCTGCCGGCCGACGCCATCGCCGACGCCGCGCCCGGCCGGCCGGTGACGGTGGCCACCGGTGAGCTGCCGTTCCGGTTGCAGGTGACGCACTACCTGCGCAACTGCTCGCCCCGCCTGAAGGGGCCGATGTTCAACGTCGACGTGCCGGTGGTGGACGGCGTCTATCTGCAGCGGCGCGAGGCCGCCAAGGACCGCGAACAGGAGATGGCGGGCTGCTACGTGACGGTGACCGACACGCAGACCGGCACGAGCAGCGAGGGCATCCTGTGGGGCGCCGAGCTGCGGCCGTTCGACGACCGCCGCTATCCGTTCACCTTCACCGCCGGCGGCCAGACCTGGCACCTCGACCTGCGCCGCGTGACGTGGCCGCTGCCGTTCAGCGTGCGCCTCGATCGCTTCGTCAAGGACGACCACCCGGGCAGCCGCATCGTCCGCGAGTACAGCAGCTACGTGACCGTGCAGAAGGACGGCCGCGAGCGCGCCCAGCACATCACCATGAACGCGCCGCTGCGCGAGGGCGGGCTGGTCTTCTACCAGACCAACTGGGGGCCGCAGGACGGCTCGGGCCCGCCGTGGTACTCGGTGTTCGAGGTCGCCAGCAACCCGTCGGACCGCTGGGAGATCCTGGCCTGCGCGGTGATCGGGCTCGGCCTGCTGGTGCACTTCGGCAGCCGGCTGTGGCGCTACTCGCAGCGGGAACTCGACCAGGCCAGGACGGCAGGGAGCACGACATGAGCAGTTCGTCCGGCAGATGGTCCCTGGCATGGCTCCTGCCCTGCCTGTTCGCGTTGGCTGCCTTCCCGGCGGCGCCGGCCGCCGCCCAGGCTCCGGCCGACCCGATCCACACGCTCCCCAGCCCGCCGCGCACCGAGCCCTGGCCCGACCAGGTGATCGCCGCCATGGCGGCGCTGCCGGCGCAGGAGGACGGCCGGGTCAAGCCGCTCACCACCGTGGCGTCGGTGGCCCTCTACGGCATCCACGGCAGCCGGTCGCTGAAGATCACCGCGCCGATGACGGCGACGCTGTCACCCATCGAGTGGCTGCTCGACGTCTGGTTCCACCTCGATCAGGCCGACGGCTACCCGCTGTTCCGCATCGAGAACAACCAGGTCTATGGCGAGCTCGGCATCGACAAGGAGACCGTGCTGCGCATGCGGCTCGAGTTCCTGAGCTACCGCGAATTGGCACCGGTGTCGGAGCGGCTGTTCGAGCGCGCCCGCGACTACGGCCGCACGCCGGAGAAGGAGCGCTCGGCGCTGCAGCAGCACATCGTCGAACTGGCCGGCCAGCTCGACGGCTACCACACCCTGCGGATGGTGCCCGAGCTGATGCGCACGCCGTTCGCGTTGCGCGGCGAGCGCGTGCGCGGCCTGTTCGGCGGCCGCGAGACGGTCACCTACAGCGAGCTGCTGGGACAGGCCCGGGCGATGGGCGAGCTGATGCTGGCCCAGCCCGCCACCGCCAACGACGCCGACGACAACCTGGGCCGCCTGCTGCTGGCCCTGCAGAACATCGCGCGCTTCGACGAGCGCGGCCCGGCCCTGCTGCCGCCGCCCGCCGGCGAGACCTGGTGGCAGTCCGGCGACATCGTGCAGCCGGCGCTGCGCGGCGACGACATCCGCGGCCAGCTCGGCCTGCTGGCGGGCTGGGAACGGGCGCTCGGCACAGCCGACGCGGCCGCCCGGCAGCAGGAACTGCTGGCGCTCTGCGCCGCCACCGGCGCCGCCGCCGCCGCCCGCGGCGAACTCGGCACCGTCACCCTGGAGGCCGACTACCACCGCTGGAACCTGCAGTGGCGGGCGCTGCAGTCGGGCGTGCTCGCCTTCCTGCTGGCGGCGGTGGGCTGGTTCTGGCCCCGCAGCCGCCGTCTGTGGTGGGGCGGCATGTCGCTGACCGGCCTCGGCCTGCTGCTGCTGGTCGTCGACATCACGCTGCGCTGCGTGATCCGCCGGCATCCGCCGGTCACCAACCTCTACGACACGTTCCTGTTCATCACCGCGGTGGGCGTGCTGGCGGGGCTGGTGCTCGAGGCGATCAACCGCAAGCGGATCGCCCTGTCGGTGGCGGCGCTGATGCTGCCGCTGGGCATCCAGCTCGCCCGCATGTTCGAGGTGTCCGACAGCAAGGACACCCTGCAGCCGCTGGTGGCGGTGCTGCGTTCGAACTTCTGGCTGAGCACCCACGTCACCACCATCAACATCGGCTACGCCGGCGGTATGCTGGCAGCACTGATCGCCAGCGCCTGGCTGGTCCTGCGCACGCTGGGCTTCCGGCGCGGCGACGACGCCTGGTATCGCGACGTGCACCGGATGGTCTACGGCGCCACCTGCTTCGGCCTGCTGTTCTCGGTGGTCGGCACGATCCTCGGCGGCATCTGGGCCAACGAGTCCTGGGGCCGCTTCTGGGGCTGGGATCCCAAGGAGAACGGCGCGCTGCTGATCTGCCTGTGCCAGATCGCCATGCTGCACGGCCGCCTGTCGGGCCTGCTGCGGCAGTGGGGCTTCTGCCTCGCCGCCGGCTTCACCGGCATGGTGGTCGCGTTCTCCTGGTTCCACGTCAACCTGCTCGGCGTCGGCCTGCACAACTACGGCTTCGCCGGCGGGCTGGCCCGCGGGCTGTGGATCTACTACGCCTTCCAGGGCGGCGTGCTGCTGGTGGGCGGGGTCGGCTGGCTGCTGCAGCGGAACGCCGCGGCGGCGGCGCTGGCCGCCACCTGAGGGGCGGAGCCTCGCCTCGGCGAGGCCGCGTTCCTACAGTCGG
>CAZMGG010000113.1:0-11695 GCA_964565715.1 uncultured candidatus Brocadiaceae bacterium | reverse complement strand
GCCGCCACCTGAGGGGCGGAGCCTCGCCTCGGCGAGGCCGCGTTCCTACAGTCGGGCGCATGCGCAGCGCGTTCGCAGTGGCAGTGCTCGCCGTCGGCGTGACGGCCCAGGACACCCCGCCGGCGCCGCCGGACGGCTTCACCGCCCTCTGGAACGGCCGGGACCTCGCCGGCTGGCACGGCCAGCGCCACTACGACCCCTACCGGCTGGCGCAGCTGCAGCCCGCCGACCGGCAGAAACTGCGCGCCGAGGACGACGCGTCGGTGGCCGCGCACTGGCGCGTCGAGCGCGGTGAACTGGTGAACGACGGCGAGGGCGCCTACCTGACCACCGATGCGGACTTCGGCGACATCGAGCTGCGCCTGGAGTACCGCACCGTCGCGCTGGCCGACTCCGGCATCTACCTGCGCGGCACCCCGCAGGTGCAGATCTGGGATACCACGGAGGCCGGCGGCAAGTGGAAGCTCGGCGCCGACAAGGGCAGCGGCGGCCTGTGGAACAACGAGCAGCACGCGCGGATGCCGCTGGTGCACGCCGACCGGCCGTTCGGCCAGTGGAACCAGCTCCGCATCGTGCAGGCCGGTGCGGTGACCTGGGTCTGGCTCAACGACCAGCTCGTGGTCGACGGCACGGTGATGGAGAACTACTGGAACCGCAAGCTGGCGCTGCCGCGCCGCGGCCCGATCCAGCTGCAGACCCACGGCGGCGAGATCCGCTTCCGCAACCTGTGGGTGCGCGAGCTGGCCGATGGCGAGGCCAACCGGTGGCTGCTGGAACGCTCGCGCGACGGCTTCACCCGCGTCTTCGACGGCGCCACCCTGGACGGCTGGCAGGGCGCCACCGACGACTACGAGGTCCTCGACGGCGCCATCCGCTGCAAGACCGGCCGCGGCGGCAACCTGTTCACCACGGCCCGCTACGGCGACTTCACCGCCCGCGTGCGCTTCCGTCTGCCGCCCGGCGGCAACAACGGGCTGGCGATCCGCTACCCCGGCGAGGGCAACCCGTCGCAGCAGGGCCTCGAGGTGCAGATCCTCGACGACAGCGACGCGAAGTACGCCGGGCTGAAGCCGTGGCAGTACTGCGGCTCGGTCTACGGTCTGGTGCCGGTGGAGCGGGGGCACCTGCGGCCGGTGGGGGAGTGGAACGTGATCGAGGTGACGATGCTCGGCGGCCGGGCGCAGGTGCTGCTGAACGGCAGTCCGGTGCTGGACGCCGACGTGGCCGGCATCGAGCAGCCGGCCAGCGGCGAGGCGCACCCGGGCCGCACCCGCACCGAGGGCCACTTCGGCTTCTGCGGCCACCAGGACCCGGTGGAGTTCGCCGAGGTCTGGATCCGCCGCGACGGCTAGGCTAGGACCGGGCGGCTGGGAGGCGGCTCGGGCGGGCGGCGGGCAGCGGTGGGAAGTGCAGGCGCTGCCCCGGCTTCGGGCCGCCGCCCGGCCGGCGCGCCGATGCCGCCGGCTGCGAACGGTCGGCTTGGATCGCCATCAGGGCCCGGGCAATGGCCTCGACGTGGACGTGGAACTGCAGGTCGGCGAGAACGGGGGCGCACCCTAAGAGCGGGGGGCGGTGCTGTTGCCGCACCAGTGCGGATGGATAGGATGCCAACAGTTGGCGGGCTGGTTGGGCAGGGCTCGACGGCAAGGAGACCTCAAGATGGAGCACAAGCCATGGAACATGGTGCCCGATTCGGAACGCCCCGCCTCGGAGCCTCGGAGCCTCGGAGCCTCGGAGCCTCCGAGCCTCGGCCGACAGGCGAGGACTTCTTGGCGCGGGCCGAGCAGCAGCTGTTGATGTTGCGTCTAGCGCGGGCGTGGTTGGCCAAGGTGCCTTCGCAGGAGCGCGGCGACGCCCTGGGTCAGGTGGCCCTGGAACTCCTGCTGGCGATGGACCGCGGTCAGGTCGAGCACTGGCCAGGACTGGTACGACACCTGTGCATGTGCCAGGTTTCCAATGTGCACCGGGTACGATCGAGGGGCCTCCCGCGAGCAGGCAAGGACATCGAGGGGCTGACGGCTCCGGTCCGCGAGGGTGGCAGCCTGCCGGACCCTGGCGTTGCACGCGAACGGATCCGGAAGTTGCGCAGTCGCAAACAGCGGGACCTATGCACTTGGGTCGTGGGCGGCGGCACGGTCGAGGAGTGGGCCGTGGCCCAGTGCACGCCCATGAGGCAGGCCGAGCGGATCCTGGACCGTGCCAGAAAAGCCCTTGAGAAAAAGAGGCCGAACTGACGCACGTGGACACTAACCCAGTGGATGGCCGGATGGCCATGGGCCTGGGTAGGCGAGGCTAGCCGTGGTGGCTGGCCGCCCGGGTGTCTGGTGACCGAGAACCGGCTGCGAAGAGGCAAGGCATGAACATCGGACAACTGCTTGTGGTGGAGGAGGGGGGGCAGATCGTCGTCTTCAGCCCTTGGTTCCTCAAAGGTGCCGACAACGCGATCTTCACCTACGAGGAGATCCAGATGATCGGCAGCCCCACCTTCCTTGTGGAGGTATTCCACCGCAAGCAGGAGGAGACCGGCAACGGCTCGGCGGCAACCGGCGAAGGGTCGGGCTGGCTCACGGCCGGCTCATTCATGCACCGCCGGTACAACAACCTGAAGGAGCTCGTGCGATTCAGGTTCACCCTCACCTCCTCCAACTCGGGCGAGGCATTCGAGAGCATGCTGTATCGGATGCTGCAGGCTACGTGGTTCGACAAGGCTTCTTCATAGAAGCTAACAGGAGATCGCTATGATGATTCCCGGCCGACGTATCGCCAAGGGCGAAACCGTGTTCACGTCCCCCTTCCCGCGGGGCGGCGACGGCCTGTTCCTCCGGATCGAGACGATCGACATGGAGGGAACGCCGAGCACGTCCGTGAAGGTGTGGACCCGGAACAAGGAGGACGACTGGCCTACCACAGGTCCGCTCGCGACGCTCAGCCTGATGAACTCAGGTAACGGGGTCGACCAGGTTCGCATCGCTCCTACCGGAAGTGGCAGCGGCATCAAGGAAGAGTTACGGCTGGAAATAGCCAATGGCAGCGAGGGTGACTCGTGGCAGCTCATCCGCGTCCTCGCCGGCCTCTTCTACGACGATGCCAAGGGTTAGGGGCAAGCGCAGCATCTCTCTGGCAAGGCCTGCATCTGCATGAAACACGACTCCTTCCACTGTCTGCCCTGCGGCACGATGGAGATCGAGAGCTCATGTGGTTGCGGCGGAGCGTGTGGATGCGGGACCGGCAGCGATTCCGCTGGTAAGGAGCATCGGAGCTGCGGCGCTCAGCCAGAGGAATTCAGTAATGTCCAGTTCGAATCCGACATGGAGGGTGAGCTCTGGGATCGTGGCAGCATCATGGCGTCCTTCAAGGACCGTGTTCGTCAAGCGATTTCGACGGGCCTTGCCGATCCCTCTTGGATGAAGCGCCCTGCCGAGGGTGTAGAGGTCGCTCGTGGCCCAGCAGTTAGAAGAGCCAAAGCCGCAGGTGGTGGAAGCTGCATTGCGGCTACGCTGGGTGGTGATGACGGGATGACCGCCGGGGAAGGTCAGCCGGATCCATGCGCCAACATGGAGAATGACTGTTGCAAGTGCGATCACTACTCCACATCGACAATCTCTCAGGCCAGTACGGTGTCGATTGCTGAGGCGAGATCCGGTTCGGGGTTGCTGAACGATTCCTTGCCCGGAGGATTCTTGATGTCGCTAGACGGCGGCACGGAAGCTCATGGCGCGCCAACCAAGGAAGAATGCGAGTCATGCGGCTGCGTTTGGGATGACTTGCAATGTCCGGAGGTCATGGTGGAATTGAGTTGTTGTTGCGTAACACAATTCTGTGTTACTGGAGGATGGCCTCCCGACACCAGTGCTGATGAAAAGAAAAGGAGAACACCTGCAGGTGAAGAGAGGCACAACCAGTTCCATTGGGAGGTTGATTTTGCAATGAAGGACAAGCCGGGGGGTGAGTGCACATACGAGCAGTGGGAGATGGTTGGCCTGCCGGTCGTCCCACAGGGGCTAATGCCGCCGCACTCTTGGAATCGTCACGGTTGGAATCCGTCACACGAAGTCATGAAACGAGGAAGAATCCTTACCGACAAGTTCTCTGGGTCGCAACGCGAGAGGAAAGAGAGCTGGATGTCTTCGGATAGTCCAGGGCTGTCAGATGGATGGAGTGGTGAGGTGGCCATATTCCTGAAGGTGGGAAGCGGGTGCACCGATGATCCGGAATGTAAGACCTGCTGCGTATTAATCCTTGTGGAGTTCCAGAAGTCTGGTAGACCTAAGATCCGGATTAAGGGTCCGGTATGTGGCGCCATGGCTTGCGCGGCGCCGCCTCCCGTGGTGGGGAATCCGCTGATGCGTGCTGCGGACCTGCCTGGACCAGGGACGCCTGGCTGGACATTCGCCATGGCTGCTCCTGAGATGACTGCGGGGGAGGAGTTGGGTCCCAAGGAGCGATGCGGGTAGGGTAATGCGTACTCACTTGGCCGTATTGGCTTTCGTAGTGGCCGCATGCGACCGTGGACCGAACCCGTGGGGAGAAGTTCACGAGGCCGGAATGCTGGCTCATAATCTTGCCTTGAATCTAAGCCGTGAAATGAAGGGAGGAGGTCGGGATGTAGCAGCACATGTGCAAAGATCGGGAGAGGAAAGTAGGGATTTCTGGGGACGTCATTACCGAGTAAGGGTTGACGAGAGGCGGCGATTGGTGATTGTGGTGTCCGCTGGCAAGGATGCAATGTTTGGAACTTCGGATGATGTGCACTCTGAAATGGGCTGGTGATGGTGGCAGATGCATGTTCCAGGATCCAGCGTAGGCGTCCGACGGCCGCGCGCGCTCGGTGGAGAATCTGGCGGCAGCCTGAGATCCTGGTGCGGCCCGGGTGCGGCTCGCCGCTGGCCGGCTGCTCGATGCGGGCCACGTCGGCACGTCGGCGTCCAGCACCGGGCTGCCGTTCAGCAGCGCCTGGGCGCGGCCGCCGAGCACCGCAGAACCCGCTGACGTCCCAGAAGGCGGTGTCTGGGCAGATCCTGTTCCGGCAGGAGCAGCTCATTTTCGCCGACACGTCGCCTGCGGCACCTGCCACCAAGCCACCCAGCCCGCGCCGCCGGCGGCGATCCACACCGTGCGCTGCCCGGCACCGCGGTCCACTCCGGGCCGGACGGGCTCCTCATGCACGGCCGTCGACGGGCTGGCTCGCACGGCATCGTCCGCACTGCCTCAGCCAGCGCCGCGACGCTCAGGCCCCTGGATCCGCGACCTCAGCGCACGCTGATCGACAGCCCGCGGGAGGCCGCCACGCCGACCGCCGATGCCGCGTCGACGGTGAACAGCTGCAGATGCACGGTGACGCCGGCGAGCCGCGGATCCGCCGGCAGCGGCGCCGGCCAGGTCAGGTGACCGGGGCCCCCGGCGGCGCCGCCGAGCACGAAGGCCGCGCTGCCGGACGGTTGGCCCACCTGCAGCGGGATGCCGCCTGCCCACAGCGCCGGTTCCACCGCGAGCGGCGACCACGCCAGCAGGGCGAGCGTGCCGGGCCGATCGGCGGCGAGCCCGAGCCGGAAGCCCTGGTTGCCGGGATACGCCGGATCGGGTTCGACCAGGAACGGCGCCGCGCCGGTGCTGGCCACGAGTTCCGGCCCGTAGACCCGGGCGTCGGGCCGGCTCGAGCGCAGCGTCGGCTGGTCGAACGGCGGCAGGCCCTGCGCCACCCGCGGATCGGTCAGCGCGTGCTTCACGAAGTCCTCGACCTTGCGCAGATCGCCGCGGGTCACGCCGTGCTGCGACAGCGGCAGCAGGAACGGGTCGAGGTTGTCGGGGAAGGCACCGCCGCCGTTGAAGTAGAACTCGACCATGCTGTGCGGGTCGCCCAGCCCCGCCGGATCGCCCAGCGCCGGCATCGCGCCGTTGTGCAGGAGGCGCGGGCGCAGGCCGGCGTTGCGCAGGCTCGGCGTCTTGAACGCGCCGCGGTCGGCGGTGATGGCGGTCACGCCCATCAGGCCCGGATCCTCCTGCCACGGCCGCACGCCGAGGTTGTGGAAGGTGTCGTCGCTGAACAGGGGGGCGGGGTGGCAGGCGTTGCAGCGGGCTGCGCCGTCGAACAGCAGCATGCCGGCGATCTGGTTCGGCGTGAGCGCCAGCGGGTCGCCGCGCATGTAGCGGTCCCACGGCGTCTGGTCCGGCACCAGGGTGCGCTGGTAGCTGGCCAGAGCGAAGGCGATGCGTACCGGGGTGATGGCGGGATCGCCGAAGGCCTGCTGGAACAGCGCCGGATAGCCCGGTTGCGCCTGCAGGGCCTGCTGCACGTCGGCAGGCAGGTTGCTGGCCAGCCGCAGCGGCGTGATCTGCTGCAGCTTGCCGGTGACGTCGGCCCAGGTGCGGCCCTCCCGGCCCATCTCCACCGGACTGAGGATCGGGCCGAGCGCCTGGCTCTCCAGGGCGCCGTCGAACGGGATCACGATCTGGTCGGTGAGCGGGTCGCGGAACACCGTGCTGGCGCGGCCATCCCAGAACAGCGAGGCGTGGAAGGCCGCACCGATGTGGGGATTGGCGAGTCGCGCGGTCACCTGCCGGCGCAGGCCGAAGGTGGGCTCCGCGGTGAACGCACCGTTCGGCGCCGTGCGGACGATGCCGGGCGAGCCGAGCCCGTCGTCGGCGGTGCCGAGGAGGCCGTCCGGCCCGGGGTGGATCGCGGTGCCGGGCAGGGCGCGGCGCGGATCGCCGCCGCCGGCCCGGGCCTGGTGGCAGGTGCCGCAGGCGACGTCGTCGGCGGAGCTGAGCTGCTCCTCCCAGAACAGGATCTTGCCCAGCACCGCCTTCTGGGGCGTCAGCGGGTTCTGCGGCGGCACCGTCGGCGGGGGCAGCTGGGCCCGCAGCGAGCCGCCGAGGGCCAGGGCCAGGGCGATCGGGAGGGCGGCAAGGAGGGCGTGACGCATCGGTGGGAAGTCTAGGCGCTGCCGCGGCTTCGGGCCGACGCCCGGCCGGCGCGCCGATGCCATGGGGCGCCGGGGCGAGAAAACTGTCGTGTTCCGGTGGGTCGCGGCGTCAGGATGCACGGTCCGGCCGGGGACAGGCCCCGGTCCGATCCTTGGAGCTTCCGACCATGCGCCCGACCCTCGTCACGCTCGCGTTCGCCGTCAGCGGCCTGCTGGCCGCCCCTCTCGCCGCCCAGGAGATCAAGCCCGTGCCCGTCGACACCAAGGCACTCAGCCGCACCGCCCAGGACGCGGTCCAGGAGGGCGACTGGGAGGTCGCGGTGGCCAGCTTCCGGAAGCTGACCGAGGTGGATCCGAAGGACGCGCGGGCCTGGCACATGCTCGGCTACTCGCTGCACGCCCAGGGCAAGCTCGACGAGGCCCTGGTGGTCCACGAGAAGGCGGCCACGTTCCCGGAGGTGGGCGGCGTGGCCAGCTACAACTGCGCCTGCGTCCACGCCCTGCGCGGCGACAAGGAGAAGGCCATCGCCTGGCTGGAGAAGGCCGCCGACAAGGGCTTCGGCAACGTCGAGCACATCGAGAACGACAGCGACATGGACGGGCTGCGCAGCGACCCGCGCTTCCAGAAGGTGATCGCGAAGATGAAGACCAACCCGGCGCCGCGCGGGGCCGGCGGCTTCATGGTCTACACGCCGGTGACCGAGCGGAAGGGCGCGCGGCTGGCCCTGTTCAGCCAGAGCGGCTCGCCGGGCCAGCTCGCCATCGACTACGGCCCGGTCCTGTGGAAGGACAGCTACGACCAGAAGGTCGGCGATCCGGCATTCGCCGGCCGCAAGTGGCGCTTCGGGCGCGACTACTGGACCAGCCTCGACAGCAACCTGGCCATCGAGCTGGGCGGCGTGAAGGTGCCCGCCGGCCACTACTACCTGACCGTGCAGCGGAACCAGGACGGCGCCTTCCAGCTCGACCTGCACGACGCCAGCGCGGTGAAGGCGCAGAAGCTGGACGCGTTCCAGTGCGACAAGCTCGGTGCCGGCATCGTCGTGCCGATGACCCACGGCAAGGTCGACGACGTGCAGGACAAGCTGGCGATCACGCTGGAGATGGACGGCCAGGTGAAGGGCGAACTGGTGGTGCGCTACGGCCCGCACCGGCTGGCCTGCCCGCTGGTGCTGGTGGTCGAGAAGGGCGAGAAGCAGTAGCCGGCGACGCGGCGGCTATTTGCCTACTTGCCGCCGCCCGGCGGCTGCCAGTCGGGCTCCTTGTTGAGCCAGCGCTGCCAGTCCTCGAACTCGCGGTGCGACTGGCCGGTCAGGGTCTGCAGGCTCTTCACCCACTTCGGCCGGACCTGGCCGAGCGTCTTGCGGGCGTTCTGGCCGCTGAAGTCCACCGGCCCGCCGCCGGAGTTCGGCGCCGGATCGAGCTGGTTGCCCTTGGCCTCCAGCTCGCCCCAGCGGCGGATCAGGTCCTTCACCACCTCGCGCCGCATCTTCAGGTCGAGCCCCTTCAGGTCGCCGAGCGCACCGCCGGCGGCCGCCATGATCTCGTCGAACGGCGAGCGGCGGGCCAGCTCCAGCAGCAGTTCGGCCTGGCGCGGGTCGCCGGTCCTGCCCAGCGCCTCGATCAGGGCCACCTTCAGCACGGTGTACTCGCGGTCCGGGAAGCGGCTGCCGTCGATGGCCTTGCGCAGCGGCTTGGCGCCATCCTCGCCCATCTTGCCCAGCGCCTCGGCGGCGCTGTGGTACAGCACGGTCTGGTCCGGCGGCCGCAGCCGGCCGTCGAACAGGCAGCTCTCGGCGGCGTCGACCACCTTGTCCTTGTCCTTCGGGTGCAGCTTGGCGAACGCGTCGGCCAGGATCAGCACCTTGGCGGCCGCCGCCCCGTCCTGCTCCATCTTGCGGTCCTTGACCATCTTCTTGATCTCGGCCGCCTTCTCGGCGATCGCCGGATCCTGCTTGGGCTCGTCCTGGGCCAGGGCCGGGGGGGCGAGCGTGCCGCCGGCCAGGGCGGCCAGCAGGGGCAACAGGACGGGGAAGGGGAGCGGATTGCGCTGTGCCATGGGGGACTCCGAGGGCAGCCATGGTAGCCGGGATCGGCGGCCGATGCCCGTCTGCGGGGGTGGCCTGCGTGGACGCGGGCCGCCGGATCCGGTAAGGGAGTCGCCCCTCGCCCTCGTCCCGCACGCAGCAGAGCCATGGAAACGATCCTGATCACCGGCGGCGCCGGCTTCATCGGCGGCCACCTCGCCGCGCGCCTGCTCGCCGCCGGCAGCCGGGTCCGCGTGCTCGACAGCCTCGATCCGTTCTACGACCCGGCGCTGAAGCGGCGCAACCTGGCGGCGCTGAGCGCCCAGGGCGGCAACTCCTTCGAGTTCCGCGAGGGCGACATCCGCGACCCGGCGGCCTGCCGCGAGGCGGTGCGCGGCGTCGACGGCGTGGTGCATCTGGCGGCGCTGGCCGGGGTGCGGCCGTCGATCCAGGACCCGGTGCGCTACATGGACGTGAACGTCACCGGCACCCAGATCCTGCTGCAGGCGCTGCACGAGCACGGCGGCAAGGGCGTGCCGTTCGCCTTCGGCAGCTCGTCGTCGGTCTACGGCGGCAACACCAAGGTGCCGTTCAGCGAGACCGACCAGGTGGACCGCGCGGTGTCGCCGTACGCCGCCAGCAAGAAGGCCGGCGAGGTGCAGTGCTTCACCTTCCACCACCTGCACGGCAATCCGGTCTGCTGCCTGCGCTTCTTCACGGTCTACGGCCCGCGCCAGCGGCCGGAGATGGCGATCCACCAGTTCACCCGCAAGATCTGGAACGGCGAGGAGCTGCCGTTCTTCGGCGACGGGTCGTCGCGGCGCGACTACACCTACGTCGACGACATCGTCGCCGGCGTCGAGGCGGCGCTGCGCAAGACCCGGACCTACGCCATCTACAACCTGGGCGGCTCGGCGACGACGTCGCTGTCCGACCTGGTGGCGAGCCTGGAGGCGCTGGTCGGCAAGCCGGCGAGGAAGAAGATGCTGCCGGACCAGCCCGGCGACGTGCCGATCACGTTCGCCGACGTGTCGCTGGCGGAGCGGGAACTCGGCTACCGCTGCACGGTGCCGGCCCAGGAGGGCCTGCGCCGCTTCGTCGACTGGTACCGGCAGGAGAAGACCGCAGGGAGGATCGCATGAGCAGCAGCAAGGAAGGCCGCAACCCGGGCCGGGGCCGCATCCTGGTCACCGGCGGCGCCGGCTTCATCGGCAGCCACGTGGTGCAGCAGGCGCTCGGCCGGGGCCGCAAGGTCACCGTGCTGGACGATTTCTCCACCGGCAAGCGCAGCAACCTGCAGGGCCTCCAGGGCGACCTGCAGGTGGTCGAGGGCTCGGTGGCCGATCCCACCGCGGTGGCGAAGGCGATGACCGGCGTCGACCGGGTCGTGCACCTGGCGGCGCTGCCGTCGGTGGCCCGCTCGGTGGAGGCGCCGGTCGAGTCGCACCACGCCAACGTCACCGGCACGGTGACCGTGCTGCACGCCGCCGTGCGGCAGCAGGCGCGGGTGGTCTACGCCGGTTCGTCGTCGGCCTACGGCGACCAGCCGACGGAGCGGAAGCACGAGGACCTGCGCGAGGATCCGCTCTCGCCGTATGCCGCCAGCAAGCTGTGCGGCGAGCTCTACTGCCGTTCGTTCGCCCGGGTCTACGACCTGCCGGTGGTGGTCACCCGCTTCTTCAACGTGTTCGGCCCGCGGCAGACCCCCGACAGCGTCTACTCCGGCGTGATCGCCGCGTTCTGCTTCGCCCTGCTGCAGGGCCGGGCGGCGCGGATCGACGGCGACGGCGGCCAGAGCCGCGACTTCACCTACGTCGAGGACGTGGTGGACGGCGTGCTGCTCGGTCTCGACTCCGACCGCCCGGGCTGCACCACGGTCAACCTGGCCTACGGCCAGAAGATCACGGTGCGCGAGTTGCACGATCAGCTGGCGGCGATGGCCGGTGCTACGGTGGCACCGGTGCTCGCCCCGCCGCGCAAGGGCGACGTCCGCCATTCCCTGGCGGATGCCACCCGGGCGAAGGACCTGCTCGGCTTCGTACCGAGGGTCGGTTTCGCCGAAGGATTGCAGAGAACGCTGGCCTGGTATCGGGACCAGCTCCGGAGCACGAAGTCATGAAAGGTGTCGTCCTCGCTGGCGGTCTTGGTACCCGCCTCTATCCGCTGACCAAGATCACCAACAAGCATCTGCTGCCGGTCTACGACAAGCCGATGATCCACTATCCGATCCAGTGCCTGGTGAACGCCGGGATCACGGACATCGAGATCGTGACCGGCGGCAACAGCGCGGGGCACTTCCTGCAGCTGCTCGGCAACGGCGCCGACTTCGGCCTGAAGCAGCTCTACTACGCCTACCAGCAGGGCGAGGGCGGCATCGCCGACGCGCTGAAGCTGGCGGAGCACTGGGCCGACGGCGAGCCGATCGTCGTGGTGCTCGGCGACAACATCATCGAGGGCAACATCAAGAAGGCAGTCGACGACTTCAAGAAGCAGGGGCAGGGCGCCAAGATCCTGCTCAAGGAGGTCCACGACCCCGAGCGCTTCGGCGTCGCCACCGTCAAGGACGGCAAGGTCACCCGGATCGTCGAGAAGCCGAAGCAGCCCGAGACCAACCTCGCGGTGATCGGCATCTACATGTACGACGCCGAGGTGTTCGAGATCTGCAAGACGCTCAAGCCGTCGGCGCGCGGCGAGCTCGAGATCACCGACGTCAACAACGAGTACCTGCGGCGCGGCAAACTGACC
>CAZMGG010000112.1:0-18446 GCA_964565715.1 uncultured candidatus Brocadiaceae bacterium | reverse complement strand
CCGACACCCACGAACCGGTACCTCCCCTCCCGATCGGTCACCACCTCCGTCACGCTGCCGTCCTTCTGCCCGTTCTTCGCAAAATCCCACGTGCGCAGCCACACCCGCGCGCCGGGCACCGGCCCGCCCTGCGCATCGCGGACGACCCCGCCGATCGAGCCCGCCGGCGCCAGCTTCAGCGACGCCACGTCCACCTGCTGGCCGATCGCGAGCTGGAACGGCTCGCCCGCCACCGAACCGTGCTCGCCCTCGACCTTGATCCGCACCGGATCCGCGAGCCCGTGCAGCCCGCGCAACGCGAAACGACCGTCGCGGTCGGTGGTCGCATGCGCGAACGTCATCCACTGCGGCACCCGGTTCGGGCTCGAGTGCTCGAGCTCGACGCGTGCGAACGGCACCGGCCGGCCGTCGTCCCGCACCACGCGGCCGGTCACTACCGCCGCCGGCACCACCCGGAGCTGCAGCGGCTGGTCCGGCGCCACCACCGCCTCGTGCCGGTTCAGGAAGCGCAGGTCGTAGCTCCCATACATCGTGTCGGTCTTGGCCTGGTCCATGCACCAGGCCGGATCCAGCGAGTAGAGGCTGCACCTCGTGCCCGGCGCCAGGTGGCTCTGCAGGGTGAAGCTGCCGTCGGCATCGGTCACCGCCTCGGCGCGCTGCCGTTCGCTCGTCTCGCGAAGCGCCAGCCGCAGACCGGCCACCGGCTGGCCCTCGGCGTCCAGGCAGCGACCGCTCCACGGCATGGCGCCGATCGCATGGGCGGTGAAGGCGGCATGGTTGTCCTTTGCCTTCACGCGCATGTCCCGCGGCGCGAACGTGAAGCCGGGGCTCGACGGCCGCACCAGATACTCCCAGTCCGGCAGGCCCTCGAACACCAGCGAGCCATCGGCCCCGATCGTGCCGCCCACCATGCCCCGCGGCAGCGTCTGCAGGCTGCCGTTCGTATAGGGCAGCAGGCTGACCCGCGGCCGCTCGGCGTCGGCCGGCAGGCCGGTGATGACGACCCGCAGGGTCGTGCTGGCATCGGTCCCCACCTGCAGCTTCACCGCGGCCGCGTCGCGCAGATGCACCTGCTCGGCGCCGAAGCCAGCGCCGGCTTTGCAGGCGCGCACGTCGATCACGCCGAGCGGCACGCCGGCCAGCGTGAAGGCCCCGTTCTCGTCGGTGATCGCCTCCACCTTCGCCGAGAACATGATCCGCGCCAGGTCGAACGCCGCGACCACCTGGGCGCCGGCGATCGGCTGGCCGGCCCGATCCACGAAGGTGCCGCGGATGGTGCCCGCGTCGTAGAGGCGCAGGGTCGCGGTCGGGCCGTCGGGAGACACGTAGGCCGTGTCGGTGATCCGCCCCGGCGCGCTGGCGTGCACGGTCCACGCGGAACGGGCCGGCACGCGGCCGAGCCGGAAGCAGCCCTCGCCGTCGGCCACCGTGCGGGCCAGGACGTCGGGTCCGGGCGATGAGGTGACCCAGACCTGCGCCACCGGGATCGGCTCGCCCCGGGCGTCGAGCACGCGGCCTTCGATGGTGGCGCCGGGCGGCGCGGGATCCTGGCAGAGGCAGACGGCGATCAGGAGGGTCGACAGCATCGTGGGCTTCCTCGCGGCGTGGATGGCGCAGGATCCGCGCTGCTCGCCAGGGGAACAACCCCCTTCCGGCCCGGGTGGCTTCAGGAACGTGGCCACGTGTCCGTTGCCGCCCGACATCAGCCCTTCACGACTTGTCTGCGCGCCGGTAGTGCAAGGCGATCGCGCCGCTGCGGAACGGCTTCGCCGAGATCAACTCGAGCCGTCGCGTGCGCGGCAACCCGCCCTCGTACAGGGTCGGGCCATGGCCGGCGATCCTCGGATGGACGAGCAACCGGTACTCGTCGATCAGGTCCAGCCGGTCGAGTCCGGTCGCCAGCTTGCCGCTACCGAGAAGCACACCATCCGGTGTC
This sequence comes from uncultured candidatus Brocadiaceae bacterium, assembly GCA_964565715.1. Lineage (GTDB taxonomy): Bacteria > Planctomycetota > UBA1135 > UBA1135 > UBA2386 > CAZMGG01. The sequence goes on along the minus strand of CAZMGG010000112.1, from coordinate 16,510 downwards.
GCGTCCTTGAGTTTCTGCACTGCCGTGCGCAGGTCGCCGGTGAGATGGTGGCTGTTGGTCCATGGGAAGCTCGTCCGCGTCGAGGACACCACGTACTTCGGCTTCCCCTCCAGCTTCTCCGCCCACCGGCGCATCGCCGCCGGAGCATCCACGTCGCCCCGGGCCACCGCTGGCCAGTAGCTCTCCATCATCTCGTAGGTGACCCGCCCCCAGAGCATCGCCCCGACCTCGTCCATGAGGCTGGTGAAGAACGCATGCGTTTCCTCGTCGGCGATCGCTTCCTCGTGGTCGACGCAGCCGTCCAGCGTCACGTTGATACCGAAGGTCAAGAGTCCCATCGCGTCCTCGTTGCCGATGCGCACCTGCCGATTCCGAGCATGCCACCCGAACGCTCCGTTCGTCCACCAGAAGGACTACCGCGCCATGCTGCGATCCAGGGCCTGGGCGAACACGATGTGGTTGCCGGCCGGATCGCGGATCGCCAGCGTCTTCGCCTGGGCGCTGCTGGTGCGGCGGCTGGTGTCGATGCCGAGCTCCCCGAGGCGCGCCACGGCCCCGTCGAGGTCGTCGATGCTGAGCGTCACCGATCCGTGGCCGGCCCGCTCGGCCAGTTCGTAGACCTGCAGCCAGCCGCCCCGCGGAAACCGCCACTCCGCCACCTCCGGCATGGGCCTCGAGTCGGGCTCCCGACCCAGCAGGGTGGCATACCAATCGACCACGGCCTCGAGATCGGCGACCGCGACGCTGGCCAACGCGTTCTGGATGGACATCGGGTTCGTGCTCCGGGCGTCGGCACTTGCCAATTCCGTGCCGCGCGCAGCGCAGGGCGCGGGCAGACGCGCAGTCTATTCACCGCGGAACGTGCGGTCGCGGGCGCCCGACCAGGACCGGACGAAGACGACGTGGCCCTTCTGCAGGCCGCTGAGGTCCGGCTCCTCGGTGGCGGCCAGCACGCCGGAGCCGGACCACCGGCCATCCAGGGTCCAAACCTCGATCAGGGTCTCGTCAGCCATCAGCGACCGGACGAAGCCGATCGGGTCGTTCTCGGGCCACGAATCACGGACCGGCCAGTCGAAGTGCATGTGGAACATGCCGAAGCCCACCGTGATCTCGCCGGCCTCGGTGGTGAGCCAGAACTCGCAGTCGGGTCGCACCGGCCCGGGTCGCAGCTCGAGGCGAAGGACGCCGTTCTCGGCCCGCGCGTGCGCACGCAGCCCGGGCACGGCGGCGAACAGCGCCGCGGCGAAGTCCTGCGCAAAGTCGTCGAGCCCGTCCACGTCGCCATTCTGCCCAGGCGGTCCATCGCCGCGGCAGGCGACCACGGCAAATTCGATGGGCCTGCCGGGCCAGACCTCACCCCAGCAACGGCGGCAGGCCCATCGGTCACACGACCCTGCATCAACGGTCGGCGCCGCCGGCAACGTCCTCCCCGTCGGCGCCGGGGGCGCCCTCCCGGAGGCCTCGCACGCCCGCGAGGCTGGGGGAACCGCCGCCCGTGCCTCGGCGGACCACGCTGAACGAGCCATCGGTCTCCAGCACGACGGCCTCCGCCTGCCCGAGGGATGCCAGCCCAGCCGACCGCACCGCCGCGCGCACTTCCTCTTCGCTCACCCGGGCCCGACGCAGCGGCGCGCGCAGGAATTCACCCCGATACAGCAGCAGCAGGGGCTCGCCGGTGACCAATCGCCGCACCCATCGGACCCGGATGCTGGACCACGTGACGACGAACTGCAGCCCGATCAGCAGGCCGAAGGCCAACGCCCCATCGGCCAGGGTGACGTCCTTGGTAAGCAGCACGGTGGCCAGGGTCGAGCCCAGGGCGACGGTCACGACCAGATCGAAGCCGTTCATCTTGGACAGCGTCCGCTTGCCAGCCACGCGCAGGAACGCGACCAGCGCGAGGTAGGCCAGGGCCCCGACGACCAGCGTCCGGAGCAGGCTGTCCCAGCCACTGAACAACATCCATTCCACTGCATCTCCAGTCACCGGAGTGGGATCCCGGCGGCCCCACGGTCATGGGCGTCTCACCCACAGCGCTGCCGCCGGACATCCCGGCATGCACCGCCATTCACCGGACCGCGGCGTCGATCTGGGGCTGCATCTCGGGAGTGACGGCGGCCGTGCGCGGCGGCAGGGGGCGGTCGCCGCGCCTCCCGCTCCGGCCGATGTCCTCCAGCAGCTGCTCCATGATCGCGATCTCCAGGACCTGCGATTCGATGATGCCATCGGCGAGTCGGCGCACACGCGGGTCGACGATCGACGCCTTGCGGGCATTGTTCACCGCGATCGAGTGGTGCGGGATCATCGACCGCATGAACGACGAGTCGTCGATCAGCGACTGGCTGCGATTGACCACGAGGAAGCCGATGGCCGACACAGTTGCCGCAACCAGCACCACGATGCGCAGGCGGCCGCGGTACATGGACCACATGAATCCCAGCATCACGACCGCCATCACGCAGCCCATCAGCAGGGAAGCCAGGCAGCGATTGACGCTGAAGAGCGCATGATCCGCGGAATAGACCAGCTGGTACATGAGGACGAACATGACGGCGGTCGACGTGCCGATCATCGCGAAGAACCGGCCCCAGCCCATCGCCACGTCCACTCGAGAATCCTGCATTGGGTGCCTCACCGAACTCGAAGGTCGTCGGCGCTTGCAACCATCATGCCCCGGCCGCAAGGACGAACTCGTCGGCTGCGATGCCCCAACGCGCCGCGCAGCCTCGCACAGCACAGCGACGACATGCAGACCACGTCGGCAGTTGCACTGCCGATCCCGGCGCGCGCCGCAGCCGGCGATCCGTCGCCGCCTGCGAATCGTCCGGACCGCGGGCTAGGATGACGCACACCATGAGCGATCGGACGGACGCCGGAGAACGCCTCAGCACGGGAGTCGCCGGTCTAGACCGCATCCTCGGCGGCGGCCTGGTCCGCGACCGCGCCTACCTGCTGGAAGGCCAACCCGGCACCGGCAAGACCACCCTGGGCATGCAGTTCCTGCTGGCCGGCGCCGAGCAGGGCGAACGGGCCCTGCTCATCACCCACTCGGAGACCGAGCAGGAGATCCAGGACATCGCCCGCTCGCACGGCTGGGATCTCACCAGCCTGCACGTCCACGAGTGGCGCAACGCCGGCGACGTGGAGCCGCAGGACTACACCCTGTTCCACGTCGGCGACCTGGAGCTCGGCGACGCCATGCGCAACCTGCTCGACGAGGTCGTCCGCGTGCGGCCGCGCCGGCTGGTGCTCGACTCGCTGGTCGGCCTGCGGATGCTGGCCGCCGAGGCCGCCGCCTATCGCCGCCAGATCCAGGTGCTGCGCCGCTTCCTGATGGAGCATTCCTGCACGGTGCTGCTGATCGACGAGGGACCCGAGGACCTGCGGGCGCAGACCATCGTGCACGGTGTCATCCAGCTGCAGAACATCGCGCAGCAGTTCGGTCCCGAGCGGCGGCAGCTGCGAGTCATGAAGATGCGCGGGGTCCAGTACACGGGCGGCTTCCACGACTTCCAGATCCTCCGCGGCGGCCTCGACGTGTATCCCCGGCTGGTCGCCAAGGCCCATGAGCGCCGGTACCCCGCGGAGGAGGTCAGCACCGGCAATCCGGAACTCGATCGCATGCTCGGCGGCGGGCTCTACCGGGGCACGGGCACCCTGGTTGTCGGTCCGGCGGGCTGCGGCAAGTCGACCATGCTGGGGGCCTGCGCCGTCGCCGCGGCACGCCGGGGCGAGAAGGCGCTGGTGCTGCTGTTCGACGAGACCGTGGAGGTCTGGGAGGCCCGGCTCGGGAGCCTGGGCATCGACCCCGCGCCGTGGATCCGCTCGGGTCACCTGACGGTCAAGCGCCTCGATCCGGCGCAGATCTCGCCGGGCTGGCTCTCCACCGAGGCGCAACGGGTGGTGGAGGAGGGCGTCAGCATGGTGATGCTGGACAGCATCAACGGCTTCCTGCAGGCCATGGCAGAGGAGCGCCACGTGGCCATGCACCTCCGTGAACTGCTCACCTACCTCGACACGACGGGCGTGGCGACCCTGCTGACCCTGAGCCAGCACGGCATGCTGGGCGCCGGCCAGATCACGCCGATCGACGTGAGCTACCTCGCGGACTCAGTCATCCTGCTCCGCTTCTTCGAGGCCGCCGGCGAGATCCGCCAGGCCATCTCGGTGGTCAAGAAGCGCACCGGCCGGCACGAACGCACGATCCGCGAGATGCGGATCGGCCGCGGCGGCCTCCAGATCGGCGAGCCGCTGCGTGACTTCGCCGGCGTGCTGAGCGGCACCCCCACCTTCGGCGGCAGCGTCACCCACCTGATGGACCGGGAAGAACCGGATCGTGAACAAGGGACCTGAGCACGTCCTGATCCTGGCGCCCACCGGCCGGGATGCGGCCCTGGCCGAGCAGGTCCTGGGCCGCGCCGGCCTGCGGGCCCGGCGCTGCCGGGACGCCGTGGACCTCCGGGACGGCATCCGCAATGGCGCCGGAGCGGCCCTGATCGCCGAGGAGGGGCTGGGCAGCGGGGGCTCCGAGGTGCTGCGGAAGACCCTCGGCCAGCAGGAGCGCTGGTCGGATCTGCCGGTGTTCGTGCTGACCACCGGCCGGCCGACCTCGCCTCCGGAGCTGGCTGCGCTGCGCAGCCTGGAGACGCGGCACAGCCTGACCTTCCTGGAACGGCCGGTCCGCATCATGACCCTGGTCAGCGCCCTGCGCGCCGCGCTGGAGAACCGGCGCCGCCAGTACGAGATCCGCGACCTGCTGGCCAGCCTCGCCCGCGGCATCGAGCAGCGCGACCTGTTCCTCGCCTTCCTGGGGCACGAGCTGCGCAATCCGCTGGGCACCATCCGCAACTGGATCGAGGTCCTGCGCGTCGGCGGCCACTCTCCCGACCGGGTCCGGACCGCCAATGCCGCCCTCGACCGGCAGGTGCAGCACATGACGCGGCTGGTGGACGACCTGCTGGACCTCGCCCGGATCCACGACGGTACCCCCAACGTGCAGAAGAAGCCGATCGAGTTGCGGTCCATCGTCGAGCAGGCCCTGGAGATGACCAACGCGCAGATCGAGGCGCGCCGGCATCGCCTGACGGTGGACCTGGCGGGCGGCGTCTGGGTGGAGGGCGACCAGGTGCGCCTCGTGCAGGTGCTGAACAACCTGCTCGGGAACGCGGCCCGCTACACCGATCCCGGTGGCGAGATCCACCTGGAACTCACCGCCACGGACTCGACCGCCACGATCAGAGTGCGCGACAACGGCCGGGGCCTCACCGCCGACGTGCTGCCCCGCATCTTCGACCTGTTCATGCGCGGCGACCGCACCGGCGACGGTCTCGGCATCGGCCTGACCCTGTCCAGGCGCGTCGCCGAGCTGCACGGCGGCACGCTCTCCGCCCACAGCGAGGGCAAGGATCGTGGCTCCGAGTTCGTCCTGGAGCTGCCGACCGTTCCGGCCCCGCTCCTGGCGGATCCGCCGGCGACGCCGGCGCCCGCGGCGGCGGACCGTGCGCTCCGGATCCTGCTGGTCGAGGATCAGGCGGACCAGGGGGAGGCGCTGCGCCTGAGCCTGGAGCAGGGCGGGCACGAGGTCCGGCTCGCCCCGGACGGCAGGACCGCGCTGGCGATCGCCGCCGGCTGGTCACCGGACGTGGCCCTGCTCGACATCGACCTGCCGGACATGGATGGCTGCGAGCTGGCCCGTCGCCTGCGACAGGACGGCCTCCAGGCGCCGCTGGTCGCGCTGTCGGGCTTCGGCCTCGAGCGCGATCGCGAACGGACGCGCAGCGCCGGCTGCGCCACGCATCTCACCAAGCCGGTGACGCCGGCACAGCTGGCCGAGGTCTTCGACCGGCTGGCGGCCGGCTGAGCCGCCCCGCGGCGAGGGTCCTGCGTGGGTTCGTCGGGCCCCGTACCTGTCAGCCATCCGCGGAACGACCCTCGCCGCGCCAGGCGACCACGCGCAGCTCGGTGGAACAGCCGGCGGCGCGCACCAGGTACTGCAGCAGCGCCGCCACCGGTCCCGCGTGCTGGCCGCCGCCGAAGTGGACGAGCCGGCGCGTCTTCACGAAGCCGGCCCGCCCGATCAGCCCGCCCAGGCTGCGCCGGCCGAAGAACTGCAGATGCGTCCCATTGGCGAAGCAGTCGGCGCGGCGCCCCTGCCGCAGCACCGCCAGCGACCGTCGATTGGGCACCGTCACGAACAGCAGCCCGCCCGGCTCCAGGCATTGCCACGCGCCGCGCAGGGCCGAGAGGGGATCGGCGAGATGTTCCAGGGTCTGCAGCATGGTGACCACGTCACCGCGCCATGGCGCCTGCCCGAGGTCCTCGGCCCGCCCGGCCACGAACGCGACGTCGGGCATCCGCGCCGCCAGGGCCGCGCGCGCCGCCGGCGCCGACTCGACCGCGGCCAGCGAAGCCTGGGGGTGGTGCCGGCGCAGCCGTTGGAGGAAGCCGCCGCTGCCCGCGCCCACGTCGAGGAAGCGGGTGGCGGTGGGATGCAGGTGGTGGAGCTGCGCGACGATGGCGTCCCACACCGCGTGGTGCGCCGACGCCCAGGCCGCGATGCGCGGATCCGCGGCGTCGCCGTAGTAGGCGGCACGGTATTCCTCGTCGAGCGCCGCGGCCGACCAGCGGGTCACGAACTGGTGCCCGCAGGCCGTGCAGCGCCCGAGGCGGCGATGGCCGAGTTGGCCGATGCCGGCCGGCGACGGCCGCGCGCAGACGGGACAGGTGTCTTGGTGCCGATCGGCGGTCATCGGGGCGGATCGAGCGTGATGATCCCCGCGTCGCGGCGGTCGCCCGGGTGCAGTCCTTCCACCCGCAGTTCGGCCTGAGCCTCGAGCCATCGGGGATCGCGGGCGGCATCGACCTCCAGCCGCAGCGCAGCCGCGGTCATCGTCGGGGCCAGCACGAGGGCGACCCGACCGTCCCGGTCGGCGAGGACGAACCAGGTGCGCAGCTGCGCCGAGGCCGGCGTCACCCTGAGCAGACAGTGACTCGCCGGCTGCCCACCGGCATCGAGCACCCGGCACCGCACGACGATGTCGTCCCGGGGCAGGTCCATCGCGATCGGAAACGTCTCGCCAGCGGGGAGGCAGGGAACGTCGGCCCGGGCGGTGAGGCTGCTGCCATCGACCCGCGCCAGGACCGGCGTCGTGGACCTTGGGGGACGGGTGCCCACCAGGCCGTAGTGCCGCCCCGACTCCACCCAGCACAGGGCTTCGTCCGGATTCATCCCCTTGCCCGTGCGGGTCAGGGTGATGCGCGCACCGATCGGGCCGTGCCAGTCGGGCAGACGCACCTCGACCTTCGTCACCGGAGGCAACACCAGGTGCACGGTGCCAGACCCACCGGCGGTCAGGTCGAGCCGCGCGGCGTGGGCGGCGAGGTACATGCCATCCACTTCGAACGCGACCGCCGTGGGTGGCGGAGGTTCCGGTTCGCCCATGGTCCTCAACATGAACCTGGCCACCGGCACGCTGCCGGGCGCTCGCACCACCAGCTGCCCCTCGTCATCGGTCAGGCCCAGCGGCACGCCCTCGAACCAGTCGAGCATGGACTCCTGCACCGGCAAGAACGACACGGGCACGCCAGCCACAGCCTGGCCCATCTGATCCCGGACCCGGATGGTCCATTGCCGGTCATCCAGCACCAGCACCGCCGCCGCACCCGCGTCCGTCACCGTCGTGACGCCGGCCAATGCATCGAGCTGGCCGGCGAGGATCGAGTCAGGGGGAACGCGCACCACGCCGCTCTCGTCGACCTCATGCCGGCTGCCGAGACGGCGCAGCAACTCGTGGGGATTGCCGGTGCAGGCCCAGGCCTCAGCTGGCACCCAGTTCAGCCGTTCCCATCCCGCGCGCGGCAGGCTCCAGACCGTGGCCCGCGGCACGGGTTGGCCGGCCCCATCGACCACCCGCACCGGAATGGTCCCAGGATCTGCGTCGGCGCAGGCGGCGAGGCACAGCAGGAACGGCAGGCTGATGCGCATGGTCATCCGGCCGGCCGCCGCGCAGCCGGCGTCCGCCGCCGCGGCGACCACAGCGGTGTCCTGGTTGACCGTGACCCTCAGCCCGAACATGTGTGCTCAGAGATCTTCCCCGACGCTCAAGGGGAATCCGACCGCTCCTTCGCCAGATGGAACCTGACCGGCGCCGAGAGTTCGTGCCGGCCCCAGCGGATCGACAACCTGCCCGCCGTGACGTCGCCCTTGTCTGCACGGATCTCGATCTCCAGCCGCGTCACCACCTCGGCCAACGGTTCCTTGCCGAGGGTCATCGGCGCCCGCAGTTCGGCCCTGGCCTCACCGGTGTAGAGCGCCGTCGTGCCCGGCAGCAGCCGGCGCTTCATCGCCTGCCCGCTGTCGAACAGCAGCAGGCTCCAGGCGCCGTCCTTGGCGACGGCGAGCCCGAGGTAGTAGCTGCCGGCCTCGATCGCCTGTCCGCCGATCTCGATCCTGCCCACGGTGTCGAACGTGGTCCACCAGCCCTTGCCGAGCCGCGTGTAGTTGCTTCCCTTGAGCTGTTCCAGCATGCCGTCGTGGCTGTCCTGCCACGCGGGCGAGCTGTAGCTGATCGACACGGCGGCCAGGACGCCGGCCTCTTCGCTCGAGACCGCCACCGTCGACGAGCGGCGGTCGGGATCGGCACCGCCATCCACCCGCTGCGCCGTCAGGGTGGGAACGAGGGCGAGAACGGCGACGATCGCGGCGTAGGAGAATGCATGCATCGGATGATCTCGGGTGGTGGCCGCGTGACCATATCCGCCGTGTCGCCGCCGCACATGGCCATCCGGCAGCCTCTGCAGCTGTTCCTGCTCAAGGAGTCTCCTCGAGGATGCCGGCCGCCACGAACACCATGGCCATGCCGGCGACCACCAGGGCTAGGATGGCGACGAGCTTCGCCGGAAGGCCTGCGCGCGGCGCCAGGGCGGTGATCCCCAGGGCGGCTGCCGCGGCGAGCACGCCGACCAGGGCGATGGGCAGACCGATGTTGGCACCGCCGTCCGCCGGCACCGCGACCACCATCACCAGTTCGGCGATCGCCACCACGAGGAAGACGAGGCTGACGACGCGGAGACGCGAGGATCCTGGTTGTGGGTCATTGGGCATCCGGACCTCCGGGCTTTCGGGCTCCTCTATCTGGTCTCTCTCTTGTACTCGAAGCTCCGCGGCGTGCCGCCCTTCAGGAAGCCGATCGTGGCCTTCAGCCCGCCGTCTGCCGACAGCTCGTAGACGATGCGCTTCGGGTAGTCGTGACGCGGGTTGTCGAACACGACGCGCGTCTTGCTCACCTCGGTGAGGACGAACTCGGTGGGCGGCTGCCCGCCGGGCTGGGCGATGTAGACCAGCCCGCCGTCGCGTTCGACGATGCGCAGGTACTCGAACGCCGACATCCGGCCGCGCGAGACCGTGCGGGAGACGCCGAGCATCGCGCCGCCGAGCGGCGGGGTCCAACGCTCCTCGATCGACGCGCCCGAACTCCGCGTTCCGACCCAGGGGCCCACCAGCCATTCCAGGTCGCCGATCACCGCCGGCGCCGGCGCCGGCATCGGGATGTCCTCGGCGTGGCGGTAGAGCGCGATCGCGTCGGCCTCCGGCGGCCCGCCGCGCCCGGCGCGCACGATGAGCCCATCCGGCGTGATGCGGAACTGGCGGCGGATCAGCCCCTCGGGCGCCTGGCCGGGCGCGCGCACGAAGTCGACCTCATAGGTGAACGCGCCATCCTGCCAGCCACCGCGGTAGCGCGCGGTCTTCTGCCCCTCGGTCACCTCGGTGATCGCACCGTCGAGCAGGACGCGCACGTCGCGGTGCCCCGAGCCGTGGCCGCGCACCAGGATCATCGCGCCCTCCTCGACGCGCAGCGAGAACGTCGTGCTCATCGGCGGGCCGAGCTGCTCGAGGGCGCGGCCCTCGGTGCGATCCTCGACGTAGGTCCATTCGCCGCCGAGCGCCCGCTGCGCATCGTTCTGCGCCGGAAGAGCGGCGGTGAGGCATGCGCCAAGGGCTGCCAGAAGGGCGAAGGCCGTCGCCGGCCGGGTCATCGGGTTCATCGCGGGGTCCTGTCCGGATCGGGAGGCGGCAGTGTAGGCCGGTCGGGCTCCGGCGCACACCGCGCAAGGCGGCGCCGGCCCAGCCTCGCCGAAACGGTCGTTCGATCGCGCCCGGGACGGCTCCCGATGGGATCATGGGCCCTCGGAGGTCACCGTGCGCCCGATCCTGCTCGTCACCCTTCTGCTCCCGGCCCTGTTCACCGCCTGCGGCACCGCCACGCATGTGCCGGTGGTGTCGTATCCGGAAGGAGCCCGGATCTTCGTCGACGGCGTCGACACCGGCCAGACGACCCCGGCCACCATCGACATCGAGCGCTACGCGCCGGATCCGGATCGACCGATGACGGTCGAGGCGCGCCTGCCGGGGTTCGTGCCGACCATGTCGCCGCCGTACGAGGCGCGGCACCGCTGCGGCCAGTGGGTCTGCCCGAAGAAGCAGCGGCATCAGCTGCCCTGCCACCTGCCGCTGCTCCGCTCCGGCAGCGGCATCCGCATCGACACGCGGCGCGCCGGCTACGAGGCGCGCATCGACGAAGGGCCCTGGCAACCCATCGACGGGCCGGCGATGCGGCCCGAGGCCGCCTGGGGCGTCACCCTGCCGGCCGAACCCGGCGTGCGCACGTTCGGCTGGCGCCCGCGCGATCCAGCCGTCCGCCGCAGCTTCCCCGAGCAGGCTCGCCCGCTGCTGGTACCCGCCCAGGGCTACGTGGCCATCGACTTCGACCTGTCGCCGATCCACAAGGTGCAAGGCGGCCGGTGGATCCAGTAGCCGCGTCGGGTCCAGTCGGTCAGCCGTGGCGCCGGCGCACCTCGGCCACCGAGGCGGTGACGATCTGCTTCAGCACCGCCTGGTCGAGATCGGCCAGTTGGCGGAAGTAGAGGCAGGTCTTGCCCATCTTGTGCCTGCCGAGCTTCGCCAGCCGGGCCTTCTGGCCGGCGTCCTCGGCCCACACGTAGACCACCAGGTCCCGGCCGCGGATCGCGAAGCCCGCCAGGGGAGCCTCGCCGGTGCGGCCGCTCTCGTAGGTGTAGCGATACGAGCCGAAGCCGACGATGCTCGGCCCCCACATGTAGGGCTTCTTCCGGGTGATGCCCTTCAGCATCGAGATCAGCTTCTGGCAGTCGCTGCGCTGCTGCTCGTTGGCGCGCGCCTCGATGTAGTCCTCGACGCTGGCTCCGGTGGGCCTGGTCTTGCTCTCGGCCATGGCGTTGCTCCTGAGGGGGTCGGTTGCGAGCGGAGCGTAGCACGGCGGGATGAGGACGACGAGCCCTCGCCGCGGGGCGCCTGGAGGTCGAGGCAGGCCTGCGCGCAGGACTCCTCGAAGCAGTCCGGCGTGGCGTCAATGACACTGGAGAATCAGCCAGACGTTCGAGAAGTCAGCCCGCGCTGCCGCCTGTTGCTCGACCCAGAAGTACAGCATCCCGATGTCACCCCACATGACTCCCAGGTCATCGTCAGAGTCCATCTGGAAGAGCAGGCGCCATCGCACGGCGCCGGCAGCCAGATCCTTCGCCTCGTGCGACGAGTACCCGTCGGCGTTGCCGCAGTAGATGCCGTTCGACGCCATTTGGCACTCGAGCTCCATCGCGTCAGCCTGGATCGGACTCGGCACCCCGAGGACCTGATGCTTGGGGAGGCCGCCGAAGCGTTCCTCAGCCAGGTCGAAGTAGCCATTGAACTCGTCGCCGGACAGTCGCAGCGCTTTCACCTCCGGCCGATCGGCAGACGGCAGCACCGCGATGCGCCGTAGTTTCACCGGGAGGTGAGGCAACTGGTCGGCAGGGGGCTCTTGCGGAACAGCTGGGGCCGCTGGCTCCTCAGGGACGTGGAGCACTGACCAGCCGCCGCGGTCGGCGGGATCGAATCCCCACGGTTGCTTCTGGTCGTCATAGAAGAACAGCAAGGCTCCCGTGTCTGGAAGCCAGGCCGTCGTCGCCCCGGCCTGCAACTCTGCCAGCGACAACCGCGCGAGGAATCGCAGCGGCCGTCCATCTCGTCGGGGCCAATCCACGCCGGGCGGCAGCATGGGGTCGCCGCCCAAGTGCGATGAGGAGGGCTCTCGGCATCTGACTGCCTGCAACGCCGTTCTCTCGACGCTGGCCGCCAGCGCCGCCACGTCACGTGGAGAGCGCCTGGCCAATCGATCGAACAGGGCGCGGATGCTGTCGAACATGAAGACCTGCGCCCCCGCTTCAACTGCTGCGCGGCCGGACGGTGACGCGCAGGGTTCCCAGCGAGACGAACAGCACTTGGCCGTGGTCCATCCGGAACTCGGCGTAGTCCACTCCCACCGCGACCAGCATGAATGGGCCGGTGGCCTCCTGCACCGCGTGGCTCGAATCCATGGTGAAGCCGAAACGCTGGCCGATCAGCACGCGCAGGCGCGAACCGTAGTCGTCGAAGGGCCTCGCCGCCGGCGGATGCTGGCAGGCCGCCAGCAGGGCGGCCGCCGTGACGGCCATCACACGGATTGACCTCATGGCCTGCCAGGTGTTGCGCTGTCCGGCGAGTTGCATCGCGCCGATGGCAAGACCCAGCGCCGACGCGAGCCGCACGCGCATGGCGACCGCAAGCGCTACGAAGCATCTCATCTGGCGAGGCCTCATCAGGGTTCTCAACGCGGTCTGTCGGCCGCAGGAGTGTGCGCCGCGCCGCAACCGGCCTCGACGACCTCCCTGCCGGCATGTCTGCCGCGGCGCACCACGGCACGTCCCAGCCAGAGCGCGATGGCGGCTGGCAGCACCACGATGGCGACGCACCCCGCGATCTGACCGACAGCGCCGAGGTCCGGCGGCGTCGTCGCGACAAGGATGGCGGTCAGGAGGAAGCACCCGGCGACGAAGATAGCCAGGCCAAGAGCCACTGCTGCACCCATTCGCATCGGTGTTGCTCTGCTCATGGTTGCCACCAGGCGCCCAGGCATCGACCAAACGGCCGGCACTCTACGTCACATCGATCCCCACGTCCACGTGCCCGGAGCCGGTCCAGCCCACCATGTGGTCCCGAAGGTGCACGTGGGAGTGGTCGGCGGTCAGGTGCTCGACGACGGAAACCAGGAAGCGTGCGAGGGCCTGCACGTCCGACTTCGATCCCCGGATCTTCACGGTCCGTCTCTCGACAGCCTCCGGGCCATCCTCCTCGGAATGGGTCTCGCAGATCCATGCTCTCATCGCTGGTCCTCCTCTTCGGCAATACGGAATGCGTGCCACCACGCCACGAACCCGTCACCCGCCGAACTCATGCTCGATGGCCGTGATGCGACCGCGCCAGTACGGCCTCGCCCCCTCGGGCAGAAGCCAGGCCACCTCGCCTTCGACAGGCAGGAGCATCCCGCCGCGCTCCTGGTGGTCCCAGAAGCGCCCGAGCCAGGGCGTCGGCACCACCTGCCGGCCCACCGTACGACCGCGCGCGTCGGCCCACACCGTCGCGATGACGCCGGACGCGGCGAAGCCGAAGTGCAGCGCGATCGTGAGGGCGCCGTCGGTGAACGTGGCCCGCGCCGAAGTCGCATCGATGGCCGACCATCGCACGCCCTGGCTCGGTAGCAGGGCCGTGGGATACCAGGCGGCCTCGGCCAGGAAGCGCATGAGTTCGCCTTCCGCCATGGCGCCGGTCCCATGCAGATCCATCAGGGGCAGGATGCCGGACAGGGACGCGGACAGGATGCCCTCGCCGGCGACATAGGCATCGTGCACCCGCACCGTCAGCCCCGGCGCGATCCGGATGCGGCCATCCCAGTCGAAGCCCGCTCGGCGGGTGACCACCCGCTGTTCCGAGGTGAAGGGTCGCCAGCGGTCGGCGGTCTTCCCGGTGTTGAACGTGCCCCGGTGCCGCACGCGCACGCCGGTAACCATGGGTTGCCCATCGGTGAGAACCGTGCGGAAGTAGCGCTGCACGGGTGCGGGCAGGCCTTCGAGTTCGCGGAAGTCGACAAACCCCGGCGTGACCGGGATGCGCGCGCCCTCGATGCGCGCCCGCAGCCGCCGTGTGGCCGCCGACCAGCTCAGCACGCCCCTGGCCAGGCCGACCCCGACCGCAGCGAACACGAGCAGGATGGCGAGGAGGAGGACCTTCATCCCTGTGGACACTGACGGCGCTTCATCTGTCCGACAGCGCCAGGACCAAGGGCATCCGGTAGACAGAATCCTTCTCGTTCAGTTCGATCGCTCCGGAGCGGACGTCGATGTTGAGGTACGCCTCGGCATAGTGGTCCTCGCCTTCGTTCTCCCAGAAGAAGAGCTTGATCCTGACCGGACCGGCGTCGAGATCCGTGGGATTGCCGTCCAAGGAAATGCCGGTGACTCGGACTGCACGCCGCATCCCCGTGGCGGCCGCCTCCGTCATGTAGAGCCGGTCGATCGCCCTGACCAATTCGTCACTGGGTGGCCCTGCCGATTCGATGACGATCCCGCCCTGGTACGTCGGGGATTCGATCCCCCCCAACCTGATCCTCCTCCAGCCAGGCTCGATCACGACGCTGAAGCCCACCAGACGGTCCCCGTCCTGCCCGATCGCCGCGAGTCGTTCTCCGCCACCCGAGTCGCGCTGGCGGCGCTCCAGGGCAAAGGTGAGGTCGACGAAGCCGTCCTCCATCCTGGCCGTGATCTGCGGCGGCTCCACCCGCCTGCCCGGCGACCGCCGATTCCGCCGGATCTGGACGAGGCCGAACCAGATGGCTGCGATTCCCATGCCGACGGCAGGCCCAGGGTGGCGGCCCGCGGCGGATGGCTGCAGTTCGATCAGCAGGTTGTAGCCAACCCAGGTGAGCAGCCCGACTCCCACCAGGATGAGAAAGCCGGCCCAGGAAAGAGCGAGAGTTCGCCTCATCGACCTCATCGCGTCCCTGCCGGCGAAGGGCTGATTGCGCGAACAGCAATGCAGGCCACCGCCGTCGTGGAGCAGGGCGCACACGTCGACCTGCACGACCCGGCGGCCAGGAAACGCGCGTTCGAGCGCCATGCGGCCGCGAAGTCATCGCGCGATCCCGTGAACGCCTCCTCGCCGATCTCCCGGGCGTGTCCCTCGGTGTCCAGGGCATGCAGCTTCTGGGCGAGGATCTCCTCGAAAGCCTGGATGGCGGCGACCGGCAAAGCCGTCAGCGCCTCGACCACCGGCCTGCACACGGCCTCGTCATCGCCCGCCCGCGCCCAATCGAGCTTCGCGATCAGATCCCAGAACCGGGCGTCATCCATGACGGTGCGCGCCTCAGCGGGGATGACTGCCGTCGCCGAACGCGCCTCTGCGCACGACGTGGGCCGGTCGACGACGGACCGTCCGCTGCAAACCTGGCCGGCCCTCACCGCACACCCTACGCGATGACGTCGTCGAGCCCTCTTCTGGGCGCAGGCGGAACCGCCGCGATCGGGTATCCCATTCGGAGAAGGATCTGTGGAGGGCCGCCACCGGTCAGATTCTGCAGCCTCCGACGCAACGAAGCCACCTGGACCGGCTGATTGAGGTGTGAGGCCTGCAGCCCGAGCTTGCAGCCCGCAAGCAGCACGCGCTCGAGCCCCTGACCCGCCAGCAACCAGTCACGCGGACTGTCGCCGTCGGTGCTCAGGACCGCCAGCAGTGGCGAGCTTTCCGCTAGCCGGCGATTCTTCGCTGCGATGCCATCGCCCATGTCGAAGACTCGAACCACGAACCGTGCCACCGGCACCGCCAACGCCGGGAGGGTCAACCCATCACCGCGTCGGCGCGGATGCATCCAGGCGGCGAGTTCGCGACGCCAACTGGCGCTGGCCCACTGTGCGGCGTCGCCTTCGGCGACCAGGGTGGCGGCCTGGCGTCTCGCGTCCTCGCTGGAGAGAGGAGTGAGATGCACGCCTTCTCGCTTCGCCCCGTCGATCAACTGCTGCACCGCAGATTCGCCTACCGTGCGAGGCGCGAATCGCCTCCGGTACGTGCGCCGGGTCTCGAGGAACCCGGCCAGTTGAGCGTCTTCGGCGGAAGGGGTCGACTGCTCGGAGAGACGCAGGCGGGCCAGGAGGTCGGGGGCCCCTGGTTCCGGAAGCAGCTGCACCTGCACGCCAAGGCCCGCACTGGCGGCGGCGATGCGCAGGTTCATCAACGCACACCCGCAGCTGATGGCCAGCTCCCGGCCCTGGGGGTCGTTCACCGGCAATGCCCGGGAGCGGTCAGCACCGAGATCGATCGTCGATCCCGATACCTGGAAGCACCATGGCTGGGTGTTGTGACTCGATGGCGCCAGAACCGCCCGCCCGATCAGCCATCTGGCTCGGTCAGGCGAATGGTTGTCACTCATCACTACCTCCTGGGGTCGTGACCGTCCCTCGTGCTGGCGGCCGCCGCAGCGGAGCGTTGCGACGGCGCCGCGCTCGCTCACGACGCCGGCACCTCCGCCGGCGCCCCCAATGGCTCCAGGCGCGCCGTGAACGCCCGCAGGAACCGCGGCTCGTGTTCCACCCGCAGGCCGCGCAGGCGATCGCGCCCTGCCATCACCTC
>CAZMGG010000111.1:0-19149 GCA_964565715.1 uncultured candidatus Brocadiaceae bacterium | reverse complement strand
CCCTGGGCGGCGCTGCCCATGCCCGGCGGCACCGCCGGCGCGGCGATCCAGAGCCTCGGCAAGCAGGTCGTGGTGCAGGAAGCCGCGGCGCTGCACGTGTTCTCCGCCTTCACCCGGGCCTGGCACTCGCTGCCGACCGGCGCCGGCGCCTCGGTGCGGCTGGCCAACGACTGGCTGCTGGTGCAGGACGGCGCCACCTGGACCGCGTTCGCGGCGATGACCGGCCGGTTCGTGCCGCTGCCCGTGTCGGCGGCGGCCCAGGTGGTCAACCCGACCGCGCAGCGCAACGACTCGCTGCTGCTGGTGCGGGATGGCGCGGCGCTGCACGCCTTCTCGGGCTTCACCGGCAACTGGGTCACGCGGACCGTCTCGCCCCAGGCCCTGACCCTGGTGCAGCGGCACGTGGCCGTGGTCGAGGACGGCACCACCGCCGGGGGCTTGTCCGCCTTCGCCGGCGGCTGGATCGACCGGACCCTGCCGGCGCTGCCCACCTTCGCCAGCGCCGACGGCACCGCCGCCGTGGTCGAGGCGAACGGCACGCTGCACGGTTTCTCGGCCCTGCACGGCGCCTGGACGACCCACCCGGCCCTGCCGGGCACGCCGAACCGCCACCGCAACAGCGACTTCGCCCTCTGGCACGACGGCCAGGCCGTGATCGCCTACAGCGGCCTGCGCGGCGCGTTCGCCACCGCGCCGCTGAACGGCGCGGTGACCGCCCAGTCCGACGAGCTGCTGGCGGTGCTGCGCGACGGCCAGATCGCCCGCTGCTACTCGGCGGTGACCAACACCTTCACCCTGCTGGCGTTGCCGGCCAGCGGCCATGTGACGCTGGGCCAGGGCGTGGCGCTGCTCTCGGATGGCGGCTCGCATGCGGCCTTCAGCGCGCCGCTCGGCACCGTGGCGGTCCTGCCGCTCGGCAGCAGCGCCGAGGACGCCACCGGCGTCGTCGCCTACGTGGTCGACGGGCAGACCTCAGTCCCCCACCTGTTCAGCGCGCTCACCGGCCGGTGGCACCAGGCGCCGCCGGATGCCCTGCCCGGCCAACCGCTGCTGGCCGCGCAGCTCGCGCTGCTGCCCACCGCCACCGGCTTCCGCGCGTTCTCGGCCCGCAGCGGCGCCTTCGTGCCATTGGCCAGCGGCAACGGCGTGCCGGACCTCAACCGCAGCAGCTCCCTCTGCCTGGTCTGGGATCCGGCGGCGCATCACGTGTTCGACCCGCGGCACGACCGCTGGCTGCACACACAGCGAACCTCGAATGGGGCGCCGACCGCGCGTCTCTGGCGCACCTCGATGGTGGTGGCCGACGGTGCCGCCGCGTTCGGCTTCGGCGCCCAGGAGGCGCGGATCGCCGCGGTGACACCGGCCGGTCCGATCACCGGCAGCAACGCCAACTCGGAGTGCGGCTACGTCACCACCGCCGGCGAGGTGCTCGCCTTCGG
Source organism: uncultured candidatus Brocadiaceae bacterium (assembly GCA_964565715.1). Classification (GTDB taxonomy): domain Bacteria; phylum Planctomycetota; class UBA1135; order UBA1135; family UBA2386; genus CAZMGG01. The sequence continues at coordinate 17,710 of CAZMGG010000111.1, read as the reverse complement.
CGCCGTCCCCGAGGTGGTGAGCCAGGCCCAGTTCCCCGAGTTCCGCCGCGCCTTCGCCGCCGGCGCCACGGCCCGGCTGTGGCTGCGCCTGCCCCAGGGCCACGCGGCGTTCCTGGCGCTTGGCCCCCGCGGCACCCCGGCGGCGTTGCCCGGGCTGGGGGAACTGCTCCTCGACCAGGCCGGCAGCGCCTCGCTCCTGGTGCTGCCCGACCCCGGCGCGGAACGCGCCACGCTGGGCATCGCCGTGCCGGATCTGCCGGTGCTGCGGGGCTCCGAGTGGTTCTTCCAGCCGCTGGTGCTGCCGCCCGCCGGAGGCGCCTGGCTCGGCGGCGCCGCGTCGCTGCACGTGCTCTAGCGCACCACCGAATCCGCCGGACCCACCGAACATCCCGGCCGGCCGGATCGTCCAAACGGCTCCCCCAACCCCCCTCACGTCACCATCCATGCGAAACGTCCTCTTCTCTGCCGTCGCCTGTTCCGTCCTGGCCGGCCTCGGCGCCCAGTCGGTCGTCGTCCCCGCCGCCAACGAGTTCGTGCGCAACAACGCGCAGCTCAACTCGATCATCCGCAACCAGGCCAACCCGCGGACCTACCAGTACGGCGTCAACGCCGCCGAACTGGCCAACATCCCGCCCGGCTCGGTGATCAACGGCGTCAGCCTGCGCTTCTCGACGCTGGCGTCGAACACCGCGTCCTGGCCGCCCGCCGACATCACCTGGACCGACTACATGATCTGGGCCGGTCCGGCCAACCCCACCGCGGGCTGGGTCGCCGACTTCATGGCCAACTTCAGCAGCCCGCCGCAGGTCGTGCGCAGCGGCCCGATGCGCCTGCCGGCCAACTCGTTCACCAACGTCACTCCGCCCGGCACCACGCCCAACGCCTGGAGCGAGTTCTACTTCGACTTCCAGGTGCCCTACGTCTACACGGGCGGTGACCTGGCCCTGCTGTTCTCGCACCCGGGCAGCAACGATCCGAACCTCGCCCTCTACCCGGAGACGGTGCCCAGCAACGCCGGCGCCCACGGCGTAGGCCGTGTGCAGTCGATCTACCCGCCCGGCGTCGCCGGCGCCGCGTCGACCTTCTACGTGATGCGCCTGCACTACGGCTACGGCTCGGGCTGCCCCGGCACCGCCGGCCTCGTGCCCAACCTGGTGCAGAACCAGAACACCCAGGGCGGGCTCGGCGGCCCGATCCGGCTGAGCATCGCCAACGCGCCGGCCAACGCCGTCGGCGTGTTCGTGTTCGGCTACGGCCAGATCCAGATCCCGCTGCCGAACGGCTGCAACCTGTGGACGACGCCGGTCGCCACCAATCTGGCCCTGCTCGACCCGTTCGGGGGCGCCTTCACGGTCATCAACGTGCCGCCGGCCATGCTGGGCGGCTTCGAGGCCCAAGCGGTTGTGCTCGATCCGAACGGACCGCAGGGCTACACCGCCTCCAACGCCGTGGCGCCGCGGGCCTTCTAGGCGCCCGCAAGTTCAGCGGACGCGCAGGCCGGTGCGGATCGGCACCCACGCGACGCGGCAGTCGAGCTGGCGCAGCCAGCCGGCCACCGCGTCGCTGCAGGTGTGGCCGAACCAGTAGCCGCTGGCGCACGGCACGAACGCCATGCCCGGCAGGTCGGGACGGAAGCGTGGCGGCCAGGCGGACCCGGTGAACGCCGCCTCCAGTTCGTCGCGCAGCGCGGCAGCTCGGGTGGCCGACACGGTCACCGACTGCAGCACGAGCCATGGCGCCCGGCGTTCCAACGCCGCGCGATCCCCCACCGGCCAGAGGCGGCGGCACAGCGCCCCTTCGGTGGGCCAGAGCACCGTCGGGAGCGCGTGATCCCAGCGCTCGCGGCCGAGCGCGTACCAGTCCCAGTCGCCGAAGCCGAACTCCACCAGCGTGCCGTCCGTCGCCGGCAGGACGATGCCCTGGTGCAGGGCTTCCTGCAGCAGCAGCACGGGCACCGGGTCGGCCACCTCGCCGGGGCCGCGCACCGTCGACGTGCAGGCTGGGAGGAGCACCGCCAGCAGGATCCACACCGCCCATGGCATGGGCGGGATCGGACCCGCCGGCCGTGGCGGCCGCAACCGGCGGGGTCGGTTCCGCTGCGACCGTCTGCCGCGGCTGGCCGATGAGGGCTCCGTGGACCGTCTGCGGCTCACCGTCGCGCCGGATGGCATGCAGGCCGAGGTCGAAGTGACCCCGGGGCTGGCGATCGGCCGCGAGGCGCTCGACCGGGCCCTGCAGGTGGCCGGCGTCGTGCACGGCCGCGATCCGGCGGCCCTGGACCGTCTCGCCGAGGCCCTGCGGGAACCCACCGCCCACCTGCGGCTCGCCGTGGCGCACGGCACGCCGATGCAACCCGGCACCGACGGCGCGCTCGCGCTGGCGCCCGCCCCTCGGTTCGCGACCGTCGGCGGCCCGGCGGAGGCGAGCATCGACCTGCGCGAACGCGACCTGCTGCGCCCCGCCGACTACCTGGCCGAGGTCGCCCGTTGGACACCGCCGGTGCCCGGCACCCCGGGCCGCACGGTCCTCGGCCACGAGGTGCCGCCGCCGGCGCCCGCCACGGGCCTGCCGGCGCTGGGCGGCGGCGTGCGCCTGGAGCCCGACGGCCGCATCGTCGCCCTGCGCGCCGGCGTGGTGCACTTCCTGCCGGCGGTGCTCGACGTGCTGGAGCTGTGGCAGCACAAGGGCAACGTCGGCGTCGCCTCGGGCAACCTGCACACCCGCGGCTCGCTGCACATCCAGGGGGACGTCGAGGAGGGCGGCCTGGTCGAGGCGGACGGCGAGCTGCTGTTGCACGGCGCCGTGTTCTCGGGGCGCGTGCGCGCCGGCGGTCACCTGGCGGTGCGCTTCGGCGTGATGGGCACCGGCAGCGTCGCCCAGGCCGGCGGCGACCTCGCCTGCCGCCACGCCACCAATGCCGAACTGCAGGCGGCCGGCACGCTGCGGGTGCGCGACGAACTGGTGCACTGCCGGGTCCGGGCCACCGACATCGAGCTGTGCGAGGGACGGGGCCGCGCGTTGGGCGGCGAGCTGCGCGCGCAGCGCACCGTGCGGGTGCGCATCGCCGGCAGCTCCGCGGGCGCCGAGACCCTGCTGTCGACCGCTGACCTCGGCGACCAGGCCGCCGCGCTGGCGGCGCTCGCGCGCGACGCCGAACGCACCGCCCGGCAGGCAGCCAAGGCCAACCTGCGCGGCGAGCGCGGCAAGGGCGGCAAGCCGGGCCGGAACCTGCCGGCAGTGGAGCAACGCCTCGACGCCGCCCGCCAGCAGTTCGCCCGCGCCCAGCGCGAGCTGCTGCGCCACGCCCGCATCGAGATCCTGGACACCGCCCACGCCGGCGTGCGCATCCAGTTCGGCCGCTTCAGCCGCAGGCTCGAGGAGCCGGCGCGGCAGACCGTCTTCCGCTTCGACCCAGAATCGCAGTCCATCGTCGAGGAACAGCCATGACCACCACCGTTCTCGAACAGATCCACGCCGCCGACGTGATGCAGAAGGACCTCTGCTGGGCCGAGCCCGGCGAGACGCTCGGCCAGGCGGCCCGCCGCATGCACGACCGCGGCCTGCGCTGCCTGCTGGTGCGGGCCGAGCCCGGCTCGCTGCCCGGCATCGTGACCAGCAAGGACGTCGTCAACGCCGTCACCGACCAGGGCCCAGACGCACTGCAGACCGTGCACGTCGAGGACGTGATGACCGCGCCGGCGATCTGCGCGCCGGCCATGGCCACGCTGACCGACTGCGTCAAGCTGATGCGCCTGTGCGGCGTGCGCCGTCTGCCGGTGCTGGACGGCCTGCAGGTGGTCGGCCTGCTCAGCTCCAGCGACGTGTTCGCTCGCATCCTGCGTCGCTGAATGGCTTGACAGGGGCGCGGCGCGGGCCTCCCCTGGGTCCATGCCCTCCGGAGGAGACCACCCGTTCCCACCGCCGCAGACGCCAGCGCCCTGGTGGTCGGAATCCCTGGTCGCCGAGCCGGTGCCGGTGCTGGCGGTCCTGCTCGGACTCCTGGGCCTGGTCTTTCTGCTGGCGAAGACGCGCCTGGCGGTGGTCTACCGCTTCGTGCCGATCCTGGTCTTCTGCTACTTCCTGCCGACGGCGCTGTCGAACACCGGCGTGATCCCCGGCGCACCGCCGGCGGCGGGCCTGCCGGGCTATCCGCTCTACGCCTTCATCATGGACTGGCTGCTGCCGGCCAGCCTGCTGCTGCTGATCCTGGCCATCGACGTGCCGGCGATCCTGCGGCTCGGCCGGCACGCGCTGCTGCTGTTCGCGACCGCCGCGATCAGCGTGACGGTGGGCGGCCCGCTGGCCTACCTGCTGCTCGGCTGGCTGATCGCGCCCGAACACGCCGACGCCGCCTGGCGCGGGCTGGCAGCGCTGTCAGGCTCGTGGATCGGCGGCGGCGCCAACTTCGCCGCCATCGGCCGCAACTTCGCCATCTCCGACGCCATGTTCGGCGTGATCGTCGTGGTCGACGTGGCGGTGGCCAACGCCTGGATGGTCGCGCTGCTGTTCTTCGCCGCCCGCAACAAGACCATGGACGCGCGGATCGGCGCCGACCGCAGCGCCGTCGACGACGTGCAACGGCGGGCCGAGGAGTACGAGGCGCAGATCGCCGCCCCCACCGACCTGCCGGCGCTGCTGACCATCGCCGCGCTGGGCATCGGCGGCGCGGTGCTGGCGTCGGTGGGCGCCGACCTGCTGTTCGCCGTGGTGCCGGAGAACGACATTCTCGGCCGCTTCGCCTGGAAGATCGTGCTGGTCACCCTCCTGGGCCTCGTGCTGTCGTTCACGCCCGCACGCCGCCTGCAGGGCAAGGGCGCAGCCGCCGTCGGCTCGGTCTTCCTCTACCTGCTGGTGGCGTCGATCGGCGCCAAGGCCGAATTCGCCCAGGTCCTGGACCCGCGCAACACGCCGCTGCTGGCCATCGGCGCCCTGTGGATGGCGTTCCACGCCACCGCGATGCTGCTGGTACGGCGCTGGCTGCGGGCGCCGATCTTCTTCGCCGCGGTGGGCTCGCAGTCGTGCATCGGCGGCGCCGCCTCGGCGCCGATCGTCGCCTCGGCCTTCAGCCCGGCCCTGGCGCCGGTGGGCGCCCTGCTGGCGATCGCCGGCTACGTGGTCGGCACCGTCGGCGGCCTGCTCTGCGGCCACGGGCTGCGCCTGGTGAACGGCCTCTGGCACGGCTGAGCCGCCGCGGGCGGCGCGGCTACTTGCCGCCGCCCGCCTTCAGCTGCTCGAGCTGCTGCTCGAGCTGGACCAGGTAGCGCTCCAGCCGCCGATCGCCCTGCTTCCGCACCTTGAGGTCGGCGAGCACCGCCGCGAAGGTCGTCGCGTCCTGGTCGGCGACGCAGCGGGCGAAGATGCCCTGCCAGAACGAGGTGTCCTGGGCGCTGTCCGGGATCCGTTGTTCGCGGTACATCGCCAGGTACTCCTTGCCCGCCGCCGCCAGGTCCTCACCGCGGGCCACCAGGATGTCGCGGAACTGCAGGTTGACGAGGTGCTGCCGGATCTGCGCCCCTTCGTCGTCGCTCCAGGTCAGACGATCACGACGCTGCAGCATCTCGGCATAGGGCCGGTTGCCCATCTTCAACTCCAGCAGGAACAGCTCCTTCTCCTGCGCGGCATCGGCCTTGCCCGCACTCACCGCGGCGCGCAGCTCCTGCCAGTGCCGCAGTCGCTGGAACGCGGCCTCCAGCTGGTCGACCGGCGTCACGTGGCCCACCTGCTCCAGCAGCGTGCCCTCGGCGTCGAGGAAGCTCACGGTCGGAAAACCGTTGCCGCCCTTCTCGCGCAGCAGGTGCGGATACGGCTCGTCCTCGACCCGCGACGTGTTGTGCAGGAACAGCACGACCTTCTGCGACCACTCGGCGAACTCCTTGGTGGAGAGCACCCGGCTCTCCAGCTGGTCGCACGGGGCTCAACCCGCGTAGCTGCGGGTGAAGTAGACCAGCAGCAGCTTGCCGTCCTTCCGGGCCTCCTCGCGGGCCGCGTCGTAGTCGAGGCGCCAGGCGGCGTTCTGGAACACCGGCTTCTGCAGCTTGTCGGTGCGCTTCTGCTTCAGCTCCTGCTGGGTCTGCTGGCGGGCCGGCACCGGCGGGGCGATCAGGACCGCGGGCTTGACCGGATCGACGGGCTTCGCCGGCTGCGGCGGCTGCGGCGGAACGGGAGGCTCCTGGGCGATGCCCGCGGGCACCAGCAGGAGCGAGACGGCGACGAGGCCGACGCGGCGGAGGGCGGACTTCATGGGCGCCGTTCTACGGACCGGCAGCCCGTTCGCTCCAACACAAAGTCATCCCGCCAGCGCCCGCAGGCGGGCGGCCAGCACCGACCGCAGGAGGCGCTGCCACAGGACCTCGACCGTGGCCGCCCCCAGCGCCGTGTCGTCGGCGTCGTCTGCCGCCGCCACCAGGGCCCGCACCGCCGGGTCGGCGCGCACCGCCGCACCGATCGCCGGCAGGACCGTCCGGGGCAGCAACGACGCCAGTTCGGCGCCGGCGGCCGCGGCATCGAGGTGCTCCCGGGCGCCTGCCGCCAGCCGTTGCGCGAGCTGGCCCACCCCACGGGCGGCGAAGGCCTCGGCGGCGAGCCAATGGCCGATTGCACCGGGCGCATGGTCGTCCCACCAGGCCGCCCACTCCCGCAGGCTCGCCTCGGCCTCGGTCCGGCTGCCGGCGGTGCGCAGCTGCGCCTGGACGCGGTGCAGCCGCTCGCACCAGGACCCGAACGGCTGGTCCAGGGCCAGCACCTCGAGCAGCTGGTCGGCAAACGTCGCCCGCACGCCTGCCTCCGGCAGCCGGATGGCCGCCGCCGCCTCGTCCGCCGGCCGGGCGAACGCCGGCTGCGCCGCCGCCACCGCGCGCAGCAGCGGCCACAGCTCCGTCACCTGCGCGGCGGCCGGCAGCTCCGCGCCAACCGCGCGACCGACCTGCTGCCACGCGGCCTGCATCAGCTCCGCGGCGCCGGTGGCCCCCAGCAACGCCCGCAGGTCGCCGTCGACGACGCCCGCCGCGCGCCACTCCTCCTGCAGGCCGGCGAGCCGCTTCTGCAGCACCGACGGCGCCAGTTCCACCGACAGCCGGCCCGGTTCCTCGTCGACGCTGGCGCGCAGTTCGACCGTGTCATCGGCCAGGACGCGCAGGCGGGCGTCGCCCGTCAGCGGCACCACTTCCAGGACACCGTCCTGCAGCCGCACCTGCTGCTGGTCGCTGGTCAGGATCCGGGCGAAGGCCAGGTCGGAGATCACCGCGTCGAGGCCGATGGCGGGCTGGCCCGGCTTGCGGTTGGACCAGCCCACACCCCAGCGGGCCTCCATGCTGTCCGGTGACTCGGGCACCAGCCGCAGTTGCAGGCGGGTCTGCAGGTCCACGTCGAAAGTGGCGCACACCCGCGCGCCCGGCAGGCACAGGCCGAAGCCGTCGGCAGAGCCCCACAGCCACACCTCGCCGAGTTCGCGTTCGCCGGCCTGCACGCCGTCGGCGCGCACCAGCAGGCCCTGGCCCGACAGCCAGGCCTCCAGGGTCCGCACCCGGATCGGTCCCTGGCCGGGCCTGGCCTCCAGCAGGACGTGGAACGCGTGGGTGCTGGCCAGCGCCGCCAGCAGCCAGTCGCGGCCCGCACGCAGGCGCGGCAGCTCGGGCCGTTCCGCAGCGATCGGCAGGCCGAACGTCACCGGCACGACGCGCACCGTGAGCGCCACGGCACCGTCGGCGCCGGCACGATCCTCCACCGTCACCGGGTGGTAGCGCGCCAGCGCGTCGATGCTGGCCTGCAGCCGTTCCCGCGTGGCCGCGTGCCAGGGCTCCCCCACCAGTTCCTGCAGCCGCGCCGTCACCGCTTCCCGCGCCGTCGCGTCCGGCTCGCCCTCGACGGCGACCGCAGCGACCCGATGCAGCGGCCCTTCGTCGCGCACCGTCACCACCAGCGTCGCCGTGCCGTCGTCCCGCGGTTCGACCTCGATGCCGCCCTCGACGCCGTGGTGACCCGCCTGCCGGTAGGCCTGCCGCAGGCGCTCGCTCAGCTCGGCGCCGAAGCTGGCCGAGAGGCGGACCGGCTCGCCGGGCTGCCAGCGCTCGGCGAACGCCGCCGCCAGCGCCGCGGTGGCCACCGCCTGGTTGCCGCGCGCCTCGACCAGGCCGCAACGGAAGCGGGGCCCCGGCACGAGTTCGATGCGCAGCCGTTCCCGATCGGCGTCCCACTGCACAGCGGCGGTGGCCTGCAGGTGGCCGTTGCTGCGCAGGCAGCCGCTGGCGCGCACCTCGACGAAGCGCAGCCAGGCCTCCCGCGCGGCGTCCGGGTGGCCGAGCCGCGCGGTGGCCTTCGACGCGGCGATGGCCGCCAGCACGCGATCCCGGCCGAGGTCGTCGGCGCCGAGCACCTCGGCCCGGGCCAGGTCGCCGGCTGCGCCGACCTTCGGCGCCTGCGCCGGCAGCACGGCCGTCAGCAGCAGCAGGAGGCAGAACGCGCGGCGCGGACTCGGCATCCGCAGAAGCATGCTCGGCGCCTTCGCCCCTGGCCAGCGGCAACCGCGGCGCGGCGGCCGGCACCGCCGGGCGGACCCGGCGGCGCCTTCGATCGGATCGACCGCCTAGCGGCCGATGATGCCGGCGGCGGCGTCGGTCATCACCGCGCCGAGCGCGTTGACCGGATCCAGCGACATGCCCTGGGCGTAGAACTGCGTGCAGAGCAGCGCCGGGTTGTTCGGCAGCGCCAGGTTGAAGGTCGCCGAACCGGCGCCCAGCAGCAACGTCGAGGAGTCGGCGCTGACGCGGGCGTGGCAGCCCGGCGCGCCGAAGCCGGTCAGATCCAGCGGCAGCGGCCCGAACAGCGAGTTGGTGCGGCTGAAGCCGAGCAGGTAGAACGCAGCGCTGAAGCCCGACGGCAGGTTGGTCAGCGTCGCCGACATGGTGGTGCCGATGCGCGGCGGGTTGGCGACGACGTTGCCCGGCACGCCGTTGCTGCCGGCGCAGCCCGGCGCGAAGAACGTGTAGCCGGCGTCGGCCACGACGCTGCACTTCGTGTAGTAGAGGGCGCCGTTCCAGATGCGCGGCGAGAACACCGTGGCGGTCGGGCTGAAGATCGGGTTGCCGATCAGGTCGGTGGTCTGGGTCAGGCCGGCGGTCAGCGACAGGTCGGCGTTGGTGAAGGTCTGGTTGCCGCCGACGTTGATGTAGAAAGGCGAGGCGCCGACGTGCTCGACGGCGATGCCGTGGCTGCCCGGGGCCAGGTAGATCGGCTGCGCCATGGGCACGAACGTGCGGCCGCCGACGCCGCCGACCGAGGTGCCGTTGCCGGTGCCGATCAGGCGCCAGACCGCCGCATTCTGGTGGTTGTTGACGTAGGTGCCCGGCGTCGACCACACGTTGATGCCGATCGGCGTCGACGCGGCGGCGCTGCTGTGCACGTGCATCGCGCAGATCACGATGCCCTGCGGTGCGGTGACGTTCACGTCGAAGAAGTTGGTGCCGCCGGTGGCGCCGGTGGTGGTGAACGTGCCGCCGTCGAAGCGGGTGGTCATGTTCTCGGCCACGGCCACGCGGCGGGTGAGGACCACCGGCGCCCGGCAGGCGCGCTGCACGGTCAGGGTGACGATCACCTCGTTGCAGGCCATGGCGGCCGGGTAGACGAACACCGGGTTCGGCAGCGTCGAGTCCACCAGCGAATCGCCGTCCAGGTCCCAGGCCCACGACTGCGGCGCCGGCTGGGTGGTGTCGGTGAACTGCAGCGTGTTGGCGGCCGGCATCGTCGTGGTGAAGTCCGTCACCAGCACGTCGGTCTGGATCAGGTTGGTCTTGGTGATCGAGTACGGGCCGCTGGTGTCGACGATGGTGAGCGTCGGCGACCAGTCACCGCAGGTGTTGTAGGTGTGGGTCGGGTTCTGCAGGGTCGAGTCGACGATGCTGTCACCGTCGAAATCCCAGGCGTAGGCGACGATGCCGCCGGGCAGACCGCTGAACGACCGGTCGCTGAACTGCACCGTCAGCGGCGTGGCGCCGCGGGTCGGCGTGGCGCCGAAGTCGACCACCTGGGCGTTGGTGGTGTAGGTCCAGCGCATCGAGTGCACGCGCGGATTGGGCCCGGTGCCGCCGGTGAACGCGTTGGTCGGCGTGCTGTTGCGCACGCGGCCGAGACTGCAGTCGAGCGACAGGTTGGCATCGCTGTAGAGCGTCGGACCGGTGCCCGGATTGGTGTAGCGGCACTGCATGCCGACGTGGTGCAGGCAGACGCCGTAGGTGCCCGGCGCGAGGAAGAACGGCGCCGTCATCGGCCCGGGCGACCACACGCCGTTGCCGAGCGACGCCATCGGTGCCGTGCCGACCAGGGTCCAGGCCGCCGGCAGCGAGATGTTGGGCAGGAAGGTGCCGCCCACCGAGGTGACGTAGACATCCAGGCTGCCGACGCCGCCCAGCGTCACGTTGACGTCGATCTGGCTGACCAGGATGCCGCCCGGACTGGTGACCGTCAGGTCGAAGAAGTACGAGTTGGCCCCGCTCGGCGGATTCGACGGCGCCAACGTGGTGTTGCCAATCGGCGTGGCGAGCTGCATCGTCTGGGCCGTCAACGGCGCCAGCGAGGCAAGGAGGAGTGCGGAGAGGATGTGGCGTTTCATGTTGGCAGCGGGGTTGGGTACGGAGCGGGGGCGCGGGAAGGCTAGCGGGCACCGTGGGACGGGCAATCCCCGCCCCTGGCCCGGCCGGCGCCGGATCAGTGCTGGTAGACCTCGGCCGGCGCACCGCCGCCGACGATCATGACGGTGCCGTCGGGCAGGTTTGCCGACACCGGGAACAGTCGCGCCTGGGCCATCGACCCGGTCGGCGTGAAGCGGTTGGGCCACTGGGCGAACACGTCGGCGCTGGCGGTCGGGTTGAACACGAAGGTCGAGGTCGGGATGTCCAGCACCAGCTGGAAGCCGCCGGCCACCAGCGCGCCGCCGTTCGGCAGCGGCGCGATCGCCGCACCGGCCCGTCCCTCCTGCATGCCGTTCACCGTGGTGAAGGTGCCGAAGCCGAACGCGCCCGTCGCGAACAGCTGACAGTCGGTCCGCGTGCCGACGATGATGTCGGCGACGTTGCCGGTGGTCAGGAACACGGACAGGTCGAGGGTCACGCCGCCGCACAAGAGCACCTTGCCGTCGCTCAGCGGCGCCGCGCTGTGCAGGAAGCGGCTGCCGGTGAACACCGCCGGCAGGCCGAAGCTGTTGGTGGCCGGGTTGAAGCGGTAGGCGGTCTGCGACACCGTCGGGATGTTGACGATCGGCAGCAGCGACAGGCCGCCGGCGACCAGCACGTTGCCGTTGGTCAGCGTGGTCGAGCTGTGCAACGCCCGCGCCTCGAGCATGTTCGGCCCGGCGGCGAACGTGTTGGTGGCGGGGTTGAAGATCTCGGTGGTGTTCAGCAGCCCCGTGAACAAGGCCAACGGGTTGGTCAGGTTGAAGACGTTGAAACCGCCGGTGATCAGCACCCGGCCGTTGCCCATCACCGAGGCGCCGTGACCGGCGCGGGCGGTGGCCATCGCCAGGGTCGTGGTCACCTGCGTGACCGGGTCGTAGACGGCCGCCGCGGTGGTCGGCTGGCCGGTCGCGTCCAGGCCGCCGGTGAACAGCACGCGGCCGTCGGGCAGACCGGTCGTCTGGGCGAACAGGCCGACGCCGAAGGTCGTCCCCGCCAGCTCCCACTCCTCCGTGCGCGACTTGTAGCGCTGCGCCACGGGACCGGAGCCGCCGACGAACAGCAGTTCGCCGTTCGGCGCCGTGGCGAAGCCGCCGCCGACGATGGGCACCGGCGGCTGGTTCAGCGGCGGCGCGAAGGTGGAACGCAGCTGCGCCGTCACGCGCACCAGGTTCGACACGATGTAGGGCGGCTGCTCGGCGATGGCCTGGAACGGCACCGTCAGGCCGGCGAAGACCGCGTCGTTGGGGATCGGCAGCGTCGCGCTGCCCACGCCGCTGCCGTTCAACCGGCCGAGGAAGCCCGGGATCGCCGCCGACGGGCCGGCGAAGGTGTCCGGGATCGCCAGCGTCACGCCCAGCGCCGGCACCGGCGTGGTCTGCTCGCTCAGCGCGAACAGGATCAGGTGCAGGGCGTTCTGCGGCCCGCGCAGCTGGAAGCGGGCGGCGTCGCCGATGCCGCCGCCGGTCTTGTCCAGCGACAGGCCCTGGGCGAGCCCAGGGGCCATGGTGAGCAGGGAGAGCGAGAGCAGGGCGGACGCGGCGTGGAACTTCATGGGCGGCGGCAGTTGTCCGCCGCGACATCGCGGGGACAGGGGCGGCAGGGCGCAGGATCCTACCGCCGCCCACAGCCCGCGGCGCCGCGCCCGCACTTACGCCAACCCGTCAGTGGACGCCGATCAGCAGGCCCTGGCTGCCCAGGATCGCATTCCCCTCGAAGTGGAACACCTGGGCGTAGACCGTCATCGGCGGCAGCGTCGGTGGCAACGGCAGCTGCACCGACGCCTGCGCGGCCGGCAGCAGCGGCAGCCAGCCGCCCACCAGGTTCGGATCCAGCAGGATGTTGCTCACCGCGGGACTGGGCAGGCTGAACGGCGCGATCCTGCCCGCCGACAGCGCCAGGAAGCCGAAGGCGGTCCCCGGGCTCGAGTTCATCGTGATGGTGAAGCCCAGGTTGCCGGCCGCTGGCGCGCCGCCGGGATTGGCCTCCCACGACCAGCGGTAGTCGTTCTGCGCGCCCACCGCCGGCGCGCCGTAGGGCGACAGCGGGTTCCGGTAGGCGATGCCCACCGGGTAGTCGAGGGGATACGTGCCCGGCACCGGCGTGGCCTGCCCCGTCGCCGGATCGATCCAACTGTAGTTGGGACTGCCGCCGCCGGTGGCGACCAGGATGCGACCGGTCACCCGGTCGATGGTCATCGCCTCCGGCCGCGCGATGGGATTCACCACGGTCGGTGTCGGCAGCGGCGCGTTCGGGTCGAGCACCTGCACGCTGCTCGGCCGCGCGCCGACGTAGAGCAGCCCCTGGTGGTCCATCGCCAGCTGGTAGAGACCGCCGGAGATGTTCGCCACCGGCGTGCCGTAGGCGGTGCCGGTGACCGGCATGCGCAGCACCTGGCCGAGGTTCCAGGTGGCGCCGACGTAGATCGTGTTGCCATCCCGGCTGACGCACATGCCGGTCAGCGTCGACGCGCCGATGCCGGCCGCGCGCATGGTCACCGCACCGGTGGCGGGGTCGAGGAAGCCGACGCCCTGGCCCTGGCCGGTGAGCCCGCGATGCGCGAAGACCAGCCGCCCGTCCGGCAGCCAGTCCATCTGTTCGATGATCGCCTGGCCGTTGGACGCGCCGATCGGATACGGCGTGATGGCGGTGACTGCGGTGCCGGCGACGTCGATGCGGAAGACGTGCACCGGCATGCCGACGTTGCGCTGCACGCCGGCGGCGAAGATGACGCCGTCGCTGTCGCGAACGGCGATGCCGCGCGCGCCGCTCCAGGTGGTGGTCGAGGTCGAGGTCAGCTCCGCCGGCAGCGGCAGGCCGGTGAGCGGCGCGAAGGTCCCGGTCCGCGGATCCAGCAGGCTGATGCCGCCGGTCAGCGTCAGCGCCGGGTCGTCCCGACGGCTGTAGACGGCCCAGCCGGGCGGGACCTGGGCGGGAAGGGGAAGGGTGACGGCCAGCGTGACGAAGACAGAGGCAAGAGCGAGAGGGCGACGCATGGGCTTCCTCCTGAGGGCATGAGTGGGAGAAGCGGGCGATGATAACGGTCCCGGGGGGCGCCCGCTGGGAACCGGTGGGGCCGGATGCCCGCGCAGCACGCGTCACCGGCAAGGGTCGTGCCCATCCCTCAGAAAGACAGCGTGGTGCGGGCTTCCCTCACGTCCGGCCTTGGCCAGGATGTTGGTCCGACAGCACCGGCCCGCGCCTACTCGCCTACTGGCTGCAGACGCTGCATCGCCACGTATAGCTGGCGATCACGTTGTTGCCTTCACTGTCTGAGTAGAACAGGATTCGGTATTGCTGGTCGTCTTCGACCGAGCAGATGACCATCTTGGAATTATTGTTCTTGACCAGATCTGTGCCCGCAGGCAGCTCTTGCGTGCTGGAACCTTCGTCATCGCTCCACCACACTGATGCCTCAGTGTTGTTGTGGGCGTTGAATTCACCATCGATCTCGTAGCCCTTCTCGGCCTTGCACGGCGGGGGAGTTGGGGAGTTGTTGACGCAAGTCCCATTCTTGAATGTTAGCTCCATGGGGTAGGTCACTTGCTCCCCGCCTGTCAGCCCCAAAGGGGCCGCGTAGCAACCCGAGCACGCGCACCGCACCGGTCTGCCAGCCGACTCAATCGTCGCCGGAGGCATGGCTGTTGGCCAAACCGGGATGCCGGCATTCTCCGGCGCTCGCACTCCCCAAGCCACCCCGAAGCACAACGCCCCCCGAAGCGATCAAGCAGCAAACGAGAAGTGGTTTCACCACCTGGTACATATAGTAAGCGCCCGTCCACGTACACAAGGACTACCGACAGTGCCAACCTGAGCCAGAGCACCATTTGCCCCAACAAGATCAGAACAGACCACCATAGCAGTGACAACCTGACGCCAACGCGATTGCGCACAAACCACACGCAGTCCGACCCGCGGTTCGACATTGCTGAGCATGGTCGATTCCGATTCTTTGGATGCCACGGTCACGAGCAGCGGCAGCTTCTTCGCCACCCTGGCCAAGCCGTCCCAGACGATCGGGACGATGGCTGTCGTGGTGATCCAGAACCGGACCCCCAGGATGTGCCCGCGGCCGCAGCGCTTCTTTCGCATGTCGCGAACGTCTTTGCGGAGGTCGGCGGCCGAGGACTCGACCGACGCCCGTGTCTCGCCGCGGCAGAACCAAGCCAAGGAGTCAAGTAGGTGTACTGCACGGACGATGGCTCCGGACCATTCCGTCGCCGAGCGTCGGACAGAGTCCTTGGGTCATCGGGTCATGGCAACACCACCGAGGGTCCGATCGGGTCCAGAGCGCCGGGCTGCGCGAAGACAGCCCCTTGAGCGCCCTGCCCCAAGTGAATCGGTAGGTCGCCATCGCCCAGCCGCGCGTCCGCGCGGCGCCGATCCCGGGCGCACGGGCACAGTCCCGGCGAAGGCGGGGTGGTGCAGGGCGAGAAGCGGGAAGTCGGGTACCGGCGTCAGATCTCGAAACAGCCCGTGCAGTAGAACATGTAGGCGGAGGTCGGGTTCGCACCGGCAACACCAGGAGGCACCTGCGCTTGATACTGCCCCGCAGCATTACCCGTTGCACCGCATCCAGAATTGACATTCACCGCGTTTGGTCCCCATTTGCCACCGATTTGCACGGTAGCGATGACGTTGCCGCTGTTGTCCAAGACATCACGAGCGCCAGTTCCGTTGTTGGTGAAACTCAGGTTGCCGGTGTACTTGCACGGGACGTCCCAACCGCACGTCGGAGTGCACTCGCCATCCTGATCGCCTGCGCCGGGAGTGTACGTCCAGACCTCGCCTGCTGCACCCCCGCCCCACGTCTGGCTGTCTCTGTAACAGCCATCGCAATTAAGGTATGCGACACCACCTCCGACACCGAATGCAGCCAGAAGAAATCAATGCTGTTCGCAGCATAGCAAATGCTCCGTTTCTTGAAGGACAGGGAGAAATGGCTCACCTCATTAGAGGGCCGATGAGAAAGTAAACTGACTGGATGTAGTCGCGGCGAGCTTTGCCGATCGCCTCGTACAACGGTGGCAGTGCCGGATCATCTGCTGGATTCACTCTGATAATCCTGATCAAATTCGCGTCACCAGACAGGGTCACGGACTGATCTGTCGCCGTCGCTTTCCGAGCATCGCGGAACGCCGTCTTGGCTGTCTTTGCTGCATCTCCGGTCAATGACTCCGGATTGACGAACTCCTCATAGTATCCATGAGCATTTTTCCAATCTACGATGCTAGTGACCAGGGGCATTCGAACAGCATCAACGATCCTCAGGTTCTGCTCGTATGCTCTATATGCCGCCGCGAAAGCCGAATGGTAATCTGGTGGCAATGAGAAGTCGTCAGGGACTGATATGCCTGACTCCTTCGCAAGGCGTGTCCAGCGCCTGAACTCCTCTCTCACAATCTGAGAATCACCCTTCGCTGGAACCGTAGGTTGCTCTGCGGGTGCCCTCACCACCTCTTTGATTTTCTGGACAGCGTCGGGAACAGGAGTCTCGACCCTTTCCAACTTGGGTTGTTCAACCGACCTGAAGGATCTGGAGCTTCGCGCATCGTCCGACGCAGTCGAAAGCAAGGGGGCGGCGACGGGACTTGCTGCATCAGGGGAGCTGCCAAAGAGTAAGTAGATGAGAACGAACCCGGCAAGGGCGACGACCACCGCACCGATCAATAATCCGTTCTGGTTCGAAGATAGCATTTGCAGGACCTCTGGTGCTCGGTAGAAGTGGTTTCACAACTTGCCAAGGACGAGAAGCATGCACACTGCGTTGACGACCGCGTTGGCCATGACGAGGAGCCTCTCGTACCGTGTCGTGAACCGCCGGTAGTTGCCAGCATGAGCGAAAGTGCGCTCGATTCGCCATCGATTGCGATACCGCCGTATCTGACGACCATCGTTCGTGCAGTTCTCGGGTTGACGGTTCCGGCGGTGGGGAGCCAACAGCGCGATGCCAACTGACGCCGTGAGACCTCGCAGCGCGTCGCTGTCGTACGCCTTGTCTGCGACAACGATCTCGGGCCACGGATCCGTGCACCCGACGCCGTTGAGCTGCTGGAGGACTGGCTCCACGAGAGTGGTCTCTCCGGCCGAAGCTGGGGCGCTGACCGCCGCCAGCATATATGTACCAGGTTGTGAAACAACTTCTACCGAGTTCATTACTGTTTCCTCCACTGTCTACCCAGCACAGAAACGATATGGTCCTCCGCCACCTTCTTGATCGCAGCTCGCTCGAAAGCAGCGCGTTGGAGGAGGGCGTCCAGCACCGGATGTTCTCCAGGCATGATCCGGATCGATCGGCGGACATCCTTCCCGAGCCTCTCATCGTAGAAGACGCCAGACACGACCTCCTCGCCCGGCATCTGCGGAGTGATCATGGGCAGCGACTGCTCGGCTTGAATGTAGAGTCCCTGCTCCAATCGAGCCCAGAAGATGTCGCTCTTGGTCTTGAAGATGTCCTGCTTGATCCTGCTAAGCGGTTCTCGTGCCGTCTTGAGCAACACCTCCAATTCGGCGAGGCCATCCTCGCGATCCGCGATCGCGGCAATTCGCTCTTGTTCCACGCCACTCATCCGACTGAGCCTGACCAGGCGATCCTGCTCCGGAAGGGGGATGGGCGAGGAGGCCGCGCCTGACGGCGCCACTGCGTCTTCGGCTTCTACCGCGGTTCGCGCTTGCTCCGTGTCAGCAAGCACCGGAGTCGATGACACACCTCGCACGGCCCGGGGATCAGCAACCGCCGCTTCGCCCACTGCCTGCTCAGGGTCTTGGACGACTCCAGACCCTGCCATCGTGTGCGCCTCAAGAAGGACCCCGACAACCGCCAGCGCGGTGAATCCCCATCGTCGCCGGTTCATGGTGACCCACCCCACTTGGGTATCGCCCGCCCCTTGATGACGGGTGCGCCGCAAGCACTGCAGGCATTTCCTTGTCGGCGAGCCAGCCACGAGTACGTATCCACCGCAGCCGGCGACCAGGAAGCAAGCCTTCGGTTGCCCATGTCGTCCTTTCTCGAGGCTCATTCGGCCCCGATGACGAGCGCAACTAGAGAG
>CAZMGG010000110.1:0-19464 GCA_964565715.1 uncultured candidatus Brocadiaceae bacterium | reverse complement strand
CGGCGTAGTCCCTTGACATGTCAGGACTTGTGCCTCGCAGCCCCTGGAACTTCAGCCTAGCGCGCGCCCCAGTAGCGCAGGACGAAGGCCGGCGGCACGTTGCGCAGCACCGGCCCGACGCGCTCGAAGTGGTCGAAGCGCTCGCCCATCCGCTGGCGGAAGCGGCGCGCGCGCCGCAGCCCGTAGGCGTGCGCGTACTGGAACGTCCGGAAGTCGGCGTCGGTGCCGCGCAGGCAGTCGGCGACGCCGTCGATCACCGCGTCCTGCACCTTGGCCGGCAGGCTGGCGAACGGCAGGCCGGACAGGATCCGCACCGGGCGCGGCAGCCCGCGCTCGCGCAGGATCGCCATCACGTCGGCCGCGGAACCGAGGTGGAACTCGAGGCGCGGGAAGCGCTGCACCAGCAGTTCGTGGAAGCGCGGGTTCAGCTCGATGCCGAGATAGCGGCTGCCCGGGGGCAGCAGTTCCTGCACGACCGCGGTCATCGGCCCGGTGCCCGGCCCGAACTCGACCACCAGTTCGCCGGGCTGCAGGCCGAGCCGGCCGACCAGGGCCCGGGCCAGGTAGCGCGAGCTCGGCAGCACGGCGCCGATCGAGCCAGGACTGCGCAGGAACGCCTGCAGGAAGCCGAAGCCATCGCGCATCGGCCGGATCGCGCCTTGCTCGCTGCTCACGGTCGCAGCATGCGAGCGGGGCGGCCGACGATCCCGCAGAAACTAGAAAACGCCGAGGCCGACCCGGACCGGCCCGCGGCTGACCCGGGCCGAGCACGACAGGCGGAACTCCGGACCGAGCCCCATCCGTTCCAGGGTGGCCTGCTCGGCCCCGGCCGGCGGCTCCAGGGTGCCGGCCTCGATGCGCACCGCGTCGGTGCCGCACTGGCCACGGGTGCAGCCGGTGTCGATCTCGACGCCCGCCAGCCGGCCCGCCTCGAGCACGGTCGTGCCCGGCCGCACCAGCACCAGGGCCCCGCTGGGGGCGAACTGCACCTCGATCAGATCCACCGCGGGCAGCCTAGGCGGCGACGCCGGCTAGTGCACGACGTAGTGGCCCCAGCGGGTGAACGAGCCGCCCAGCGCCACGTCCAGGCGCACGCCCTGGAAGAACAGGCGGAAGCCCTGCAGGCCGGGATTGTTCGGGATCTGCCAGGCGCCGGTGAGCGGACCCGCGCCGCTGCCGATGCCCGACACGACGGTCGCCACAGCCCCCGGACTGACGTCCAGGTCGAACTGGCCGAGGATGCCCGGCACCGTGGTCGGCGGGCCCAGAGTCAGGCCGAATGACACCGCCACCGCGCCCAGTTCGCTGCCCGCCACCGGCAGGTCGACGCGGAACACCGCGCCGAGCGCAAGCCGCGGGCTCACCTTGATCTCCCGGTCCAGCGACGCCACGTAGACCTGCGGCGTCGGGTCGGTCGGACTGGTGCCGGCGCACAACGCCACCTTGTTGTCCTGGCCGTCCATGGTGAGGCCGCCGCTCAGGCTGCCGCCGTTCAGCCAGAGCGGCCGTCCGGCATCCAGCAGCACGAGGCCGCCGCCGCTCACCGGCATCACGCCCACGGCGATGCCCTGACCATCGGGTGCGAGCGTCTCCGCGACGATCCAGGCGCTGCCCGGCCGCACGTAGCAACGACGGGTGAAGTACTGGTAGTCGGTCAGCATCTGCAGCTGGCCCGACGGGCCGACGCGGCCGAGGTGCAACTGCGGCACCGTCGGCGACAGCGTGCTGAACACGAAGTTCTGGCCGCTGTCGAGCCAGTAGGCCGACTGCGCGTTGTCGCCGGCCTGGCTCGTGTAGAGGATCACCGAGCCGTTCGGCCCGGTGAGGTCGTGGCTGATGTACTGGACCGGCGTGAACGGCTGCCCCGACCACAGGCGGAACAGGAGGAAGCGGCCGGTCCGGTCGAGACGCACCTCGTCGATCACGCCGACGCCCGGCACGATGTCCGTCACCGCGCCGCCGCTGGTCGGCATCGACCAGACGTAGCCGATGCCGGCGGTGTCCGTGCGCGAGCCGTAGAGCACCGTGCCGTTGCCATTGGTGGTCCAGACCGCGACGTTGGTGCCGGCGACGGCGCCCAGGTTGAGCGACGAGCCGCCGGAACGCGTCACCGACCGCACGGCGCTGCCGTCGGTGAAGTAGAGCACCACGTTGTTGGGGTCCCAGCAGTAGTGGTTGAGGCTGGCGGTGGCACTGGTGAACAGCAGCGTCTCGATCCGGCTGACGGTGCCTACCACGCCGAGCGACTGGTTGCTGACCCGGAACGCGACGTGCGAGCCGTCGTGGCTCAGCTTCGCGTCGACGTGCTGGCGGTTGGAGCTGGTGATCGCGGTGAGCGTCCGCTGGGCCCGGGCGGTGGGCAGCACGGCGAGGGCGACGACGATGGCGGCGAACGCGAGGCGGTGGTTCATGGCGGTGATGCGGACGACGGACCGGGCTCGGGCAGTAGCCCACCCCCGGTCAAGGGTAACTCGGCACCCCAGCGCCATCGCCGCGCCGTCCCGGACCGACACGCCGCGAGCCCGAGCCGCCGACGGCAAGGCCAAAAAAGGGTTGGCGGACCCGTGGACGGGAGCCGTAATAGCCGTCCCGCTTCCCGCCCCTGCAACCGTCCCGACCCCCTCGGTGCCATGCGGCTCGATCCACGCCTTCCGTTCCCCTTCCTGCTGCCCATCGTCGCAGCACACCTGCTGGCGGCCGGAAGTGCCCAGGAAGCCCAGGAACCCGCCGCGGCCGGCAAGCCCGCCGAGCCCGTGCTGGCGATCTTCGCCGGCACCGTGCATCCCGTTTCCGGTCCGGCGTTCCAGGATGGCGTCGTCGTCGTGCGCGGCGAGCGCATCGTCGCGGTCGGCCGCCGCGGCGAGGTCGAGGTGCCCGACGGTGCCACCGCCCTCTCCTACCCGCAGGGCCACGTCTATCCCGGCCTGGTGGACGCGCTGACCGACGCGTTCACCGACGAGGCCCAACGCGGCGATGGCAGCACCGATGCCGCCACCGCGCTGGCCGATGGCCTCGCGCCGCGCGACGACCGCCAGGATCGCCTGCTGCAGGCCGGCATCACCACCGCCTACGTCGGCAGCCGCAGCGGCGCGCAGTGGCGCGGCATCGGCGCCCTGGTCCGGCCGACCGCCGACGGCTTCGCGGTGTGGCAGGGCCGCGAACGGGCCGGCGAGCAGCTCCGGCTGACCGCGGGTCCCGGCAACTCGCACCCCCTGCAGCGCAGTGGCATCGCCGACGGCGTCAGCGGCGCCTTCGACAGCCTCGAGGCCTACGCGAAGGCCTTCGCCGACCACAAGACGGCCCTGGAGAAGTACCGGAAGGACTTCGAGGCCTACCTTGCCTTCCACCGCAAGAAGGATGGCGGCCCCGGAGAATCGACGCAACCTGCTTCTGGAAATGGAGATAGGACCGAAACTCGACCCGGGGCCGGCCCCGGCGGCCGCACGCGACCGGGCGGCGGCACCCGCGGTCCGCGGCCGGGCGGCCAGGGCGGCGGTGGCGGTGGCGAACGGCCGCCGGCCGAGACCCCGCCCACGGGCGGCCAGGATCCGGCCCGCACCGAGCCGAAGCCCGCCGAGGCAAAGCCCGCGGCCGGCGATCCCCCGCCCGCCGACCCCAAGCCCGCCGAGGAGAAGGCGCCGACCCGGCCGACCTGGCCGAAGGAGCCGTCCCGCGACCCGGTCAAGGATGCCCTGCAGCAGGTCAAGGAAGGCGCCCTCGTGCTGCGGGTGGAGGCGCACCGGCCGGACGAGATCGGCGCCGCCCTCGACCTGCGGCAGAAGCACCAGCTGCCGAGCTTCGTGCTCGAGCAGCCCTACGGCGGCGCCGCCCTGGCCCAGAGGATCGCCGAGGCCGGCGTGGCCTGCGTGCTGACCGACGTGGCGCCGGGGCTGACCCCGCCCGACTACCAGAAGCACGACGGCTACGACACCCAGACCCTGCCGGCCGCCCTGCACCAGCACGGCGTGGCGGTGGCGATCGCCAGCGGTTCCGCCGCCCGCAGCGCGGCGCTGCCATTGCAGGCCGCCGCCGCCGTCGGTCACGGGCTGCCCGCCGATGCGGCGCTGCGGGCGATCACGCTGACGCCCGCCGAGATCCTCGGCGTCGCCCACGAGGTCGGCTCGCTCGGCGAAGGCAAGTACGCGGACCTGCTGGTCACCGACCGCCCGCTGTTCGCCAGCGACTGCCGCGTGCTGCGCGTGATCGCCGCCGGCAAGACCGGTTTCGAGGCCAGGTGAGCAGGATCCCGATGCGCCCCATGAATCCCCGTTCTCCCACGTCGCTGCCGCCGTTGCTGGGCCTGTTCCTCGCGGCGGCCGCACCCGCCCAGGGCACTCCCCAGAACCCCGGCCCGAACGCGCAGGACCTGCTGGTGCTGGCGCGCACCATCGTGCTGGCGCCCGACGCCGTGCTGCAGGACGGCGCGCTGCTGGTGCGCGGCGGCAAGGTCGCCTACGTCGGCGCGGAGATCCCGGCCGAGGCCCGCGCCCAGGCCCGCCGCCTCGACTTCGGCGACGCCACGATCACTCCGGGTCTGGTCAACGCGCATTCCTGGCTCGGTCAGGAGGCCGAACTGACCGAGGTCGCCTCGGCGCTGACGCCGACGCTGCGCACCGCCGACGCGTTCGATCCCTTCCAGGACGAACTGCGGCGCCTGGCGGCGGCGGGCGTGACCAGCGCGGCGTTCCCGCCGGCCTCCCGCAACCTGCTCGGCGGCATCGCCTGCCTGGTCAGGCCGGCGCCCGCTGGCGGCCCCGGCGCGCCGCTCGGCACCGTGGTCGACGCCGATCTCTACCTGAAGGCGTCGCTGATCCCCGTGGCCCGCGACCAGGAACGGGCGCCGACCTCGCTGATGGGTTCGGTGGAGATGCTGCGGGCGGCGTTCGAGCGCGGCAAGGCGCCGGTGGTCGGCGCCGCCGACCAGCCGCTGCGCGAGGTGCTGCAGGGCAGCCGGCGGCTGTTCGTGCACGCCAACTCGGAGGCCGAGATCCGCGCGGCGCTGCAGGTCTGCCAGCAGGCGGGCGTGGAGCCGGTGCTGCTCGGCGCCGCCGACGCCGACCGCTGCCTCGACGTGCTCAAGGCCGCCAACGCGCGCGTCGCGCTCGGCTCGCTGCTGCTCGACAGCCCCGACCGCCAGCTCGCGCTGCCGGCGGTGCTGGCCAGGGCCGGCGTGCGCTTCTGCTTCGCCGCCACCGACGGCGAGCAGCTGCGGCTGTCGGCGGCGCTCGCCGTGCGCCACGGCCTCGACCGCAAGACGGCGATCGACGCGCTCACCCGTGCGCCCGCCGAACTGCTCGGCCAGCAGGCCCGCATCGGCACCCTGCGGGTCGGCTGCGACGCCGACTTCGCCGTCTGGTCCGGCGATCCGCTGGATCTCACCTCGAGCCTGCGGGCCGCCCATGCCGCCGGCGTGCAGGTCCACCCCACGGCCGACGCCGCCCGCTGATCCCATTCCCGAAGCCGACCCGAAGATGCGCCCCACCACCGCCTGCCTCATCGCCGCCCTGCTGGCACTGCCGCTGTCCGCCCAGGACCGCATCGCCGTCTTCCGCGGCGCCCGGATCCTGCCCGGTGGCGCGGCCCCGATCGACAACGGCGTCCTGATCGTCGCCGGCGGCAAGGTGCAGACCGTCGGTCCCGCCGGCACGCCGCTGCCGGATGGCGCCGAGGTGCACGACGTCACCGGCCGCACCATCACGCCGGGCCTGATCGACGCCGGCGCCCAGTACGGCGCGGCCGCCGGCGACCGCAACGAGCAGGCAGACGAGGTCACGCCGCACCTGCGCGTCCTGGACGCGTTCGACCCGGCCGACCGCGCCCTGCGCCGGGCCCGCACCGCCGGCGTCACCGCCCTGCACCTCACGCCGGGCAACCGCAACGTGATCGGCGGCCTGTCGGCGGTGGTCAAGACGTGGGGCGCAAGCCCCGCCGAGATGCTGCTCGCGGACGAGTCCGGCCTGCGCCTGGTGATGGGCGGCGAGCCGTCGTCGGGCAACCGGGCGATCCGCGGCGGCAACGTCGATTCGATCTACTACCGCCGGCCGACCACCCGGATGGGCGTGGTCTGGGCGGCGCGCAAGGCCTTCCACGACGCCAAGGCCTACCAGCAGCAGACGCTCGACGGCGCGCCGGCCGGTGACCCGGGCCTCGACGTGCTGGTGCGGGCCCTGAAGGGCGAACTGCAGGTGTTCACGGTGGCGCGGGCCGAGCAGGACATCCGCACCGCCCTGCGGCTGATGGACGAGTTCGGCTACCGCGCGGTGATCGAGGAGGCCCAGGAGGCCTGGCGGCTGGTGGACGAACTGGCCGCGGCGAAGACCTGGGTGCTGGTGGGCGCGCCGAGCGCCGACCGCGTCGCCGGCCCCGGTGCGGGCGACGGCGCCGATCCCCGCTTCGACACGATCAACCTGCTGCAGCAGAAGGGCGTGCCGTTCGTGATCACCACCGGCGGCAACCCGATGGCCCTGGACCTGGTGCGCGAGGCGACGTTTGCGGTGCGCAACGGCCTGCCGCCGCTGGCCGCGCTCGACGCCATCACCGTCATGCCGGCGCGCCTGCTCGGCGTCGCCGACCGGATCGGCAGCCTCGGCCAGGGCCGCGACGCCGACTTCGTCGTCTGGTCCGCCGACCCCTTCGACCCCGCCGCCCGCGCCGAAGCCGTGCACATCGGCGGCATCCGCATTCCCGACTGAGCCACCCCGAACGCATCCCCGAGTGACCATGAAGGCCCCCATCCTCGCCGCGTTCGCGGCCGCCCTTCTCCCCCAGGTCCTGCTCGCGCAGGACACCGTCGCCCTCAAGGCCGGCAAGGTGATCACGGTCACCGGTCCGGTCCTCGAGGACGCGGTCATCGTGATCCAGAACGGCCGCATCGCCAAGGTCGGCAAGCAGGCCGACATCGAGGTGCCGTGGGACGCCCGGGTGATCGACGCCAGCGACAAGACCGTGCTGCCGACCTGGGTGCTGGCCCACGCGCCCGCCGGCATGCGCGGCGGCAACGAGCAGATGCAGAACGTGCCCTACGTGAGCGTGGCCGACGCGGTCGACCCGTCGGCGACGTTCTTCGAGGACATGCTGCGCTCTGGCGTCGGCACCCTGCACGTGCTGCCCGGTGACCAGACCCTGCTCGGCGGCATCGGCATGGTGGTCAAGCCCGTCGGCCGCACCGTCGAGGACATGGCGGTGACGACCCGCAGCGGCATCAAGCTGTCGCTGCTGGCCCAGGGCGGCGGCCGGCTGGCGCAGGTGCGCAAGCTGCGCCGGGCCCTGGACGACGCCCGCGACCACCTCGCCGACTTCGAGCGCCGCAAGGCCGAGTTCGAGGCCGAGAAGAAGGCCGGCGCGATCGCCAAGGACAAGGAGTGGACCGAGGAGATCGACCGCCAGAAGCTGCCGGTGGTCGAGCTGCTGCAACGCAAGCTGCGCGGCTTCCTGTTCGTGCCGTCGGCCGCCGAGGTCGGCGAGGCGATGCGCCTGCAGCAGGAGATGGATCTGACCCTGGTGCTGGGCCGCAGCATCCACAAGGCCGCCGTCGAACTGGGCAAGCTGAAGGCGCCGGTGGTGCTCGACGAGGCCCTCGAGTTCTGGGAGGCGGTCGACGACTCCGACAAGGAGGTCAAGGTCTGCCCGGCGAAGATCCTCGCCGACCAGGGCGTGTCGTTCGCGATCAGCGTCGGCGAGCGCGGCCCCACCGCGCAGCCCTGGTGGCAGCTCGCCACCCTGGTGCGCAACGGCGTCGATCGCCGCGTGGCGCTGGAGTCGCTGACCACGGTGCCGGCCCAGATCCTCGGGCTCGGCGACCAGCTCGGCAGCATCGCCGAGGGCAGGCTGGCCAACCTGCAGATCGTCACCGGCGATCCGTTCCAGGCCACCACCTGGGTGGAGACGGTGCTGCTGCAGGGCCAGGTGGTCTACGAACGCAGCCAGGACCCGCGCCTGCAGCACCTGTTCCAGACCGGCAGCCGCAACGAGCCCGCCGGCACCGGCAAGGCCGGGAAGGGGAACTAGCCGATGCGCGCGCCCTTCCTGTTCCTGCTGCCGCTGCTGGCGGCGCTGCCGCTGCCCGCGCAGGCCCCGGCCGACGCCAAGGCCGACACCAAGGCCGAGCTGGCCGTGCGCTGCGGCACCCTGCACCTCGGCGACGGCAGCGTGCTGCGCGACGTCTGGCTCACCACCCGCGACGGCCGGATCCGCTCGATCGGCACCGAGCCGCCGCCGGCCGGCGTGCGGGTGATCGACGCCAGTTCCAAGGTGGTGATGCCGGGCATCGTCGCCGCCGACTCCGACCTGTCCGAGGTGCGCGACGAGGACTACGCGATCACGCCGGACTTCGTCGCGGTGGACGGCTTCGACTTCGTCCGCAACCGCAAGGACGCGCTGCAGGGCGGCGTGACCACCGCCTACCTGTCGCCGGGTCGCAACCGTCTGGTGTCCGGCCAGGGCTCCGTCGTGAAGCTGTCCGGGGGCGGCGCCACCGACGTGGTCGAGCAGGTGCTCCGCGAGAACGCCTGCCTGCGGGTCAACCTCGGCGACAGCGCCACCACGGCGCCGCGGGTGTTCGAGCCGACCGCGTTCCCGACCAGCGACGACCCGCTGCTGCCCTCGCGCATCCAGCGGCCGTCGGGCCGCATCTCGCTGCTGGCCGAACTGCGCCAGCTGCTGCGGGCGCCGGGCGCCGACGCCGCGCCGAACGGCGGCCTGACCGGCCCCGGCAGCGCCGAGAACCAGTACGACCCGGCGGCGCTGCACGCCGTCGCCCGGGGCGAACTGGCGCTGCGGGCGGCCACCCCCAAGGGCCGCGACGTCCGCGCCGCGCTGCAGCTCGCCGACGAGATCGGCGCCGGCCGGCGCCTGGTGCTGGAGGATCCCTGGGAGATCGGCACCCTGGCGGCCCGCGCCGCCGCGCTGGGCACCGCCGCCACCTTCCGGATGCCGGTGACCGCCAACGCGCCCACCGCCGGCGGCGAGGATCGCCGGCAGGAGCAGCCGCTGCCCGACCTGACCGCGCCGGCCCGCGCCGCCGGTGCCGGCATGAAGATCGCGCTGGCACCGCCGCCCGGCGCCGCCCTGCGCGACTACCTGTGGTCGGTGGCGCACGCGGTGCGCTTCGGCCTGCCGCCCGCAGCGGCGCTGCGGGCGGTGACCGGCGATGCCGCCGCGATCCTCGGCGTCGACGACCGCGTCGGCCTGCTGGCGCCGGATCGCGACGCCGACTTCCTGATCCTCACCGGCGAGCCGTTCGCCGTCGGCACGCTGGTGGAGGCCACCTACGTCGGCGGCGAACTGGTCTTCCAACGCCAGGAGCAGAGCCGCCTGCTGGCGGTGCGCATCGGCCGCGCCTTCACCGGCGACGGCCGCAGCTTCGGCCCCGCCACGATCCTGTGCGAGGAGGGCCGCATCGTCGCCGTCGGCGAGGGCCTGTCGGTGCCCTACGGCGCCCGCGTGATCGACCTGCCGGACGGCACGGCGACGCCGGGCCTGATCGATGCGTTCTCGCACCTCGGTCTGGCCGGCGATGGCACCGGCGTGCCGCCCGGTGCCGCCAACCAGAAGCTCACCGCCGCGATCGCCCACGACGACCCGATGTTCGCGCCGGCCCGTGAGGCCGGCATCACCTCGGTGCTGGTGTCGGGCAAGGACGGCGGCCCCGTCGCCGGCCGCGTCGCCGCGATCAAGACCGGCGCCCGCGACCGCGCCGGCATGGTGCTGCGGGAGGTGGCGGGCCAGCGCTTCGTGCACGACGCGATCGGCCCCGACGCCACCCGTGGCCTGAAGGAGACCATCGATCGCGGCCGTCGCTACGTCGAGGCCTGGCAGAAGTACGAACAGGCGCTGGCGGACTTCAAGGCGGGCAAGGGCAAGAAGCCGGTCGAGGCGCCGCCGCCGCCACCGCCAGCCAACGCCGGACCCGACCCGATCAGCGGCACCTGGGAGGCGGAGATCAACGTGCAGGAGCAGATCACCCTCAAGGTGGTCATGAACCTGAAGCTGGAGGGCAGCAAGGTGACCGGCAGCGTGCAGATCACGTTCGGGCCGAACCAGCTCCCGGCCGGCGAGATCGCCGACGGCAGCTTCGAGAACGGCAAGCTGAAGGTGACCTTCCGCATGGGCCGCAACGAGGTGAATCTCGAGGCGGACGTGAGCGGCGACACCATGACCGGCAAGCTGCCGCTCGGTCCCGGCGGCGCCCGCGACTTCACCGCCACCCGCACCAGCAAGACGCCGGGAGCGGCGCCCGCGGCGCGGCCCGCCACCGGCGGCGCCGGCACCACCGGCTCCGGCGAGCCGCAGAAGCCCAACGTCGACGAGAACCTGGAGCCGATCCGGGCGGTGATCGGGAAGCGCGCCGCCGCGGTGATCCGCGTCACGCGGCCCGCCGCCGTCGCCGACGTCATCGCCCTGTTCGAGCAGGAGCAGCTCCCCTACGTGCTGCACGGCGCCGACGGCGTCCTCGACGACCGCAGCGTGCTGGCCGGCAAGCAGCCCGGCGTGATCCTCGGCCCGGAGCTGGTGCGCGACGAGAGCGATGGCTCGGTGACCAACCTGGCGGCGCGGATGGCAGCGCTGGGCCTGTCGGTCGCGTTCGGCACCGGCGAGTGCCGGGGCGCCCGCAACCTGCCGCTGCACGCGGCCTACGCCGTGCGCTACGGCCTGCCGCCGGAGGACGCGCTGGCGGCGATGACCTCGGTGCCGGCGAAGCTGTTCCGCCTCGACGACCGCATCGGCACCCTGCAGAAGGGCAAGGACGCCGACTTCGTGGTGTTCTCCGGCGCGCCCTTCGAACCCACCAGCCGCGTGCTGCTGGTGGTGGTCAACGGTGACGTGGTGGTCGACCGCCGCACGGAGGCCCGCTGATGCAGTTCCCAGCCGTTCCGCTCCTGCTCGCCGCCGCCGCCGGCCTGGCCGGCGGGACCCGCGCCCAGGACGCCGAGGCGCGTTCGATGCAGATCCACTTCGGCAACCGGCCGAAGACCGAGGCCGAACACCAGGTGGCGAAGTGGGGCCCGCGCGGCCGGCCAAGCCCGGCCTACGCGTTCCGCGCCGCCAAGGTGCTGCCCATCTCGGGCCCGCCGATCGACGACGGCGTGGTCCTCACCAAGGACGGCCTGATCGTCGCCGTCGGCCGGACCCGCGACGTGCAGGTCCCGGCGGGCTACGAACTGATCGACTGCGGTGACGCCTGGATCATCCCCGGCATCGTCGAGATGCACTGCCACATCGCGTCGCCGAGCTTCGACCTCAACGACACGGTGCATCAGACCAACCCCGAGTTCCGCACCCTCGACCTGATCACGCTCGAGCACGAGCAGATCAAGATGGCGCAGGCTGGCGGGGTCACCACCGCGCTCTACATCCCGGGCTCCGGCTCCAACATGGGCGGCTTCGGCACGCTCACCAAGACCTGGGGACCCTCGCCGGAGGAGGCGCTGGTGCGCTTCCCCGGCAGCCTGAAGATCGCCCAGGCCGGCAATCCCGAGCGCCGTTCCGGCGACCTCGGCTCGGGCATGATGGGGATGAGCGACGGCATCCGGCAGACGCTGCTGCGCGGCAAGCGCTACCACGAGGCCTGGGATGCGTTCCAGAAGGGCACCGGGCCCAAGCCCGACTTCCAGGCCGACCTGGAGCTGCTGCGCGGCTTGTTCCGCCACGAGTATCCGGTCTCGGTGCACACGCAGATCTACCAGGTCGTGCTGCAGACCATCCGCGAACTGCGCCTCGAACTCGGCCTGTGGACGGTGATCGTGCACGGCACCTTCGACGGCTACCGGCTCTCCGAGGACGCCCGCGATGCCGGCGTGCCGATCGCCGGCGGCCCGCGCCAGTACTACTTCGACCCGAAGACCTCGCGCTTCGAAGGGCTGGCCAGCAACTGGTACCGCGGCGGCCAGCACGGCTGGCGCGAGCCGGTGCAGGGCCTCGGCATCGACGGCATCGGCATCAACACCGACTCGCCGGTGGTCGCCCAGGAGCAGCTCACGCTGCAGGCGGCGGTGGCCTCGCGGCTGGGCCTGCCGCAGCAGATCGCGCTGCGCGGCATCACCCTGAACGCGGCGCGCTTCGCCGGCATCGATCACCGGGTCGGCTCGCTGGAGGTCGGCAAGGACGCCGACCTCGGCGTCTGGAGCGGCGACCCGATCGATCCGCGCAACCACGTCCGCACCCTGGTGGTGAACGGCCACCTCGCCTACCGGCGCAACCCCGACCGGCCGATGTGGTGATGCGCTTCCGCCGGACAGCCGCCATCCGGGCCGCGGGCCCGCTCACCGCCGCGCTGGCGCTGGCCGGTGCGGCCCTGGCCTGCCCGCAGCACCCGGCGGCGACCGGCCCGATCACCGCGTTCCTTGCCGGCCGCGCCCTGCCAGTGTCCGGCCCGCCGGTGGACTCGCCGGTGCTGCTGGTGCAGAACGGCCGCATCCAGGCCATCGGCCCGCGCCGCACCACGCCGATCCCGGACGGCGCCGAGGTCGTCGACCTCGGCGATGCCTGGCTGTGCCCCGGCTTCGTCGATCTGCACCACCACGTGTCGGCCGGCGGCGGCGACATCAACGAGATGGTGCACCCGCTCAATCCCGAGCTGCGCACCCTCGACGCCGTGCGCCCGTCCACCGAGCAGATCCGGGCCACCCTGAGCGGCGGCGTGACCACGACCCTCTTCATCCCGGGCTCCGGCACCTTCGTCGGCGGCTTCGGCGTGCTGCTGAAGATGCGCGCCGGCGCGAAGCTGGAGGACATGGTGCTGCGCGAACTCGGCGCCATGAAGGTCGCCCAGGGCTACAACCCCGAGCGCCGCGCCGGCGACCAGGGCCTCACCCGGATGGGTTCCAGCGAGCTGCTGCACCAGATGCTGCTGCGCGGCCAGCGCCACGCGGCGGCCGCCCGCGCCCACCGCGAGGGCCGCGGCCCCCGCCCCGAACCGGATCCGTCCCTCGAACAACTCGCCCGGGTCTTCGACCGCGAGGTGCCGGTCCTGATCCACACCGCCGGCGCCCGCGACATCGTCGCCACCGCCCGCATGTTCCAGGACACCTTCGGGCTCTGGATGATCCTCTCGCACGGCTGCTTCGACGGCTGGTGGGCGGCCTCGGCGGTGGCGGTGCGCGGCACGCCGCTCAACCTCGGCCCGCGGATGTACGAGTTCGACCGCTACGGCCGCTTCCAGGGCATGTGCCTCGCCTACTGGAACGCCGGCTGCCGCGACATCTCGATCAACACCGACGCGCCGGTGGTGGCCGCCGAGGAACTGCCGCTGCAGGCGGCGATGGCCAACCGCCTGGGGCTGCCCTACGAGGCGGCGCTGGCGGCGCTGACCCTGGCGCCGGCCCGGCAGATCGGCATGGGCGACCGGCTCGGCTCCCTGCAGCCGGGCCGCGACGCCGACTTCCTGGTGACGCGCGGCGATCCCCTGGACCCGCGCTGGCCCGTCGAACGGGTCTACATCGACGGACGACTGGTACACACGAACGGAGAAGTGAAGTGACAGGATCCCTCCCCCGCTCCGCCGCCGCGGCCGCCGCGCTGGCGACGCTGTGGCTCGGCGGCACCGCCGCGGCCCAGGATTCCCGCCCGCTGGCCATCGTCAACGCCCGCATCCTCACCATGACCGGCGCCCCCATCGAGAAGGGCACCCTGGTGGTGAAGAACGGCCTGATCGACGCCGTCGGCACCGACGTCAGCGTGCCCGCCGGCGCGCTGGTGGTGGACGCCAGGGGCGGCACCGTCATGCCGGGCCTCGTCGCCGCCTGGTCGCGCGCCGGTCTCGAGCAGCGGCCGTCGGGCCCGCCGACCCAGGGCCCGCGGGGCCGCCGCGGCGGCCGCACGCCGACGCCGATGCCGGGCCCGCGCGGCGGCGGCGCGCAGAACCAGGCGGCGGCCAAGATCGCCGACCGGCTGGATCCCAACCAGACGATCTTCGGCGAGCTGCTGGCGGAGGGCTGCACGACGCTGTCGCTGGTGCCGCCGGGCCAGGGCCTGCCCGGCAGCGGCGCCATCCTGCGCCCCGACGGCAAGGCCCGCGACCAGCTCGTCGAGAACGACGACGCGTTCCTGCTGCTGAGCATCGCCCGCGACAGCGGCGTCAAGAAGGTGCTGAAGGAAGGCCTCGCCGCCGCCCGCAAGAACCTCGAGGAACGGAAGAAGCCGAAGGAGGAGCCGAAGCCGGCTGCGGCCCCCGAGAAGCCCGCGGAGAAGCCCGGCGACAAGCCCGCCGAGAAGCCCCCCGGTAACGAGCCGCCGAAGCCCACCCCGACGCCGACGCCACCACCGGAGCCCAAGCCCGAGCCCAAGCCGGAGCCC
Source organism: uncultured candidatus Brocadiaceae bacterium (assembly GCA_964565715.1). GTDB lineage: Bacteria > Planctomycetota > UBA1135 > UBA1135 > UBA2386 > CAZMGG01. The sequence continues at coordinate 5,172 of CAZMGG010000110.1, read as the reverse complement.
AAGCCCGAACCGAAGCCCGAGGAGAAGCCGGCGCAGCAGCCGCAGCAGCCCCAGCCGGCGCAGCGCCCCGAGCGGAAGGACCCCAACCTGGAGGCCCTCACCGACCTGCTGGAGGGCAAGCGCCGGGCGCTGCTCGAGATCGGGTCGGCCGCCGACCTGCTGCACTGGCAGCACGCCACCGGCGACGACACGCCGTTCCCGCGCGCCCTGGTCGTGCCGCGCCACGACACCGGTGCCGGCACCATCGACCTGGTCCTCGAGCAGGTGCAGAAGCTGAAGGCGCCGGTGCTGCTGGCGCCGAGCCTCAGCAGCCTGCCGCGCACGCGCTACCTGACCAACCCCGCCCGCACCCTGCACGACGCCGGCATCGAGATCGGCTTCCTGATCGGCGACAGCCAGCAGGACCTGCGGGCGCTGCCGTTCGCGCTGATGGAACTGGTGCGCTCGGGGCTGCCCGCCGACATCGCCCTGAAGGGGGTGACCCTGGTGCCGGCCAAGGCGCTGGGCGTCGATGGCACGGTGGGCAGCCTCGAGAAGGGCAAGCGCGCCGACCTGCTGCTGTGGAGCGGCGACCCGCTCGACCCCACCAGCACCCTGCAGCGGATCTGGCTCGCCGGCCAGGATCGCACGCCGAACCCGAAGGAAGCCGCCCGATGAAGCGCCCCATCGTCTTGTCCTGTCTCGGGCTCCTGCTCCTCTGCAGCGCCCTGCCGGCCCAGCGCGTCCGGCCGCCGCGCCCCGGCGGCGGCCAGGCGCAGCCGGCGCCGACCCTGGAGCCGGCCAGCAAGCCCGCCGACAGCAAGCCCAAGTCGCACACCGCCATCGTCGGCGGTGACGTCTACCTCGGCACCGGTGAACTGCTCACCGGCGCCACCGTGCTGATCGGTGACGACAAGATCGTCGCGGTCGGCCACAACCTGCAGATCCCCGAAGGCACCAGGATCCTCGACGCCAAGGGCAAGATGGTCAGCCCCGGCTTCGTCTGCGTCTTCGGCAACGGCATGGGGGCCGGCCGCAGCGCACCCTTCGTCGACTCGGTCAACCCGTTCGACCCGGAGATCAAGCAGGCCCTGGCGGCCGGCATCACCAGCTTCCTCGCCGGCTCGCCCGGCGGCGGCAACGCGCCCGGCGGCGACACCGCGGTGATCAAGCTGGCCTGGGGCGACGTCGCCGGCATGGTCGTCGAGGAAGGCGCCGTGGTCGGCATGAACATGCCGATCCCCGCCGCCGACCTCGAGAAGTTCCGCGACACGGTCAAGAAGGCGAAGGAGCACCGCACTGCGCTGGACGAGTTCACCAGGAAGAAGGCCCAGGACCCGCAGCAGAAGCCCCCCGCCGAGCCGCCCGGCACCGGGCCGATCCTCAAGATCCTGTCCGGCGAAACCCGCCTCTGGATCGGCATGGGCGGCGGCGGCTTCGGCGGCTTCGGCCGCCGCGGCGGCGGCGGCTCGGGCGGCAACGACCAGGACCAGATCCGCCAGGCGCTCGAGATCGCCCGCATCCTCGGCACCGGCGTGACCCTGCAGAAGCCGACCTCGGCCTGGCTGATGGCCGACGAGATCGCCGCCACCGGGTCGATGGCCATCCTGTCACCCCGGGATCGGGTGCCCGCCGACGCCGCCGATCCGGACCGCACCGGCTCCAACCTGGCCGCCGCCGCCATCCTGGCGAAGGCCGGCGTGCCCGTGGCCGTGACCTGCCCAAGTGGCAGCTTCGGCGGCGCCGGGGTCGGCACCGGCGGCATCATGGGACAGGACCTCAACACCCCGCACGTGGACGCCGCCTACCTCGTGCGCGGCGGGCTGGACAACCGTAAAGCCCTGCGCACGATCACCTTGGACGCTGCCCGCCTGCTCGGCGTCGACCACCGCGTGGGCTCCCTGCAGCCCGGCAAGGACGCCGATGTCTTGATTCTCGATGGCGACCCGCTGCACTATAGGACCTTCGTAGAGACTGCGATCGTCAACGGCAAAGTCGTCTACGAGAAGGACAAGGAACCGTTCTACAGCCACATCATCCGGTAGCGACCCTGTCGCAGCCGGATGGCAATTGTGGGCCCACCGGACGATTCCAGCCTCGCCCCCTCCGACGACCCTGCCCCCCCCTCGACCTGACCATCCCGGTCCCCATGAGTGTAGAGAGCCTGAAGGAACTGGAAGACTTCTTCCGCAGCATGCGGCAAGCCTTCAACAGCCGGGATCTGAAGACCTTCCGCTCGCACTTCTGGACCGACAAGCGCTTCCAGAACCTCGACTCCTCGGGCCGGCACGACCGCGGCTGGGGTGAGTTCGAGGAGGTCCTCGACCAGGAATTCCGCTACCTCGACAGCGTGAAGCTGGAGCTGCGCGACCAGGACTACCAGGTCTTCGAGGACCAGTTCGCCACCGCGGTCAGCACCTGGCGGCTCACCCAGATCGACCAGGAAGGCCGGGAGATCGCCCAGACCGGCCGCTGCACCTTCGCCGTCTGCCGGATGGGCGACGACTGGAAGATCGTGGCGCAGCACTTCAGCCTGATGCCGACCGAAGGCGCGGTCACCGGCGGCTGATCCGCCCGCCCGGACCGAAGTCAACCTGCGACAGGCAGTTACGGTTCGCCACCAACATCGGGCGGCGAGGTCGGGTGGAAGGGCGAACTGACGGCTCCCCTGGGCTACCCTAGGCGCCCGTTCCCACCCACCTGATGGCCACCCGACTCACCCGAGACGCATCCCCCGCCTCCGCGAACGACGCCGCCCCGGCCTTCCGGCTCCGCCATCCGGTCCGGCTGGTGACCGCGACCTCGCTGTTCGACGGCCACGATGCGTCGATCCACATCTTCCGCCGCATCGCCCAGGGGGCCGGCGCCGAGGTGATCCACCTCGGCCACAACCGCTCGGTGCAGGAGATCGTCGACGCGGCGATCCAGGAGGACGCCCAGGGCATCGCGGTGACGTCCTACCAGGGCGGCCACAACGAGTTCTTCCGCTACATGGTCGACATGCTGCGGCACCGCGGCAGCGGCCACATCCGCGTGTTCGGCGGCGGCGGCGGCGTGATCCTGCCCGAGGAGATCCGCGCGCTGCAGGAACACGGCGTCGAACGGATCTACTCGCCGGACGACGGCCGCGAGCTGGGCCTGCAGGGCATGGTCGAGGACATGCTGGCGCGCTGCGACTTCGCCACCGCCACCGAGGACGCCGCGTTGCCCGCCCTCGACAGCGGCGACGTGGCGGCGCTGGCCCGCGCCATCACCCTGGTCGAGAACCAGCCGGAACGGCACCGCGCGGCGCTGGCGGCGCTGGCGCAGCGGACCGACCCGGCGACTTCGGCGCCGGTCCTCGGCATCACCGGCACCGGCGGCGCCGGCAAGAGCTCGCTGATCGACGAACTGCTGCGCCGCTTCCTGCTCGACTTCCCGCAGGGCCGCGTCGCCGTGCTGTCGGTGGACCCGACCCGCAAGCGCAGCGGCGGCGCCCTGCTCGGCGACCGCATCCGGATGAACGCGCTGCAGGACCCGCGCTGCTTCATGCGCAGCATGGCCACCCGCCGCGCCAACCTGGCCCTGTCCGGCGCGGTCGGCCCTGCGCTCACCCTGCTGCGCGGGGCCGGCTTCGACCTGATCGTGCTGGAGACCGCCGGCATCGGCCAGTCCGACACCGAGGTGACCGAGCTGGCCGACCTGTCGCTCTACGTGATGACGCCGGAGTTCGGCGCGCAGAGCCAGCTCGAGAAGATCGACATGCTCGACTTCGCCGACCTGGTGGCGATCAACAAGTTCGACCGCAAGGGCGCCCGCGACGCCCTGCGCGACGTGAAGAAGCAGGTCCAGCGCAACCGCAAGGCCTTCGACCGGTCGCCCGACGCGATGCCGGTCTTCGGCACCATGGCGGCCACCTTCGACGATCCGGGCACCAACGCGTTCTACCGTGCGGTCATGGCCGCCCTGGCCGAACGCCGCCCCGGCCGCTTCGCGTCCACCGTCACCCTGCGCGAGGGCCAGCCGGAGACGACCCACGTCATCCCCGGCGATCGCGTGCGCTACCTCGCCGACATCGTCGAGTCCAACCGGCGCCAGGATCGCTGGGCCGACGAGCAGGCGGCCCTGGCCCAGCGCCTCTACCAGCTCGAGGGCAGCCGGCAGCAGCTGCCGGCCGACGCCGACGCCGCCCGCGCGGCCCTGTCGGCGCTGATCGCCGACGCGCAGCAGAAGCTCGATCCGGCCTGCCGCGCCCTGCTGGACTCCTGGGAGCAGATGGTCGCCGACTACCGCAACGACCACTACACGTTCCAGGTGCGCGGCAAGAGCCTGCAGGTGCCGAACCACACCATCTCGCTGTCCGGCCTGCGCATCCCGAAGGTCGCCCTGCCCCGCTACCAGGGCTGGGGCGACCGCCTGCGCTGGCTCCTGCGCGAGAACGTGCCCGGCCGGCACCCCTTCACCGCCGGCGTCTATCCGTTCAAGCGCACCCAGGAGGACCCGACCCGCATGTTCGCCGGCGAGGGCGGCCCCGAGCGCACCAACCGCCGCTTCCACTACCTGTCGGCGGGCCAGCCGGCCAAGCGCCTGTCGACGGCCTTCGACTCGGTGACCCTCTACGGCGAGGACCCGGCCGAGCGACCCGACGTGTTCGGCAAGGTCGGCAACGCCGGCGTGTCGATCTGCACCGTCGACGACGCCAAACGCCTCTACTCGGGCTTCGATCTCTGCGACGCCGCCACCTCGGTGTCGATGACCATCAACGGCCCGGCGCCGATGCTGCTGGCGTTCTTCCTCAACGCCGCCATCGACCAGCAGTGCGAGAAGCACCTGCGCGCCGCCGGCGGCGCCGACGCCGCCCGCCGCAAGATCGAGGAACTCTGGCGCGCCCGCGGCCAGCAGCCGCCGGTCTACCGCGGCGAGCTGCCGCCCGGCCACGACGGGCTGGGCACGCTGCTGCTGGGCGGCAGCGGCGCCGACGTGCTCGACGCCGAGACCTACGCCCGGATCGCCGCCGACACCATCAAAGTCGTGCGCGGCACCGTGCAGGCCGACATCCTCAAGGAGGACCAGGCGCAGAACACCTGCATCTTCTCCACCGAGTTCGCCCTCAAGCTGATGGGCGACGTGCAGCAGTACTTCACCCGCAACGACGTCCGCAACTTCTACTCGGTGTCGATCTCCGGCTACCACATCGCCGAGGCCGGCGCCAAC
>CAZMGG010000109.1:12125-19936 GCA_964565715.1 uncultured candidatus Brocadiaceae bacterium | reverse complement strand
CGGTGTTCGCCCAGTGGTTGTGGCTCGATCCGGCCGATCCCTTGCGCCACGGGGCGACTGCCGGCCATCGGTTCCTCGTGCGTTGACCTGGGCCGAAGCCGGGCTGTGCAGCAGCAGAGCCAGCGCCCGGTCAGCGCCAGTACAGCCGCAACCCGGTCACCGTCGCCGTCGCCGCGGTCCGATGGAACACGATGTCCCAGCGGACGTGGGTGCCCGCGTCCCGGCTGACGTGGTCGGCGGCGCCGCCGTCGACCCCGAACGCCGCGCGCCAGGGACCGGCCGCGACCACGCCGCCCATGCCATCGCTGCGGCCGGCCTGGAAGCGCACCACCAGCGCGCCGTTCGGATCGGTGGCCGGCGGGCCCACCGCTGGATCGTCGCTGAAGCGCACCGGCGAGCCGTTCACGATCGCGTCCAGTTCGTAACGCAACGCGAGGGTCGGCGCGCCGCCCAGCCGCACGAACACCGAGCCGTCGCCGACGCGGGCGTCGCTGTCGGCGAGCAACACGACGTCGCTGCCGGTCAGTGTCGGGACCGAGTTGCCGGTGGGCATCGTCGGGAACAGCGACTCGAGCCGCAGGCGGCCCGGCGCGCCGCTGCCGCCGTTGACGATGGCCGACAGGTTGACCGGCTGGATGCCGGCGATGCTGCCGCCCGCACCGCCGCGGGCGTCGAGCGAGCCGGTGTGGTTGATGACGATGGACTGCAGCAGCACGCTGCCGCCCGAACCGCCGCCGCCCGGCGACGGGATGCCGCTTGGCCGGTCGCTGAACAGGCGGCCGTCGCCGCCGCGCACCGCCAGGGTGCCGGTGAGGTCGATCTGGCTGCCGGCGCGCACCGCCACCGCACCGCCGCCGCCCGACCCGCCGGCGCCGGCCCGCCACACGTCCGAGAACTGGCCGGTGATCGCCAGGAACGGATGGCTGCCGCCGCCGCCGCCGCCGGCGCCGCCCACCAGGAAGTGGTCCAGCGAGCGGGCGCCCGCCGGCAGCGGCAGCAGCGCGAAGGCATTGCTCGGACCCGCGGCGGGACCGGTGCTGCCGCCCGGCGGCAGCATGGTGACAGTGGCCACGCCGCCGGGGCCGCCGAAGCCGCCGCCCGAGCCGCCCGGCGCGATCTGGCCGTTGAAGGCGAACGACACCGTGTAGGTCACCGCGCCGTTGACGCCGGTGGGCGGGAACATGGCGGAGCCGGCGCCGCCGGTGCGGAACGTCTGCGCGAGGTAGGCGTGGCCCGCCCGGACCCGCACGTCCTGACCCGGCTGTCCGTCATTGGTGTTGATGCCGGCGACGATGCGCGGGCCCTGGCCGTTGCAGCGGTCGCCGCCGGCACCGCCGGCGCCGCCGCCGGGGCCCGGCCGGCCGCCGGGTTGACCCGGCAGGATGCTGCCAGGGTTGTTGTTGGTGAGGTCCCGCACCGTGAAGGCGCCCATCGTGGCACCGCTGGCGTCCAGGGTGCCGTCGATCGCCGCGCGACCGCGCACGTACAGCAGCAGCGGCTGGCTGCCGGTGAAGCGCACCGTCACGCCGGCGGGGATCACGAAGTCGGTGAAGTGGAAGCGGCCGTCGGTGACCAGTTCGGCGACGCCGGTGAGCGTCCGGTCCGCCGGGATCAGGGCGTGGTCGGTGTTCCACTCCCACTCGTTCGGCCCGATCGGCGTACCCAGGCTCGGGTCGAACGAGCCGTGCCGGCCGTCGCCGCCCAGCAGGCCGGGCGAGAGCGCGCCGTTGCCCCACGTTCCCGACGAGCGGTCGGGGTCGCGCCGCAGCGCCGTGGCGAAGTTCTCGGTGGTGAGCTGCACCGTCGGCGACACGCCGAGCCGCGCTTCCACCGCGTTGCTGGTGTGGACCAGGAGCGCGGTGCCCTGGGTGGAGAAGTCGACGCCCTGCAGCAGCAGCTCGGCGCCGAGCAGGGAGGACTGGGCCGGCACCGGCAGGAACAGCCGGTGGCCGCTCGGGCCCAGCGGCACCAGCACCGACACGGCGGGATCCACCAGCTGCAGGCAGCTGAGGTTGGGCACCGGCAGCGGTCGCGGCAGCGGCTGGCCCAGGCTCTGCAGGCTGGAGAGCCCGAGCACGGCGAACACCAGCGCCGGCTGCAGCGGTGCGCCATGGTCGAGCACGAAGATGCCGCCGAGTTCGGGCGTGCCGTCGTTCACCGGGATCAGGCTGCGGTTGTTGCAACCGGGGCCGAACCGCGCCGCGTACGGGCGGGGGTTCTGGTGCAGGGTCCAGGTCTCGTCGCTGCTGGCCGGGCGGCGGCCGCCGAACAGCAGCGCACGGTGGCGTTGCGGATCGAAGGCCATCGCCGCGTCCTGCCGCGGGCTCGGCGCCGGCGAGCCGAGCGCGCTCCAGGCCGCGCCGTCGAAGCGCCAGCCGCCGCCGAGCGGCGTGCCGACGGCGTCGGCGCCGCCGAACAGCAGGAAGTGGCCGAGGTCGGGATCGAACGCCGCCCCCGCGCCATGCCGCGCGATGGGCTGCGGCGTCAGGCTCGCGCCGAGCTCGCGCCAGTCGGTGCCGTCGAAGGCCCACAGTTCGGCGCTGGCGCTGCCATTGCCGAGCAGGCCGCCGAACAGCAGCACGTGCCGGCGCAGCGGGTCGTGGGCCGCGGCCATGCGCGAGCGCGCGGTGGGGACGACCGGCAGGACGCGCTGGGTCCAGGTGAGGCCGTCGTACTCCCAGGTGTCGCCGAGCGGGCTGCCAGAGGCGTCGAGGCCGCCGAACAGCACCGTGCGGTCGCGCTGCGGGTCGTGCACCAGCAGGTGGCCGGAGCGGGCGGGCGGTGTCGTTGCTGGCGCCGCCTGCCGCCAGCCGAGGACGCTGTACTCCCAGGTGTCGTTGCGGGTCGTGGTGGCGTCGCGCCCGCCGAACAGGATCGCCGACGTGCGGGACGGCACGTAGGCGATCGCCGTGGCCCAGCGCGGCTGCGGCGCCAGGCCGTTCTCGCGCCACCAGCGCTGGCCGTCGTGCTTCCAGGTGTCGCCGAGCGGCTGGTTCTGGCCGTCCTGGCCGCCGAACAGCAGCATCGCCTGCTGCGCGGTGTGGAAGGCGAGGCCGGCGGCGGCGCGCGCGCTGGGGGTGGGGGCCGGCGCCTGCGGCCGCGGCGTCCATTGGGCGGGCAGCGCCGTGGCGAGCAGCGTGAGGGGGAGGAAGAGCGGGACACGCAGACCGCGGCGGCAGTCGCGACGGCGAAGCGAACAGGCCATGGGCAGGCTCCGGAGGGGTCCGGCGGGAGGGCGTTCCGCGCGGCGGGTGATAGCGAGGGTCCCGCGCCTGGTCACGGGGGTTGCCGGCCTTCAGGGTGCGAACAACACCGGGTTGGTGAGCACGATGTCCAGCGTCGGCGTGAGGGTCACGCCCTGCCAGCCGAACAGCGCGCCGAGCAGCCGGGGATCGGCCGGCACCGCGACCTGGGCGGTGATCGGCGGGCCGAACAGGCCGGTGGGGCCCGCGACGAGGCCCGGCCCGAGCCACGCCGTGTGGGTGATGCCCTGCAGCCACCGGGGCGGGCTGGGCACGCCGAGGCAGAGGATGCCGAAGTGGCCGGCGGGCCCGTGCAGGGCCGCGTTCGCCGTGGTGCCCAGCGCGCCGCCGCTGTTGCGCACCAGTGGCTGCGGTGCGGTCAGCACGGTCACGCCGAACGCGATGCTGCCCGTGACCGGCACGCCCGGATCGCGCCGGATCAGGCCGCGGCCGCCGAAGGCGATGCCCTGGCCCAGGTAGGACGCGGTCACGCGGCTGTTGCCGGCGATCTGCACCGTGGCGCTGGTCACTTCGATCGCCGGCTGCGTCGCGTCGATCGTGCAGTCGACGAGGCGCAGGTTGGTGTTGAGCGCCCGCAGGCCGCCGCCATGGGTGAACAGCACGTGGCAGCCCAGCAGGGTGGCCTCGCTGCGCTGCAGATCGATGGCCAGCACGCCGGCGGGCCCGGGAGCCTTCTGGAACGGGCCGCAGGCCTCCAGCAGCACCTGCGCGCAGTCCTGCAAGGAGAGTCCGCGCTCGCTGCCGGGGTAGGGGCCGACATCGAGGGTCGTACGCTGCAGGAACACCGGGCCCCGGCAGGACCGCACGTCGAGCTGCAGCGGCCCGCCGAAGGAACTGCGCAGGACGATGTCGCGCACGACGACGGTCTGGTGCGTCGCCGTGCCGGTGATGGTGATGTCGGTCCGCTGGAACGGCGCCCCGGTGACCACGACGCCGGGCTGGCCGAGGACGGTGAGGCCCTTGCCGGTGATCGCGAAGGGCGCGTAGGAGCCAGGCTGCACGAGCAGCACGGCGCCGTCGGGCACGGCGGCAACGGCGGCGTCGATGCTGGTGAAGTTTGCGCCGGCCCCGTTGTTCGCGTCGACGACGTAGGTCTGCGCGTTGCCGGTGGCCGCCGTGGTCAGGAGCAGGATCAGGATGCGGAGGTTCATGGCGGTGGCATGTCTCACGGTGCGGGACCGGGGGGCATCACTCGACCGACCAGGTCACCAGGAGCATCAGCCAGTCCTCGCCCTGCTGCTGTGGCACGAGCAGCGAATGGCCCCTCTCGAGCACCCCGCGGACCTGCAGGCGCACCCTGGTGCATGACGGCAGGTCGATGGTCACCTTCTGCTGGCCGATGGTCGATTCGAAGGTCGCCATCGGCTGCACCAGCGTGAGCTGTTCCCACGTCGCGCCGACCGCCAGCGCGCCGTCGCGCTCCGGCAGCCACGCCGCGGCGAACCGCGGCCCGTGCTCGACCAGATCCCAGTCGGTCACCAGGTCGACCGTGCCGTCGGGCTTCTGCTGCGGGATGACATCCTTGCGATAGCGCGTCTTCTGCCGGAGTGCCGCGATGTCACCGGGCTCGGTGGGCGCCAGCACCAGCCGGGTCATGCCGAGCGTCGCCACGCCCGCGTCAGGCCGCCAGGCCGCCTCCAGCCTGGCCAGAGCCGCGTCGGTCAGCGCGAGCGTCTCCCCGCCGGCGGCGCCCGCGGGCTCCAGGTACGTGGCGAACGCGCGGCCGGTGACCTTCATGGCGCGGCAGGTGATCGCGGCCTGCACGAGCCGCGTGCTGGCCGCGCGCCGCAGCGCCTGCTCGACCCAGGCGGCCTGTTCCGGCAGGCCGAGCACCACCAGCGTCTCGTCGCCGAGCACCTCGATGCCGTCCCGCGCAGTCAGCGGCGGCTCGACGCAGGCCCGCAACGCCTCGCCGAGGCCCCTGGCGGCCTTGCGGCGCAGTTCCCGGTGGGTCTGCTCTTCGGCATGTGGTTGTGCCAGATGGTCCAGCGCCGGCCCCAGCGCCAGCACCTGCACCACCCGGGCGGCGTCGCCGGGCACCGGCAGGCGTTGGGCCAGGACCGGGGCGAACGCCAGGGCCGCGCAGGCGGCGGTGGCACGGAGCGATGGCGGAGCGGGCACGGCGCGGGGAGGATAGCAGCGCGTCGCCGCCCCATGGGAGCCTCGGACCACTCCCTTCCCGGAGTCCTGCGGTTTTCCGGGCCGCGGCGCACCCTTCCGGCCCGCCCATGGCTTCTGACGACGTGATCCCGTCCCTCACCCGCGCCGGCGCCGACCGGCCGGCGCCGCCCGACCCGGCGGCGCTGGTGCGCCAGCACCAGGCCGAGGTGTGGCGGTACCTGCGCTACCTCGGGGCCACGCCGGAGCTGGCGGACGACCTGACCCAGGAGACGTTCCTGCAGCTCCTGCGGGCGCCGTTCCAGGATCAGGGCCGCGTTTCCCGCGCCGCCTGGCTGCGCACGGTGGCGCGCAACTTCTTCCTGAAGACCCTGCGGCGGAAGCCGATGCTGCGGATCGACGAGTCCGCCGATTCGGAGCCGGGGGCCGCCGGGGCCGATCCGGCCAGCGTCGCCGCCGCCGACGCCGCGTTCGCCGCGTTCGTGCGCGACGATGGCGGCCAGGGTCATCTGGCGGCGCTGCGGCAGTGCCTGGACGAACTGGACGGGCGCGGCCGGCAGGCGATCCGCATGCAGTACGAGGAACGGGCCTCGCGGGGCGACATCGGCCAGCGACTCGGCCTGTCCGAGGATGGCGTCAAGAGCCTGATGCGGCGGCTGCGCACGGCGCTGCGCGCCTGCGTCGAACGGAGGATCGGCACGTGACGGATCCACACCAACCCGACCTGCGCGCCGCGTGGGAGGATCGCGTCACCGAGCGGGCCCTGCTCGAACTGCACGGCGACCGGCCGCCGGATCTGGCCGATGCGGTGCTGCGGCGGCTGCACGGCGGGACGGGTGGCCGCTCCGCCGCCGGGCGCCGACCGACGGTGTCGCCGCGCAGCATCCTGCTGGCCGCGCTGGCCCTGCTCTCGGGGCTGCTGCTCGGTGCCCTGCTGCTGGGGCCGCGTTCGGGCCCGCCGGGGCGCACGACGGCGGTGCAGGTGGCCGTGGAGGTCCTGCAGGGCGAGCTGACCGTGATCGACGCCGGGCCGCCGGAGCGGCCCAGGGAAGGCACCGGCGGGACCGGGCAACGGCTCGCCGCCGGCGAGCGTGCGGTGGTCCTGCTGCGACGCGGCGACGGATTGCGCGCGGCAGTGGCCACCAGGTCCGAGTTCACCTTGGCGCCGTTCGGACTGCTCGAGACGGAGCCAGGCACCGCATTGGAGGTCGAAACGATGGATGTCTCCTTGAAGAATGGCTGGGTCGCAGCCGGTTCGCTGACGTTGGCGGTGGTGGCGGGAGCCGCCACCTGGCACTTCCTGGGGCAGCCCCAGCGTGCCGAGGCCGGGCAGGTGCTCAAGCTCGAGACGCCGACTCCGGGCACCTCCGACGTCGCCAAGGCGGCGGCCGACGTGCAACGCCTGGAGCAGGAGAACCAGGACCTGAAGGCGCGCCTCAGCGACCTGGAGAACCAGCTCGCCCGTCGGCCGGTGACGGCGCCGGCGCCGGCCGAGACCGTCACCGCGCCGGTGGCGGAGCCGGTGCCGGTGACCGCCGACAAGCCGCTGGTGATGGATCCGCGCTATGCCGAACTGCTGAAGGACATCGACTGGTCCACCATGGGCAAGGTGTCGGGCGAGATGGCCGATCTGCTGGTCGAACTGAGCAAGGCGCTGGATTCCGGCGAGGAGATGCCGCTGGAACTCGCGGTCAAGATCGGTTCGCTCAACTTGAAGCTGGTCGAACAGCTGCCGAAGCTGATGGCGGCGAAGCTGCCCGGCGCGGGCCCGAACGGCGTGTTCAGCCATCCGATGGTGGCCGGCAACATGCTGGCCAGCATGCTGGACAATGCCGGCCAGGGTCTGAACACCGCGCAGAAGGACGCGGTGGCCAACCTGGTGCGGAGCTACACCGCCGAGAACGAGGGCATCCACTCGATGCCGGCGGAGATGGAGCTGGACAAGCTGCTGGCAGAGGTGGCGATGAAGGATCGTCTCTATGGGGAGCTGGCCCAGCAGCTCACGCCGGAGCAGCGTGCCCTGATGTATCCCGAGGGGTCCACCGACTTCGACGGCATGAACCTGTATCGCACCGGCATCATGTGGCAGGGCTTCGCCGAGAAGACGTCGGCGGCCACGCCGGCGGATTACGTGACCAATGTGTCGCAGAAGGTCGTCAGCCGGCTCGAGTTCGACGATGCGTCGGCGGCGCGGATCCGGCAGATCATGACCGAGGTCGCCCATGCGGCGCCGGCGGAGATGTGGAGCCAGACCGGCAGCACCATCGAGCACGGCCAGGGCAGCTTCCTGCGCGCGGGCCGTTCGACGCGGGCGGCGCAGACCCAGCAGGCCTGGATGCGGCGCGTGCTGCGCGAGGTGCCGATGTCCGCCGAGCAGCGCAAGAAGCTGCAGGAGCTGCAGCGGGTGTTCGTGCCGGTGCCGAAGTAGGC